>NZ_JAHKSQ010000010.1:0-128318 GCF_018862045.1 Roseovarius sp. PS-C2
CCGGCGCACCGTCAATCTGGTCATACGCACGGAAATCACCGAAATACTTCGTGATCGCCGCCGTCAGCGTCGTCTTGCCGTGGTCAACGTGACCAATCGTACCGATGTTCACGTGCGGTTTCGAACGGTCAAACTTTTCCTTTGCCATGTCTCAGGGCGCCTTGTTCAGTTGGGGGGCGGAAATCGCCCGTTAGATACTCCGCGCGGCATTTATTGTCTTGCGCAGGGAAAATCAACCCATTCATGCAGGGTGGCCGCTTACTCGGCCGGGGGTGTTTCCGCCTCGCCACCTTCTGCGGCCTCCACCGCCGCTTTGGCGCTCTCGTCCAGCGCTCGGGCTGCGGCCTGCGCTTGGCCGGTCGCGGCCTCGCCGCTTTCGAACCAGTCATTGGCGGCATTCTCGCGCACCAGCCAGTTCTGGATCAGCTTGGCGGCATTGCGGCTGAGGTTTCGCATCTGCTGCTGCTTGGATTGCGTCAGCCCCGACCCGACCCAGGTGCTGCCCGACAGAGTTTCGACCACGGTGATCTGCTCGGGCTTTTCGTTCAGCTTCTGCTGTTTTGCATCGTCCCAGACGGTCACGTTCAGGATCAGCGCCGATTTCGGCGAGGCCACCACCGGAATCCCCGGCATCGCCAGAACATAGCCTTCCACGCTGATTCCAAGATGATACAGCCGGTCGCCCTCGTAGCGCCCAAAGCGTTCGTCGATCGCCCTGGTCATCGCCTCGACCCATTCTTCCTTGCTGGCTTCGCGCGAAACCGGCCCCCTGGTCAGGTTCGGCGCGACCACCACGTTGTGACCCAGGTGAAAATCACCCAGGTATGCGGGCTTTTCGTCAAGATCGTTGGGATTGGTGCAGGCGGCCAGCATCAGGCCGGCGGCCAGCAAGGCAATGTAACGCAACATGGGCTCCCCCTCAGGATATCCGTTGCGCCCGGATACCGCAGCGCAGGGTTGCGCGCAATCATTTGTCCTGACGCTCCACTCCGCCTATATCGAACAGAGCAATCGATGAGGCCCCCATGACATCCGCCACATCCCCCGTTCGCGTTCCGCTGGTGACCCGCCCGATGGGCATCTGGGCCAGCCTTCAGGCATCGCGGCGCAACCTGCTCAGCATCATTCCCGAAATTGCCACGCGCCAGCCGATGGTGTCGGGACGCACCGGAAAACGCTGGCACATGGTCATGGACCCCGAGGCGATCCGCCGGATGCTGCTGGAACAGCTCGATATCTACCCCAAGTCCCTGGTCACCAAGAACCTGTTGCGCCCCGCGATCGGCGACTCGCTCTTTATCGCCGAAGGCGCGCACTGGCGCTGGCAACGCCGCGCCGCCGCCCCGGTGTTTTCCCATCGCAACGTGATGAATCTCGGCCCGGTCATGACCGCCGCCGCCGAACGCAGCTGCGAACGCATCGCCGCCGCCGGGCCGCGCGCCATCGACATGGCCGAAGACATGGTGCGCACCACCTTCGACGTGATCTCGGATGTCACCTTTTCCGGCGATGGCAGTTTCGACGCGGGCGCCGTGCACAACGCGATCAACGACTATATCGGCGAGGCGGGCAAGATATCGCTTTTCGACATTCTGGGTCTCCCCGACTGGGTGCCGCGTCCGGGGCGGATCATGTCCGGCGGCGCCGTGAACCAGATGAAACGCATCGCCGATCAGGCGGTCGAGGCCCGCCGCGCCCGCGGCCCCCAAGGCGTGCCCGACCTGCTGGACCTTCTGCTCGACGGCGAAGACCCCGAAACCGAACGCCGGATGAACACCGCCGAGCTGCGCGACAACCTGCTGACCTTCATCGTCGCGGGCCATGAAACCACGGCGCTTTCGCTGGGCTGGGCGCTCTATCTCTGCGCGTTCGACCAACGTGTTCAGGACCACGCCCGCACCCAGGCGCAAGAGGTGCTGCAGGGCCGCGCCGCCACTGCCGGGGATATCGAACACCTGCCCCTGATCCGCCAGATCATCGACGAAGCGCTGCGCCTCTATCCCCCGGCGGGGATCATTTCGCGCACCGCAATGGCCGAGGATACGCTATGCGGGCGCGAGGTGCACAAGGGCGACACGGTGATGATCCCGATCTACGCGCTGCACCGCAATCACCTGCTCTGGGACGATCCCGACGCCTTCCGCCCCGAGCGCTTTGCCGACCGCAAGGCGATCCCGCGCTATGCGTTCCTGCCGTTCGGGGACGGGCCGCGTATCTGCATCGGCGCCAGTTTCGCAATTCAGGAGGCGGTGATCGTGCTGGCAACGCTTCTGTCGCGCTTCCGCTTCACCCCCGTCGCCGGGCGCGATCCCGACCCGGTGATGATCCTGACCCTGCGCCCCGAAGGCGGAGTCTGGCTCGAGGCCGAGCCGATGACAACGGCAACTTCCGGAGCCATGTCACCCGCGACCTGACCCGCAAATTACCCGCAAATCCCCTTCAGCGCCTGCCACTCCGCCTCGCTCAACACCGGGCGGGTGCCGTCCTGCGCCTCGGCGTTGGCGCGGGCCTGTTCGGCGCGGGTTTCGCTGGCGGGATGGGTCGAAAAATATTCGGCCAGATGCCCCCTGCCGCCCTCCATCTCGTGCAGATGATCGAAGAACGCCGCCATGCCCTCGCTGTTCACCTCCGCAGCGTTCAGCATGTCCAGCGCAAAGCGGTCGGCGCGCATCTCGGCCTCGCGGGTATAGCCCGACTGAATCAGCCGCTCGCCCAGAAACACGGCCAGCGTTCCACCCGTCACATCGCCCAGCACCATCGACAAAAGCCCCGCCGATCCGGCGGCGCGCAGGGCGTGGCGCGTCGCGTCGCGCTCTTCCACATGGCCGATCTCATGCGCCAGAACGGACGCCACGGCATCCGGGCCGGTCGCGGTGTCCAACAAGCCGCGCATCACCACGATCTGCCCGCCCGGCGCAGCGAAGGCGTTGACCATCTTGTGGTCGAACACCTGCACCTCGAGATCGTATAGCAGCGCCTGCCCCCCGCTCAGACGGGTCAGCATGGCGTCCAGCGCCGCGCGCCCCTCGGGGGCTGTGCACCGCAACGCCCCCATATCCGCCGCCCCCAGCGCGCGTTCCATCTGTGCGACAACCGTCTTGCCAAAGGCGATCTCACGCTCGACCGGGATCAGCGTGGCCAGCGTATCGGCCATGCGCGGCAGGATCACGAACAGCATCAGCACCACCGCAACCACGGCCAGCCCCGCGCGCAACGCAAGCTTGCGATACGTTCCCTTATGAACATCGCGCCTGTCCAGATCGGGGCAGATATCGCGCAGGCGGGCAATCATCCCCGGCTCGTTCACTCTCAGCCGTGCAGGATCGCGCGGGCTTTCGTCTTCGGTGTCGGCATGCAGGGTCAATGTCAGGCCGGTGTCACGGGCCTGATCGCTCAGACGGCGCAACCGCGCGAGCGGCCAGCGCAGCGGCCCCTCCTCCAGCGTCGGGCCATCGAAAACCAGTGCACCGCCAGCCTCGTCCAGCACCACTTGGACACCGTGACGACCGGCTGTCACACCGTCGAAATAGACCCCCGCGACACCTGCCATCAGATGGCGCCGCCGACATCCAGCGCATCGGCAAAGCCTTCGGCATCCGCGCCGCTGTCATGGGCGCGCTGACGTATATGGTTCAACCCCTGGGCATTATGCACGACGAACGTGCCTGCCACATGGTCGATCACCGGCTGGATGATCCACACCAGAACCAAAGACCCCGAAACCGCTAGCGCCAGAATATACAGCCCCGCCACCACCAGGCCGCCCAGGAACACCGCCCCTTCCCCCATCATCGAGGCCGGGGCCATCACCGCGACCATCGCCAGACCCAGCCCGCCGAAAATCAGCGCGCTCAACACGCCCACCATCAGGCCGCCCAGAAGGACCGTGGACACGACGTTCACGGTTTCCGGCTGCGCCTCGAATCCGATGCCGCCATCGAGAAACTTGTTCGCCGTCAGGTAACGAAAGGCGTTCACCCGGTAAGACACGATCCCGATCATGAACCACACCGATCCGACCAGCGCCACCGCCCCCGCCAGAACGGCCGAGTCGGCAATCACCGCCACCAGTTCGCCGCCCAGCAGGATCGCGATGGCAAGGAACAGATTCCGCGCCGCCGGATAGAGGCCGGTCCACCGGCCCTGCTGATGGAACTGCGCATCGCCGTACCAGCTCCGGTCGGTCATGTATTTTTCCAGCCAGAAGGTCTGCCGGGGCAACAGGATACCGAGCGTCAGCAAGGTCAGCACCCAATGCCCCATCGCCCGCAGGGCATAGCCCCAGCCGCCCTTTTCCATGCCAAACCGCACCCCGCGCCAGCGCGTGCGAGCCAGCTTGTAGCGCCGTGCGCGATACTGCGCGAAGAATATCAGTGGCACCACCGCCAGCACGGTGATGTAAATCGCCGCCATCTGCATCAGCATCTGCTCCGGCGTTTGCGGTTCGGTAAACAGCGTCAGGCCGAAATAGAACAGGATCATCTGGACAATGCCCAGATACACCGCCAGCACTACGATCGCGACGAGGAACCCCAACAGCTTTTCCATCCCCGTGCCGGCATATTCGAACGCATCGCGCCCGCCGCTGACCGACGACCAGATATATCTCCGAATGCGCGTCTTGGCCCAGAACCGGTAAATGCCCAGCGTCACCACCGACAAAAGCGCGGTAACGACCGCCAGCCTGAACAGAGGACCCCGTTCTCCGGCATACGTGCCTTCAACCATGTTCCCGCCGTGGACATCCTGGGCCATGCTCTGAATCCTCACTCTCGAAACCCGCGCGCCGCGACCGCTCGTGGCGGTTCCGCGGCGCGCAGGATTACTCGTGTTTTGCGTTGATTTTATGGCGCAAAAGCGGCCCTAGGTGAAGCTGTTGTCACGCGGGAACCCACGCGGCGCCATGCGGCCCGTGCCGGCGCGCTTGCCCACCCATTCGACCAGTTCGGTCTCGGTGCGCGTGCGCCCCGCCGGATCGTGCCAGCTCAGCCCGTCGGCAAGGGTAAAGGTCGTGGCATCGCTCAGCCCGCCATCCTTGTATTTCTGCAACCGCACGCCCTTGCCACGGCCCATTTCGGGCAGTTCCTCGAGCGGGAAAATCAGAACCTTGCGGTTTTCGCCCACACAGGCCACATGATCGCCCGCCACCGGCGTGCAGACCCGCGCCCGCACCTCGCCGCGCACGTTCAGAACCTGCTTGCCGCTGCGCGTCTGCGCCAGAACCTCGTCCTCGCTCACCACAAAGCCGTCCCCGGCACTGGACGCCACCAGCAGCTTGCGGCCCGGCTTGTGAATGAACAGATCGACGATCTCGGCCTCGTTGGGCAGATCGACCATCAGGCGCACGGGCTCGCCCATGCCCCGCCCGCCGGGCAGGTTGGCCGCCGACAGGGTATAGAATCGCCCGTTGCTGCCGAACACCAGCAAACGGTCCGTGGTTTCGGCATGGAATACGAACCGCCCCTCGTCCCCGTCCTTGAACTTCAGCTCGCGGGTCAGGTCGATATGGCCCGACATCGCCCTGATCCATCCCATTTTCGAGCACACCACCGTGATCGGCTCACGGTCGATCATCGCCTCCAGGGGCACCTCTTCGACCTCGCCCGCCTCGGCGAACTGGGTGCGCCGCGCGCCGACATTCTGCCCGTCCAGCACATAGCCCTTGCCAAAGGTTTTCTTGGCCTCTTTCAACTGATCGGCGATGGCCTCCCATTGCAGGCCGTCATCCTCCAGTAGATCCTCCAGCCCGGCGCGCTCTTCCATCAAATGGTCGCGCTCCCTGACCAGCGCCTCCTCCTCCAGCCGCCGCAACGACCGCAGGCGCATGTTCAGGATCGCCTCGGCCTGCACGTCCGACAGCCCGTTTTCACGGCCCGCATAGCTGTGCGGCACGGTGCGTTCGGGCGCGGTTTCGGCCAGGATGCCGGTGGGCTCCAGCCCCGGATCGGCCACCAGAACCAGCCCCGACACATCCACCCCCGCCAGAGGCGAGCGGTACTCCGCCTCGCTCATCGCGCGGCTCAGCGTGGACTGGTGCGGCGTGCTCCAGTCCTCGTACATCAGCGCGGCCTTGGGATCGTCGTCATAGCGGATGATCTCGATCACCCGGTCCAGATTCAGGAACGCCGTGATCAGCCCCTGCAACACCTCCAGCCGGTGATCGATCTTGCTCATCCGGTGGCGGCTGCGCCGGATCAGCACCTCGCGCCGGAAATCGAGGAAGGCGCGCAGCACCTCCTTCATCGAGCACACCTTGGGCGTCACCCCGTCGATCAGCACGTTCATGTTCAGCGAGAACCGCACCTCGAGGTCCGAGTTGCGGAACAGCATGTTCATCAATACCTGCGGGTCCACGTTTTTCGACCGCGGCTCCAGCACCATGCGCACGTCATCCGCCGATTCATCGCGGATATCGGCCAGGATCGGCACTTTCTTGGTCTGGATCAACTCGGCGATCTTCTCCACCAGCCTGGATTTCTGCACCTGGTAGGGAATTTCCGTGACCACGACCTGCCACTGGCCACGTCCCAGATCCTCGACCTCCCACTTGCAGCGCAACCGGAACGCCCCCCGCCCCGTGCGATAGGCCTGTGCGATATTCTCGGGCGGCTCCACGATCACCCCGCCGGTCGGGAAATCGGGGCCCGGCACGTAATTCAGCAGCGTATCGTCACGCGCATCGGGCACCTTGATCAGATGCAGGCAGGCATCCACCAGTTCGGCAATGTTGTGCGGCGGGATATTGGTGGCCATGCCCACCGCGATCCCGCTCGACCCGTTCGCCAGAAGGTTCGGAAACGACGCGGGCAACACCACGGGTTCGCGCAGCGTGCCATCGTAATTGTCCCGGAAATCGACGGCATTTTCGTTCAGCCCGTCCAGCAGCGCCTCGGCCACGGCGGTCATGCGCGCCTCGGTGTAACGGCTGGCGGCGGGGTTGTCGCCGTCGATATTGCCGAAATTGCCCTGCCCGTCCACCAGCGGATAGCGCACCGCGAAATCCTGCGCCAGACGCGCCATGGCATCGTAAATCGCCGCATCGCCATGCGGGTGATAGTTACCCATCACGTCGCCGCTGATCTTGGCCGATTTGCGGAATCCCCCTGTGCTCGACAGTTTCAGCTCGCGCATGGCGTAGAGGATGCGCCGGTGCACCGGCTTCAGCCCGTCACGCGCATCTGGCAGCGCGCGGTGCATGATCGTGCTCAGCGCATAGGTCAGATACCGCTCGCCAATGGCACGGCGCAGCGGTTCGGCGGTTTCCATGGGCGCGTCCGCGCCATCGTCGATCAGATCGCTCATGCTGCTCTTGATACCCTCGGGGCAGGCTCCGGGACCAGAGCCAACCCGCTTGTTTGTCTTGTTTGGTCGCTTTGCAGATAAACCGCGTGACGGGGGCAAAGGTCAAGGGCGCAAGCGCGCCATCGGGGCCCGCCCCCTGCGACCGTTCCGCAAAAAATACGCAAATTCCGGGAAATTCCCCGCAATCCTTCGCGCGAATCGGGTATAGTGCAATCAGCTGCCGGTCGTTCGGGGGAACGGCCCAAACAATCAAAGTTAATGTTGTGTGGGGGATCGCGCTATGTGGCGCTTTATATTTGTGACATTCGCATTTCTGGGAAGTGCCTTTTATTATCTCAGCGGGGGCGCCGATTATACTCCGGCGCCAAATTCCCTTCAGGCAAGGGCCGAAGGGCACACGCTTTTTGCATGGCCCGACCCTGTGGAAACCGCACCGCAAACGCAAACCGCCATGACCGTGACCGCACCTGACAACACCGTCAGCCGTGCCGTGACATCGCTGACGGATCTCAGCCTTGCCGCCAAGGCCCGGACCGGCACGGTCCGGCTGCAACTCGCCTCGGCGGACGGGTCGCAATTTCCCGTGCCCGAGCCGGCCATCGCCACGGATGACACCGATACGGTCGCCGCGGCTGTTGCCCGCGATGTGGCCAAAGCACCCGCGCCAACACCGCAACCCGAACGCGACATTCGCCAGATCACCGGCTCGACCGTCAACATGCGCAGCGGTCCGGGAACCGAATACAGCCCCATCACCCGCCTGTCCGGCGGCACCGAGGTGGCCGTGCTGCGCGATCCCGGCAATGGCTGGCTCAAGCTCAGGGTCGTCGATACCGGCCGCGAGGGCTGGATGGCCGACTGGCTGGTGACCACCGCAAACTGATTGCATCGCCCCCCGCCGCACGGCATAGCATGCGGCATGAGCCAGAAATCCATCCTCATCACCGGCTGCTCCTCGGGCATCGGATATGACGCCGCCCACGGGATGCGCGATCTCGGCTGGCAGGTCTTCGCGGCCTGCCGCAAACAGGCCGATTGCGACCGCCTGCGCGCCGAGGGCTTCACCAGCCCCCGGATCGACTATCAGGACGAAACCACATTCGCCCCGGCGCTGGAACAGGTGCTCGAAGGCACGGGCGGCACGCTGGACGCGCTGTTCAACAACGGCGCCTTCGCCTGCCCCGGCGCGGTCGAGGATCTGCCCTCGGGCGCCCTGCGCAGCATCTTTCAAGCCAATCTTTTCGGCTGGCACGAACTGACCCGTCAGGTCATCCCGGTGATGCGCACACAAGGATCGGGCCGCATCGTGCAATGCTCCTCCGTTCTGGGGCTGGTCACGCTGCGCTGGCGCGGGGCCTACAACGCCACGAAATTCGCGCTCGAAGGGCTCAGCGACACGCTGCGCATCGAAATGCGCGACACCGGCATCGACGTGATCCTGATCGAGCCCGGCCCGGTCACGTCGCAAATCCGGCAAAATTCGATCCCGCATTTCGAACAATGGATCGACTGGGAAAACTCGGCCCGCGCCGACCAGTACCGCGACCAGCTGCGCGCCCGCCTTTATGAAAGAAACGGCCCCGACACCTTCGAACTGCCGCCCTCGGCCGTCACCCGCAAACTGATCCACGCCGTTACCGCCCGCCGCCCGCGGCCCCGCTATTACGTGACGACCCCGACCTATATCATGGGCACCCTGCGCCGCGTCCTGCCCACCCGCGCACTCGACTGGATCGTTTCCAAAGGCTGAGGCGCGGCAAGAAATCCCTTTCGCTTTTCATCCACGCCCCCCTACATGGGGACGAAAGACGATTCGAAGGACCCTGACAAATGCTCAGCGACCCGCTTTTCATCATCGTGGCCCTCGCCTGCCTTGGCGTGGCCCTGATCCTCATCCTGGGCATTTCCACCTTCGGCAAGGAAGGCAGGGACAATGCCAAGCGCTCCAACAAGCTGATGCGCTGGCGCATCATCGCGCAGTTCGTCGCGGTGCTGCTGATCCTGCTCTTCGTGTATATCCGCGGACAAGGAGGACAATGACCATGGTCGTGCTCAACAAGATCTACACCAAAACCGGAGACGGCGGCGAAACCGCCCTCGGCAACGGCGCACGCGTGGCCAAGCACTCGATGCGCGTCACCGCCTACGGCACCGTGGACGAGGTGAACGCCACCGTCGGGCTGGCGCGCCTGCACGCCACCGGCGAAACCGACGACGCCCTGTCGCGCATCCAGAACGACCTGTTCGATCTGGGCGCCGACCTCTGCCGCCCCGACATGGAGAAGGACGCTCAGGCCGAATACACGCCGCTGCGCGTCACCGACAACCAGGTCGCCCGCCTCGAATCCGAAATCGACACCATGAACAAGGCGCTCGAGCCCCTGCGCAGCTTCATCCTGCCCGGCGGCACGGAACTGGCCGCCTTCCTGCACCTGTGCCGCACCGTCTCGCGCCGCGCCGAGCGGCTGGCGGTGGAACTCGCCACCATCGAAGAGGTGAACCCGGCGGCGATCAAATACCTCAACCGGCTCAGCGACTGGTTCTTCGTCGCCGCCCGCGTCTCCAATGACGGCGGCAGCAAGGACGTGCTCTGGCAGCCCGGCGCAAACCGCTGACCCCGGCCAACGCGCCATAACCACGCCCTATGGCGCACCTGCCTTCCTCCCGATAGCCACTGGAGCAGGCGTTTGAAATATGCCAGTTTGCCGCAAAGCGCCGCCCTGCGACCGGACGGGCGGCCCCGGCACTATCGGGCAGTATGAGGACACGTCATGTCGTTACCCACCATCGCCATGTTCTGGGATGGCCCCCCGCTCGGCTTTATCGAGCGCCTTTGCACCAAATCCTTCGTCGATGCCGGCCACCCCGTGGTGATGTTTTCCTATAACGGGGTTCAGGATCTGCCCGACGGCATCGAACAGGCCCCGGCCAGCGATATCCTCCCCGATCCGAAATCCATCGTCCGCCACGAACGCACCGGCAGCCCCGCACCGCATGCCGACAAGTTCCGCTATCACCTGCTGGCCAGGAATGACGGTCTGATCTGGTCCGATACCGACGCCTATTGCCTGAAACCCTTCCTGCCCCAGGACGGCTATTTCTTTGGCCGCGAAAACGACAAGGTCGTCGCCAACGGCGTGATGGCCCTGCCCGCCGCCTCGCCCACGCTCAAGGCGCTGATCGAGTTCTGCGAAGACGAATACGCCATTCCGCCCTGGATGATGCCGCGCCACATCCAGGCCATGACCGAACGCGCCGAGGCGGGCGACCCGATGCATGTTTCGGAAATGCCCTGGGGGGCGTGGGGGCCCAAGGCCTTCTCGCATTTCCTGCACAAACACGACGAATTCCGCCATGCGCTCGATCCGCACGTCCTCTACCCCGTCCCGTTCGAGGATCGGCGCCTCTATTTCCGCGAGGCATGGAAGACCTGGAAACGGGTGCAGGACGATACCGTTTCGATCCATTTCTACGGTCGCCGGGTGCGCGAACGGCTCTGGAATCGCTTCAACGGAACCCCGCCCGAAGACTCCGTGCTGGCCGAACTGGCCGCGCGCCACGGCGTCACCCCCTGAGCCGCTGCTGGAGAACGGATCGAAATATTCCTGCAAGATTCCTGCGATGAAACCGACAACGCGACGTCGCCAGACGCAAACGTGACGATTTTGCCCTGTTTCCCGGAGGGCCAAACCTTTATCAACGCCGGGGAAAGCATACCGGAGAGTCGCATCGCGGCTGTCCATCATTTCGAAGGAGACCATGCCAATGAAGGTACTCGTGCCTGTCAAGCGCGTGATTGACTACAACGTGAAGGTTCGCGTGAAGGCGGACGGGAGCGGTGTCGATCTTGCGAATGTGAAGATGTCGATGAACCCGTTCGACGAGATCGCGGTCGAAGAGGCGATCCGCCTGAAAGAGGCCGGCAAGGCCGAGGAGGTCGTGGCGGTCTCGATCGGGGTCAAGCAGGCGCAGGAGACGCTGCGCACGGCGCTGGCGATGGGCGCGGACCGGGCGATCCTGGTCGAGGCGGCGGATGACGTTCACACCGATATCGAGCCGCTGGCCGTGGCCAAGATCCTGGCCAAGGTCATCGAAGAGGAACAGCCGGGCCTCGTCCTGACGGGCAAGCAGGCGATCGACAACGACATGAACGCCACCGGGCAGATGCTGTCGGCGCTGCTGGGCTGGTCGCAAGCGATGTATGCCAACGAGATCGACATCGACGGCGATGCCGCCGTCGTCACCCGCGAGGTGGATGGCGGGTTGCAGACGATCAAGGTCAAGCTGCCGACGATCATCTCGACCGATTTGCGCCTGAACGAGCCGCGCTATGCGTCGCTGCCCAACATCATGAAGGCCAAGAAGAAGCCGCTGGACGAGAAAACTGCGGCTGACTACGGCGTCGACGTGACGCCGCGGCTCGAGATCGTGGGCACCTCGGAACCCGAGGCGCGCAAGGCCGGCGAGATCGTGGGCTCGGTGGACGAGCTGGTGTCGAAACTCAAGGAAGCGGGGGCTGTGTGATGGCTGTACTCCTGATTGCCGAAATCAACGATGGGGCGCTGGCGATGGATGCCACCGCCAAGGCCGTGTCCGCCGCCGGGAAACTGGGCGACGTGACGGTTCTGTGCGCCGGCGCGAGCTGTGCCGAGGCCGCGTCCGAGGCCGCCACGATCGACGGCGTGGCCAAGGTGCTGTGCGCCGAGGATGCGCTTTACGGTCACCGCCTGGCCGAGCCGGTCTCCGCGCTGATCGTCGGCCTTGCGGGCGACTACAGCCATATCGTGGCGCCCGCGACGACGGACGCCAAGAACATCCTGCCGCGGGTGGCCGCGCTTCTGGATGCGATGGTGATCACCGATGTGACCGCCGTTGTGGATGCCGACACGTTTGAGCGCCCGATCTATGCCGGCAACGCGATTCAGACGGTAAAGTCGAAAGATGAAAAGAAGGTTATCAGCTTCCGGACATCGACGTTCGACGCGGCGGGCACCGGCAATTCGGCGTCTGTCGAAAACATCGCCGCCGCCGCCGATCCGGCGCTGTCGGAATGGGTGGCAGACAAGGTCGCCGAAAGCGACCGCCCCGAGCTGACCTCGGCGGGTGTCGTGGTGTCGGGCGGGCGCGGCGTGGGCTCGCAGGAGGACTTCGCGCTGATCGAGAAGCTGGCCGACAAGCTGGGCGCCGCCGTCGGTGCGTCGCGCGCGGCGGTCGATTCGGGCTTTGCCCCGAACGACTGGCAGGTGGGCCAGACCGGCAAGGTGGTCGCCCCCGACCTCTATGTCGCTATCGGCATCTCGGGCGCGATCCAGCACCTCGCGGGGATGAAGGACTCCAAGATCATCGTCGCCATCAACAAGGACGAAGAGGCCCCCATCTTCCAGGTCGCCGATTACGGCCTCGTCGCCGACCTCTTCGAGGCCGTCCCCGAACTCACCGAGAAACTCTGAGACCGGCTCCCCTGAACATCGTGAAAGGCCCGCCTGACCGGCGGGCCTTTTTCATGCCCGGCCCATGACCCCGCGCAAGGCCGGGATCAACGCCAGCGCGGCTTCGGCATGGGCCGCCGGACCCAGCAACTCCCCGGCTGCCGGGGCCTCGACCTGTGAAAACACCATGCCGCTGGTCCCGGTCCTGAGCGCGGTCGCGCTGGCCGTCACCTCGATCAGATGCGCCGCCTGGCCGCGCACCGTTTCCAGCATTCGCCGCGTCACGAAGGCCGGGTCCTGCGCCACATCCGCCCCGTCACAATCCCGCCCCGGACGGCGGGCGGCGAACCATAGCAGGATCACCGGTGGCCCGTCGCGCCCGATCAGGTCGACCATGCGCTCCACCCAGACGGTGCGCAGTTCCTCGCGCACCAGATCGAACCGCTCGGGCGAGATCGCCTGCAAGCGCCGCAGCATATGGCGTGTAAAGTGGAATTCGGTAAAATCCATCTCGGGAAACAGGCGTATCAGGGCGTCCGTGGCCCTCACGAACCGGTCGTTGCGCCGCGCATGCACGCCGTAGAAACGGTTGGTCATGTTCTGCGCGCCCGGCACTTGCAGCACCACGGCCCGCGCTCCGGCGCGCGCATGTGCAATGCCCGGATCGTTCAGCAACACGTCCAGCCCGACATTGGGCCAGCCGAGATTGACGCAGGTTTCCCCCAGGCGCCGCCCGATCATCGCCGGAAACGGCTCGCGTATGAACTTGCCATAGGTTTCCGTCCCGCCCAGAAAGACCGTGTAATCGCCCGTCAGCGCGCGGCGCGGCCCGCGAAACGTCAGTTTCGAGCCGGGATACCGGCACGGGCAGTAGTCAAGGGGCGCCCGCCCCCCCAAGGGTTCGTAACTCATTTTCACCCACCATGTTTTGTCACCCGACAGCAGAGTCGCCGACGCATGTTGAGATTTCTCTAATGGAAGAATTTGCATCGGATTTTAGGCGTCACCGGCCCTTGCGGCCCGCCCCCGGCCACGCCTATTGTGACGCAGGTCACAGCGAAAGGCGGGCGACATGGAGATCGGTAAAATCGGCGTCATCGGCGCGGGGCAGATGGGCAACGGCATTGCCCATGTGATGGCGCTGGCCGGCTATGACGTATTGCTCAACGACATCAGCGCCGACGCGCTCGAGGCGGCGCTGGCCACCATTCGCAAGAACCTGGATCGTCAGGTCAGCCGCGATAGGATCAGCGCCGATGAGATGGAGGCCGCGCTCGCACGGATCACCACCACCATGACGCTGACCGATCTGGGCGCCACCGATCTGGTGATCGAGGCCGCCACCGAACGTGAAACCGTCAAACAGGCGATCTTCGACGAATTGCTGCCCCATCTTCAGCCGCACACGATCCTGACGTCGAACACCTCGTCGATCTCGATCACCCGGTTGGCCAGCCGCACCGACCGCCCCGAGAAATTCATGGGCTTCCACTTCATGAACCCGGTGCCGGTGATGCAGCTGGTGGAACTGATCCGCGGCATCGCCACCGATCGCGAAACCTATGACGCCTGCCTTGCCGTGGTGGAAAAGCTGGGCAAGACCGCCGCCTCGGCCGAGGATTTCCCCGCCTTCATCGTCAACCGCATCCTGATGCCGATGATCAACGAGGCGGTCTATACCCTCTACGAGGGCGTCGGCAACGTGAACTCCATCGACCAGTCCATGAAACTGGGCGCGAACCACCCGATGGGGCCGCTGGAGCTGGCCGATTTCATCGGGCTGGACACCTGCCTTGCGATCATGAACGTGCTGCATGACGGGCTGGCCGATACCAAATACCGCCCCTGCCCGCTGCTGACGAAATATGTCGAGGCCGGATGGCTGGGCCGCAAGACGGGCCGCGGATTCTACGATTACCGGGGCGAAACGCCGGTGCCCACCCGCTGATCCCGGCGGGGCTCAGCCCCCGTCCCGGCCCAGCGACAGCGTATGGTCGCGCAGCCACGCCATGAAACCGCGCGGATCGCTTTGTAGCATCGCCATCTTGTCCGCCGGCACCGGCGGGCCCACCACCGGTTTCTGCGGCTTGTTGCAGCTGTGCACGACCTCGTGCAGCAACAGCGACTGGCGCAGCGTCGGCGACAGCCGGTTGGCCACCTGATACCAGCGCGAATTCGCGCCGGGGAAATAGATCGGCACCACCGTCGCCCCCGACCGGCGGATCATCTGCGCGGTGAACACGTTCCACTCGCGTTCGATCACCGGGCCGAACATCGAATCCGACGAGGCCACCACCCCCGAGGGAAACACGCTGATCAGCCCGCCCTCTTTCAGATGCGCCATCGCCTTGGCGCGCATCTCGACCGATTTGCGCTGCGCATCCGGTTCGTGCGGGAACGGCACCGGGATCATGTACGAGGCCGCAACCTCGTCGATCCCCGTCAACAGGGCGCGCGTCAGAATCTTGTAATCGGTGCGCCGCCGCCCGATCAGGTCGGCCAGGATCATCCCGTCCACCAACCCGTGCGGATGATTGGCCACCGCCACCACCGGCCCCTCGCGCGGGATGTGCTCAAGCTGCGCGTCGGGGGTTTCCAGGTCGATCCCCATCGTGTCCAGCGCCGCGCGCCAGAACGGCTGCCCGGTGGGGGCGCCGCGCCGCTCGAACTGCTTGATCATACGAAGGATCGACAGCTTGCCGGTAAACCATTCGATGGTCCGGATGGTCAGCGCCGTCGCCGGTGAGTCGAAGGAATTGGCATAGGTCAGGCTACGCCGGTCATACTTGGTGAAGTTCACCGTTTCGCCGGGTTGTCCGCCACTCTGATCCTTTGCGCCGTCAACCACCTGATCCGTTCCCGTGTCGTCGCGCATCGTCGCGCCTTCGCCTTACATGTCCTCTCCGAACCGGTTCGCCACCAGCGCCTGCACCGCATCGGCCAACGCCTCGGCGTCCGCCCCCGAAGTCTGCACGTCAATAGTGGTTCCTTGCGACGCTGCCAACATCAAAAGCCCCATAATGCTGTCCCCTCCGGCAGACATTCCGTCATGGCTGACTTCGGCGGTGGCGTCGAACCCTTCGACGACCTCCACCAGCTTGGCCGCGGCGCGGGCATGCAGCCCCTTGACGTTGACGATTTCCAGTTGACGCGTGATCGTATCGGACATGAACTCTTCTACCTGTCTGCTTCACTGCACGAAACGTTATGACTGTCGATATACTTGCGCCCGGCATCCAATGCACTGCGGGCGGCCTCCTGCACCGGCAGATGGCGGCTTTTGGCCAGCTTGATCAGCATCGGAAGGTTGGCCCCGTAGAGAATACGCCGGTCACTGGGCTGACACGCCTTCAGCGACAGGTTCGACGGCGATCCGCCGAACAGGTCGGTCACGATCAGCACCCCCTGGCCGGTATCCACCGCGTCGGCGGCGGCGCATATCTCGGCCTGCTTGCCTGCGCGATCCTCGGCGTCTTCCATCGAGATCGCGACAATGCCCTTCTGGTGGCCGACAACATGTTCGATCGCCCGCAGATATTCCCGAGCCAAACCACCATGCGCCACGATCACGATGCCGATCAAAGCCGTCACTCTCCTACATTGCCGAAACTGTCCTGAACCGGGGCCTGCGGGCCTGCCACCGCCCCCCTCCGTTCCAGTTCGCGATGCCTTATTGACACCGCCCAGCCGCCATCCGCAAGGGCCTTGGCCAAAGTTTCTGCCATCGTGACGCTGCGGTGTTGCCCACCCGTGCAGCCGAACCCGATCGCCAGATAGGCCTTGCCCTCGGCCTCATAGGCCGGCAGCAGCAAACCGGCCAGATCCACCACCTTGTCGCGAAACGCGGCAAAGCGCGGATCGCCCGCCACATATGCGGCCACCCTTGCATCGCGCCCGTTCAGGTCGCGCAGCGCCTCTTCCCAGTACGGATTGCGCAAGAACCGGCAATCCAGAACCATGTCCAGCCCGCGCGGCAGCCCGCGCTTGTAGGAAAACGAATGCACGGACACCGCCAGGCGGCTCTGGCCGTCCGGGGCGAACCATTGTTCCAGCTCCGCGCGCAGGTCATGCGGCGACATCTCGGATGTGTCGATCAGCATATCCGCCCGCGCCCGGACCGGCCCCAGCAGATCGAATTCTCGCGCGATCCCCATGCCGGGGCTTTCCGCCGGGGCCAGCGGATGACGCCGCCGGGTTTCCGAAAACCGCCGCAGCAGCACCTCGGCATTGCAATCGAGATACAGAACCTGCATCGGCGTCCCCGAAACCCCGTCCATCCGGTCGATCACCTCGATCAGGGCATTGGTCGAGAAATCCCGGTTGCGCGTATCCACGCCCAGCGCCAGCGGCTTTTCCGGTGTGTCGCCTTCCAGCAGCCGGGGCAACAGAGACAGCGGCAGGTTGTCGATGGCCTCATAGCCCATATCCTCCAGCGCCCGGATCGCGGTGCTGCGGCCCGCGCCCGACGGCCCGGTGACCAGAACCAGCCGGGGCTTGCCCGTGGCCGGTGGATCTGGCTGTGCTGTGCTGCTCATCAACGGCCCCCTTTCGCCCGATCGGGTCGCCCGTCAGTCGACGCGCCCATACTTCAGATATAGTAATATCGCCGAAGGAAAATGGGGGTGCCCCGGATTTCCAAGGATCGGCAGCGAAATATCCAGCACCTTTTCCTCTCGCCACGGCGGCAGGCGTTCGGGCTCGGGGCGGTCCATGTCCACGATCAGCGCCAGCGGCACAGGCCCGGTTGCGGGGCAGCCCATGATGCCGACGCCGCGCGCCTCGATCCGGCCCCGAATCGCCTCGGGGGCGTCCGCGATCACCTGCGCGCCTGTGCGCCGCAGCCGGGTGCAATCGTCGGCCACCAGCCCCGCGCCCAGCCCGATCAGCGTCAGCGCCAGCCCCGATTTCCCGCTCCCCGAGGCCCCCCGGATCAGTGCGGCGCGGCCATTGGCCTCGACCGTGGTGGCATGCAGGATGAGTGGCCCGGCGGCGTCGCCGGAGGCTCCGCTGTCACGCCCGGTCACGGGATCAGACCGGAAGGCCCACGACGAAACGCGCGCCCAGCGGGTCCGAGGTGACATCGGCATCGGTCGGGCGGATGTTCTCGGCCCAGATCACGCCGTCATGCGCCTCGACGATCTGTTTCGAGATCGACAGGCCAAGGCCCGAATTGTTGCCGAAATCGCTTTCCGCGCGCTGCGAATAGAACCGCTTGAAGATCTTGGTCAGCGCCTGGTCGGGAATGCCGGGGCCGGTATCCTCGACCACGACCAGCACGCGGTTTTCGCGCTTGCGCACCCACAGCCGGATCGCATCGCCATCCTCGCAGAAACTGGTCGCGTTGGTGATCAGGTTGACGAACACCTGCGCCAGCCGCGCCTCCAGCCCGGTGATCACGATGGCGTCGGCGGGGAAATCGGTGATGAAGTCGATCCCCTTCTTCTCGGCCTCTTCGCCCAGGTAATGGCCCAGGTTGCGCAGCATCCCGATCAGGTCGAACGGCTCCTGCTCTTCCTTGACCAACTCGCTGTCCAGCCGCGACGCGTTCGAGATATCGCTGACCAGCCGGTCCAGCCGCCGCACGTCGTGCTCGATCACCTCCAGCAGCTTCTCGCGCTGGTCCTCGCGCTTGGCCACGCGCATCGTGCCCACGGCGCTGCGCAGGCTGGCCAGCGGGTTCTTGATCTCGTGCGCCACGTCGGCGGCGAATTGTTCGTTGCTGTCGATCCGGTGATACAGCGCCGACACCATCCCGCGCAGCGCGCCGCTCAGGCGGCCGATCTCGTCGGGACGCGCGGTCAGGTCGGGGATGCGAATGCGCCCGCCGCCCTTGTGACGGTTGCGGTCGCCGCCGATCTCCGCCGCCGCGGCCAGGTCGGCCAGCGGATTGGCGATGGTCGAGGCCAGGATCAGGCTCAGCCCCACCGACACCGCCGTGGCGATCAGGAAAACCCGCAGCACCCATTCATGTTCGGCCCGCACCAGCTGGTCGATCTCTCCGGTCGCGTTGGCCATGGCCACCACGGCCACCGGCTTGCCGTTTTGCAGCACCGGGGTGGCGGCGGAAAACACCGTGCGTTCGTTCACTTCGCTGGATACGGTCTGGGTTCCGTCGCTCAGCGTCGCCTGAACCAGCCCCTCCATCTGTTCCAGGACCGTCGTCGGCGCCTCCGTGCCGAACATGGCGAACGGGGCCGAAACCCAATCCCAGACACGGCTCAGCGCATCGGTGATGATCGTCCGCTGCTGCGGCCCCTGGACAACCGTGCCGGGGCGGCGGCCCACCGACTGACCCGCCAGCGTACCGTCGGCGTCGAATACGAACACCTCGACCCCCTGCCGGATATCCAGCCCGGCCAGCGTGCCCGCCACGTCGATCCCGTCGCCGGTCATCAGGTTCACCGGCGCGCCGGCGGGCAGTTGCGCCTCGAACACGTCGGCAACCAGTTCGACCTCGCTGACGAGATTGCTGGCCCGCTGCAGCGCCAGACTGTCGCGCGAGGAATTCAGATACAGGATTCCGGTCAGCAGCACGCTGAGCGCGACAAGGTTGAAGGTGATGATCTTGCGGGTCAGCGACGAGTTCTTGACCGTGCGAAACCCCCTGCGCTCGCGGCGCGAACGCAGTTCGGAATCCGTGACATTGTCGGGCGACACGAAATCGTCGCCCAGGACAACATCGTCATCCCGCCGATGCGCGGTGTCGCGCATGTCGATGCCCTCGGCCAGCGCCATTACTCTTCGTTATACCGATAGCCGATCCCGTACAGCGTCTCGATCGCCGAGAAATCGGAATCCACCATGCGCAGCTTCTTGCGAAGGCGCTTGATATGGCTGTCGATCGTGCGGTCGTCCACATAGACCTGATCGTCATAGGCCACGTCCATCAGCTGATCGCGGCTCTTCACGAAACCGGGGCGCTGCGCCAGGGCCTGCAACAGCAGGAATTCCGTCACCGTCAGCGACACGTCCCTGCCCTTCCAGCTGACCGCGTGGCGCAGCGGGTCCATCCGCAACTGGCCGCGTTCGATCACCTTGGTGTCTTCGCTGTCGGCCACCACCTCACCGGCCACCGCATCCTGCCGCCGCAACAACGCGCGGATGCGTTCCACCAGCAAACGCTGGCTGAACGGCTTCTTCACGTAATCGTCCGCGCCCATGCGCAGCCCGAGAACCTCGTCGATCTCGTCGTCCTTCGAAGTCAGGAAAATGACCGGCATCGAGGTCTTCTGCCGAAGCCGCTGCAACAGGTCCATGCCATCCATGCGCGGCATCTTGATGTCCAGCACCGCCATGTCGGGCAGTTTCTTGCTGAAGGCATCGAACGCCTGCTGACCGTCATTATAAGTGTCCACTTCAAACCCCTCTGCCTCGAGGGTCATCGAAACCGACGTCAGGATATTCCTGTCATCGTCCACCAGGGCGATCTTCGACATGTCACCGTTCCTTGTACTGCTCTGTTTGTTTGTTGTTTTTTTTCGCCAATATGCGCGCTTTCGTCCTTTACAATCAATCCCAAAGTGCGAATCGGCCCGTTCGCGCCACAATATTGAGCCAAAAAAATCTTGATAATGACTAAATTGACTCACCCCCTCATACTGCACGGCCCGCATGTTTGCGCTAACGCATGTCTGGTTGCGCTAACTTGGGCGTGGTTGCGCTAACTGCGCGAAAGCGTCCTGTTCTTTTACGGAAACGTCATGTTATGAGGCCGCCAAGGGATGGCATGCACTGCCATACCGGTGCCGCACCGGCACTACGGACCAAGGCCGCCCCGCTGGCCGGCCACCGCGAACAGGAGCGTGAAAGACATGACATCTGGACGGGTCAACCCGCAATTCCGGCTTGAAGATCAAGGCATCACCGGGCTGGGCAATGTCTATTACAACCTCATCGAACCGGCGCTGATCGAACAGGCGCTGAAGAACGGCGAAGGCACCCTTGGCAATGGCGGCGCGTTCCTTGTGACCACCGGCAAGTTCACCGGCCGCTCGCCCAAGGACAAGCACGTCGTCAAGACCGACAGCGTCGCCGATACCATCTGGTGGGACAACAACGCCGAAATGTCGCCCGAAGGCTTCGATGCCCTGTATAACGACATGCTCGCGCACATGCAGGGTGGCACTTGTTACGTGCAGGATCTGACCGGCGGCGCCGACCCGGCCCATGCGATCAACGTGCGCATGATCACCGAACTGGCCTGGCACGGGTTGTTCATCCGCCACCTGCTGCGCCGTCCCGACCGTGACGCTCTGGACGGTTTCGTGGCCGATTTCACCGTCATCAACTGCCCCAGCTTTCAGGCCGACCCGGCAAAGCACGGCTGCCGCTCCGAAACCGTGATCGCGCTGAACTTCGACCGCAAGATCATCCTGATCGGCGGCACCGAATATGCCGGTGAGAACAAGAAATCGGTTTTCACCCTGCTCAACTACCTGCTGCCCGAAAAAGGCGTGATGCCGATGCACTGCTCGGCCAACCATGCCGATGGCAACCCGGTGGACACCGCCGTGTTCTTCGGCCTGTCGGGCACCGGCAAGACCACCCTGTCGGCCGATCCGTCGCGCACGCTGATCGGCGATGACGAACACGGCTGGTCCGAGCGCGGCACCTTCAACTTCGAAGGCGGCTGCTATGCCAAGACCATCAACCTCAACCCCGAGGCCGAGCCGGAAATCTACGCCACCACCACCAAGTTCGGCACCGTGATCGAGAACATGGTGTTCGACGAGGAAACGCTGGAGCTGGATTTCGAGGATGATTCGCTTACCGCGAACATGCGTTGCGCCTATCCGCTCGAATATATCTCCAACGCATCCGACACGGCGCTTGGCGGGCACCCCAAGAACGTCATCATGCTCACCTGCGACGCTTTCGGCGTTCTGCCTCCGATCGCGCGGCTGACCCCGGCGCAGGCCATGTATCACTTCCTGTCGGGCTTCACCTCCAAGGTGGCCGGCACCGAACGCGGCGTGACCGAACCCGAGCCGACCTTCTCGACCTGCTTCGGCGCGCCCTTCATGCCGCGCCGCCCCGAGGTCTACGGAAACCTGCTGCGCGACAAGATCGCCAAGCACGGCGCAACCTGCTGGCTGGTCAACACCGGCTGGACGGGCGGGGCCTATGGCACCGGATCGCGTATGCCCATCAAGGCCACCCGCGCCCTGCTGACCGCCGCGCTCAACGGATCGCTGAACGAGGTCGAGTTCCGCAAGGACGACAATTTCGGCTTTGACGTGCCCGTGGCCGTGCCCGGCGTCGCCGAGGTTCTGCTGGACCCGCGCCGCACCTGGGACGATCCCGAAGCCTATGACCGTCAGGCCGCCAAGCTGGTGCAGATGTTCGCCGACAATTTCGAACAATACGTTCCCTATATCGACGACGACGTGAAAGCGGCGGCGCTCGGCTAAGGCCTTCGCAGTCCGCACCCTGCGGATTACGCCAGGCTCCCGAAAACGCTCTGACCTGCCGGTCGGGGCGTTTTCATTTTCGGCTCCCCGGTCGGGCCGTCGGTTACATCTTCATCCCTTCACCTCCGCTCGTGATCATCCCTTGCGCCAGAGGGCCGATCCGGCGCGTGGGTCCACCCTGACGGGGAAAGGTTGCAAACGGGTTAAGGGCGCGGCGAACGGGGCCAGTTGCGTCCACGATGGACACAAATTTCGGGCAACCCGCCGATTTTCGTACAAAACCCGCGTACACTTCGTACGTTTCGTACGAAACGGGGCGCGTTCCCCCTTGCCCTTTGTGCTGCAAGTGCAAAAATGGGCAAGCAATATTCAATCAAAATAGCTGCCATAACGGCATAATAGTTGCGCTGCACCTGCAAAATGGATAGGACAGTGCCGACAAAAAGAGGATTGATTCATGGCGCATGATGGACAGGACGCAGCAATGGCAAACCCGATCATTCTGAATGACCTTCTCGGCCTGACCGAGGCCGCCGTTTCCCCAGCGGAAACCGTTCTGGCAAAAGCCCGCGACCACCTGCGCGACATGGTCGTGGTCGAGGACCGCGTCGATGGCGCCGCGGTCGAGGCCAACCAGTTCGCCGCTCATGGGCTGGCGTGGCTGGCCACCTATGTCGAGTCCCTCCGCCAGATGCAGAACTGGGCCAAGCGCCTGACCGATATGGGAAAATTCGGCGAGGTAGAGCAGTTGATCCACCAGATCGCCTTTGGCGAATACCTCAGCCAGATCCGTGGCGGCATCCAGATGAACCAGGGCGAAATGGTGCGCCTGACGGATCTGGGCCTGACGCAGGATGACATGGCCGCGCTGGACACGCCGCAAACCCTCACCCTCATGCACTCCGGCAACACCCAGGCCGCGCGCACCCGCCTCGTCGA
This sequence comes from Roseovarius sp. PS-C2, assembly GCF_018862045.1. NCBI lineage: Bacteria > Pseudomonadati > Pseudomonadota > Alphaproteobacteria > Rhodobacterales > Roseobacteraceae > Roseovarius > Roseovarius sp. PS-C2. Next base: position 23,081 of record NZ_JAHKSQ010000010.1, read on the forward strand.
ACTGATGCAGGAACGCAATGCCGATGTCACCGTCGGCCATACCGGCCTCGACGAAGAACTCGACATGATCCGCGAACAGTTCCGCCGTTTCTCGCTCGACAAGGTCGAACCCCATGCACATGAATGGCACCTCAAGGACGAACTGATCCCGATGGACATCATCGACGAACTCGCCGGCATGGGCGTGTTCGGCCTGACGATCCCCGAAAACCTCGGCGGGTTCGGCCTGTCCAAGGCCTCGATGGTTGTCGTGTCCGAGGAACTGTCGCGCGGCTATATCGGTGTCGGCTCGCTTGGCACGCGGTCTGAGATCGCCGCCGAGCTGATCCTCGCCGGCGGGACGGACGACCAGAAAAGCCAATGGCTTCCGCGCATTGCCAGCGGTGAAATCCTGCCGACAGCGGTCTTTACCGAACCCAACACCGGCTCCGATCTCGGCAGCCTGCGCACCCGCGCGGTCAAGGATGAAAACGGCGACTGGAAAGTGACCGGCAACAAGACGTGGATCACCCACGCCGCCCGGACCCATGTGATGACCCTGCTGGCCCGCACCAAACCCGACACGACCGACCATCGCGGCCTGTCGATGTTCCTGGCAGAAAAGACCCCCGGCACCGACGAGGCCCCCTTCCCCACCGAAGGCATGACCGGCGGCGAGATCGAGGTTCTGGGCTATCGCGGCATGAAGGAATACGAACTGGGCTTCGACAACTTCCATGTGAAGGGCGAAAACCTGCTTGGCGGGGAAGAGGGCAAGGGCTTCAAACAGCTGATGGAAACCTTCGAATCCGCCCGCATTCAAACGGCAGCGCGCGCGATCGGCGTGGCGCAATCGGCGTTGGACGTGGGTATGCAATACGCCCAGGATCGCAAACAGTTCGGCAAATCCCTGATCGAGTTTCCGCGCGTGTCCGGCAAGCTGGCCATGATGGCGGTCGAGGTCATGATCGCCCGCCAACTGACCTATTTCAGCGCCTGGGAAAAGGATCACGGACACCGCTGCGATCTCGAGGCCGGGATGGCCAAACTGCTCGGCGCGCGCGTGGCATGGTCGGCAGCGGACAATGCCCTGCAGATCCACGGCGGGAACGGCTTTGCGCTGGAATACGCGATCAGCCGCATCCTGTGCGATGCCCGTATCCTCAACATATTCGAGGGGGCGGCGGAAATTCAGGCGCAGGTCATCGCCCGCCGCCTTCTGGCCTGATACCCATTTTATCCTGAACACTGAAAAGGGGCGCCTGGATGATCCGGGCGCCCCTTTCCTTAACCACGATACTATTTAAACCGAAACAGATCACTCGTTACGCACGAGGGGAAAACCAATCAGAAGCTCAGGACAGTGGTATCGTCCGCCATCAGCGCGGCAGCCATCGCCGGGGGTTTGGCAGCGGTGATACCATCCAACAGGGCCGACGCATCCACGCCCTTGTTCGGAAGGTAGATCGCGCAAACTTCGACCGTGGTATCGGTCTTTTCCATGATCATCTTCATCAGGCCCTGCGGGCTCATGTCCTTGGGTTTTTGCGGAGTGGTGGCGCTGGCCGGGGCGTCCTTGAGGGCCAGATCACCCGCCGGGCCACACAACAGGATCTGCGCCTTGGCGCCCTGCTGAACCGATTGCATGGTCAGCACCATCGACATCAGTTGTGTCTGTGCATCGCCCGATGTGACGACCGTCACCAGCTTGTTGTCGTCTTCGGCCTGCGCGGCACCGGCAAATGCGGTGGTAGCGGCCAACGTCAGGGCAGTCAGGGTCTTTTTCATCGTGAACCTCTTTCAGGGTTGGGGTGAGTGGTGGTTATTCGGGTTGGAAAACGGCCCCCGCGATCACCGCGCGCGAGGTGCGGATGATCAGGGCGGCAATGATCACGATCAACGCCGCCAAAAGCGCCATGCCAAGCATCTGGTGGAAACCGGATTTGGCCACACCGGCATGGACGAAACTGGCAATGGTCAGCGCCGCCACCGGAAAGCTGAGTGCCCAAAAGGACATCGCGAAGGGCAGCCTCAGGATGCGCGGCAATTGCACGGCCACGAGCAGGGCAAAGAAATATGCGGCGTTCAGCAGGATATGAGCGAACGGATCGATCACCCCGCCGTTCAGCCTCAGCCACGCCAGGAACCCCACCGCCGGAGGCGCGATCAGGATGACAAGGGTCGGCTGCAAGCGCCCCGGCAACGGATCGTGAAAGATCAGCCGGTTCATCACCAGCGTCAGCAGAACGACCCAGAAGATCAGGCCGATGGACATGAAATACCAACTGATCTCGACATAGCCCATCTGCGCTCCGGCAATCGGCACGATCACGTTACCCACCGCCGGAATGAACCACGCAGGCGACAGATGCCCATGCACGAAAGAGCGCGTGCTGATCCAGCCGGTGACGACCAGAACGGTCAGCACTCCTTGCAACAGCATACCCACCAGCCACATGCCCTGCGCCACGCCGGGAAACCGGCCCAGCATCGCCGTGGCCATCAACAGCAATGAAATCGACACCGCCGGAAAGAACGCCAGCTTGACCGGATGGTTCCACTCTGCCGCCACCGCAGCAGGATAGCGCAGCGCCTTGGCCGCATAGGTCAGCGCGACGACGACGAACAGCGCCACCGTGGCCGCAAGCGCGACACTTGACGTCACATTCGTCAGGCCAAGCGCTCGCTCACCCGCATGCAGGGCCAAGGTTAGCCCCGACATGCCCATCACCGTGGTGAAGAAGGTGATCGGAAAATGCTCCAGTGCGGAATGCGTCTGCTCGCTCATCATGCGGCTCCGTAAATATACATTCCGCATTCAGCATATATCGAGACCGAGTCTCGTTGATCCAGATCAAACCTTTTGGGAAAAATGGCCATCGCGATACAACGATGACGCGAACATGCCCGGATATCCGCTTATGCGGCGCTCATTCGGCCGGTGCGATGCCCACCTCGACAGGGGTCAGCCCTTCGACCGCACCTTTCAGCAGGCTGCCGGGACGGATCGGCCCGACGCCCGCTGGCGTACCCGTATAAATCAGATCGCCGGGCGCGAGATGATAGAATCCCGAAAGATGCGCGATCAGTTCCGGGACGGACCAAACCATATCGCTTAGCCGCGCGTCCTGCACCACGGCCCCGTCATGCTCCAGCATGATCCGCTGATCACCGATCCGGCCAAACTCCGCCGCAGGCGTGATCGGCGCGATCAGCGCGGCATTCTCGAAATCCTTGCCCAGATCCCAAGGGCGGCGCTTGTCCTTGGCCGCAGCCTGCAAATCACGCCGGGTCAGGTCGATCCCGCAGGCATAGCCCATCACCGCCTCCATCGCATCGGCCTTGCCGACCCGGAACGCAGGCGCACCGATGGCGACAACGAACTCCATCTCGTAATGGCAATCCCCAGTCCCCGGAGGGTAAGGGATACGCCCCCCGGTCAGGCACAGCGCATGGGCGGATTTGGTGAAATAGAACGGCGCTTCGCGATCCACCTGATTGCCCATCTCGGCGGCATGGGCCGCGTAATTGCGCCCGACGCAAAAGATACGCCGCACCGGAAAGGCGCGGTCGTCCCCGGCAACCGGAATACGGGGCGTGGCGGGCGGATCGAACAGCAGGTCATCATTCATGCTGCCGTTATGCGCCCTACCCCGCCCCCTGTCAAAGCGATCCCCGCATCCGATTGGCGCGGCATGCATCCTGTGCCATGAAGGCGTTACGCACGCTCAGCAAAAGACAGCCCATGATTTTCAAACGCTACGCAATCTACTACCTCCCCGAGCCCGGCCCGCTGGCCGAATTCGGCGCGGCATGGTTGGGCTGGGATGCGGCCAGCGGGCAGGACATGGCGCATCCCCGTATCGACGGCCTGCCCCTGCCTGCCGAACAGATCACCGACACCCCGCGCAAATACGGGCTGCACGCCACGATCAAACCGCCCTTCCGCCTGGCGCCCGGCACGACCGAAAACGCCCTGAACGACGCGCTCGCGGCCTTTTGCGCGGATCAGCCCGCCGTCACGCTGGACGGGCTGGAACTGGCGCAGCTTGGCCGCTTTCTGGCCTTGCGCCCGGAAGGGGACGAAACCGCGCTCAACGCCCTGGCCGCAAACGCGGTGCGCATCCTCGATGCCTTTCGCGCCTCAATGACCGAGGCCGAACTGACCCATCGCCGCGCCGCGAATCTCAACCCGGAACAGGACGCGCTGTTGCTGCAATGGGGATACCCCTATGTGATGGAATCCTTCCGCTTTCACATCACCCTGACCGGCAAACTGCCCAAGGCGCTGGCCCGCCAGACCGCACAGGTGCTAAAGCCGCATCTCGCCCCGCTTCTGCCGCAACCGTTTCGCATCGCGACCCTGTGCCTGATGGGCGAGGCCGCAGATGGACGCTTTCACCTGATCGCCCGGCACGAGTTGACCGGCTGACGCTCAGCCCCCGGCCAACGGCCTCGCCTCGATCACCACAAAGGCCTGCGCCCAGGGGTGATCGTCGGTCAGGGTGACATGGATAATCGCCTCGTGCCCTGCAGGCGTCATCGACGCCAGCCGATCCGCCGCCCAGCCGGTGACATGCATCCGCGGTTGCCCCGTATCCAGATTGCTCACCGCCATGTCCTTCCACGCGATCCCCATGCGCAACCCGGTGCCAAGCGCCTTGGAACAGGCCTCTTTCGCGGCCCATCTCTTGGCATAAGTGCCCGCCACATCGGCGCGGCGTTCGGCCTTGCGCTGTTCTGTCTCGGTGAAAACCCGGTTGCGAAACCGGTCGCCGAACCGCTCCAGCGTTCCGGCGATCCTGTCGATATTCGCCAGATCGGTGCCGATACCAAGGATCATTCCGTTCCGTCCCGATCACGCAACAGGGTCAGCTGGTTCCCCGCCCCAAGGCCAAGAAACAGCCGGTTACAGATCACATAGCCCCCGGCATAAAGCCCCAGCAGAATAAGGAATTGTTTCGACAACGCGGGCGCGATGGCCAGTTTGCCGAACTCGGGCGCGATCCCCGCCGCGCCATAGGCAAGCGCCACGTTCAGCCCCACCGCGATCACACCGGCCACCCAGGTAAAGCGCCACGCCTCGCCCGGATCGGGTTTGCGCCCCATTTTGCGCGCGAACTGCTGCCCTTCGATCACCGCCGCGATCATCGCCGGCACCATCAACTGCGCCGACGATCCAAGCTGCGTATCCACCTGCGCATTCAGCCCGGCCACGGCCAGAGCCACGCCAAGCGCGACGACCAGAAAAACGATGGCATAGCGCAGGTAATTCACGCCCGCGCCTCATCCATCAGGCGGCGCATTTCGGCAATCGCGGGCGCAAGACCCCGAAAAATCGACTCGCCGATCAGGAAATGCCCGATATTCAACTCGACCACCTCGGGCATGGCCGCGACGGGCTGTACGGTGTCATAGGTCAGGCCATGCCCCGCATGCACCTCCAGCCCCAGCGAATGGGCCAGCGCCGCCCCCTCGCGCAGCGCCTCCAACTCGGCGTCGCGGCGGGCAAAATCCCCCTCGGCGTGGAAATCGCAATAGGCACCCGTATGCAGCTCGACCACCGCCGCACCGATCCGCGCGGCAGCCTCGATCTGGCGCGGTTCGTGACCGATGAACAGCGACACGCGGCACCCGGCCTCGCGCAGCGGCGCAATGAAACCGGCCAGCCGGGTTTCATCCCCCGCCACGTCCAAACCACCCTCGGTCGTGCGCTCCTCGCGCTTTTCGGGCACGATGCACGCGGCATGCGGCTTGTGGCGCAGGGCAATTGCCTGCATTTCCGCCGTGGCGGCCATTTCGAAATTCAACGGACATTCCAGCGCCGCGATCAGCCCGTCGATATCGGCATCCACGATATGGCGGCGATCTTCGCGCAGATGCGCGGTGATCCCGTCGGCCCCGGCCTCTTCGGCCAGTTTGGCCGCGCGCACCGGGTCGGGGCAGGCCCCGCCGCGCGCGTTGCGCACGGTGGCCACATGGTCAATATTCACCCCCAACCGCAGCTTTTCCGTCGTCGCCATCGCACAGCCTTTCCTTGAGCGTCCCGAGTCGCCGCTCAGACTAGTCCTGATTGTTCTTGGCGTCAGCCTTTTGCGCGGCTTTTTCCCGGATCGCGGCCCATTTGGCCTTGAGCGCGCCCTTGCGGCGATTCTGATAGGCCTGGATGACCGGCAGGCTCAGGTAATACCCCGCCAGCCCGGCGATCAGGCCAGGGATCATGCCACCGATCAGATAGGGAAAGAACACCTCGTCATAAAACAGGTGCAGATGGCTCCAATCCACCGGCGCATCCGTGAAAACGGCCCAGAGATTGTCTTTCAGGTCGCGCCCCGCATCCACGAATTTCCCGCCAAGGGAGCGATGCACCTCATCCGCAGACCCGTGATGCATGCCCAGCAGGAAATACCCGGTTTGCAACGACATCGCCCCGATCGGCACGAAGGTCAGCGGATTGCCCACGAAGGTCGCCAGCAAGGCCGCGACGATATTGCCGCGCAGGACCCAGGCCAGCGTCGCCGCATACAGGAAATGAAAGCCGAACAAGGGCGAAAAGGTCACGAAGATGCCCGCGAAAATACCCCGTGCGATCCGGTGCGGCGGATCGGGCAGACGGTGCAGACGGTGGCGAACATACCGAAACGCCCGCCCCCAGCCGCCGCGCGGCCAGAAGAAGTCTGCCACGATCTGCCAGATCGGACGTCTGTCTCGGCGTTTAAAGACCACCTGTGTGCTCCTAGCGTTCTGGGGCGCTCGACACCCCGGCTCTTTGCGGATCGCGACGGCGTTCCACTTCGGCAACATCGCTTTCCGCGTTCAGAACCGAAATCACGCCATGCAGATGCTCGGCGTCACGCAGTTCGACATCGACAAGCAGTCGGAAGAAATCCGGTTTGCGATCCACGAATGTCAGGTCCGAGATATTGGCCTTCTGCTCGCCGATCAATGTGCAAATCCGCCCCAGCACACCTGCATCGTTGCCGATGGTGATATCGAGCGTCACGTCATAGGCTGCCGGATGCTTGCCCGCGTGCCAATGCAGATCCAGCCAGCGCTCGGGCTGGTCGTCATAAGCGGACAGTGTCTCGCAGTCGATCGCATGCACCACCACGCCGCGCCCACGATACGTGATACCCACAATACGCTCGCCCGGCAGCGGCTGGCAACAGCGGGCGCGCTCGAAACTCTGATCGGCGGACAGGCCGATCACCGCCCGGTCGCGGCCCACCTCTTCGGCATCCTTCGGCGCGAGATCGGGATAGACCGCATGCAAAACCTGCCGCGCCGTCAACTCGGCGCTGCCCAGACGGGCCAGCACCTCGTCCCGCCCCTTGACCCGCAAGGTCGTCGCCGCCGAGTCCAGCGCCTTGTCGGTGGCCTTCTTGCCGACATGCTCGAACGCCGAACGCGCCAGTTCGCGGCCCAGCTTGATGTAACGGTCGCGATCCAGCTCGCGCAGGGCGCGCCGGATGGCCGAACGCGCCTTGCCGGTGGTGGCGATGTCCAGCCATGTCGCCTGTGGCGTCTGACCGTCGGCGGTGATGATCTCGACCGATTGGCCGTTCTTGATCCGGGTCCACAGCGGCACGCGCATCGTGTCCACCTTGGCGCCCACGGTGGCATTGCCGATCCGGGTGTGAATGGCATAGGCAAAGTCGATCGGCGTCGCGCCACGCGGCAGTTTCACCACATCCCCCTTGGGGGTAAAGCAGAACACCTTGTCGGCATACATCTCCAGCTTGACCGCTTCGAGAAAATCCTCGTGATCTTCCTCGGCGTCGAATTGCTCGGTCAGGCCGGAAATCCACTTGGCCGGATCAACGGCAAACGGGTTCTCGACACGCACACCGTCACGATAGGACCAATGCGCCGCCACGCCCGATTCGGCCACGTCATGCATGGCCTGCGTGCGAATCTGCACCTCGACCCGCTTGCCGTCGCGCCCCGAGACGGTTGTGTGGATCGAACGGTACCCGTTCGACTTGGGCTGGCTGATGTAATCCTTGAACCGCCCCGGCACAGCGCGCCAACGCTGGTGAATCGCCCCAAGCGCGGCATAACAATCCGCCTCGCTCCGGGTGATGATGCGGAACCCGTAGATATCGCTCAGACGGGAAAACCCCATCTCCTTTTCCTGCATCTTGCGCCAGATCGAATAGGGCTTCTTGGCGCGTCCGAACACGTCGGCCTGAATGCCGGCCTTGTCCAGTTCGTGCAGCATGTCGCCGGTGATGTGTTCGACCACATCGCCGGTTTCCTTCTGCAAGGTGATAAAGCGGCGGATGATCGAGGCGCGCGCATCCGGGTTCAGCACGCGAAATGCCAGATCCTCCAGTTCCTCGCGCATCCACTGCATGCCCATGCGGCCCGCCAGCGGCGCAAAGATATCCATCGTCTCGCGCGCTTTCTGGGCCTGCTTTTCCGGGCGCATCGCCTTGATCGTGCGCATGTTGTGCAGCCGGTCGGCCAGCTTGACCAGAATGACCCGCAAATCCTTGGACATGGCCATGAACAGCTTGCGGAAGTTCTCGGCCTGCTTGGTCTCGGAACTGGACAGCTGCAGATTGGTCAGCTTGGTGACGCCATCGACCAGATCGGCCACCTCGGCCCCAAAGCGGCTGGCCACCTCGGCATAGGAGGCGCGGGTATCCTCGATCGTGTCATGCAAAAGCGCCGTGATGATCGAGGCATCGTCCAGCCGCTGCTCGGCCAGGATCGCAGCCACGGCGACAGGATGGCTGAAGTAGGGTTCCCCCGAATGGCGAAACTGACCCTCATGCATGTCGCGGCCATAATCATAGGCCGCGCGGATCAGCGCTTCGTCACTCTTGGGGTTGTAGGTGCGGATCAGCGCGACAAGGTCATCAACCGAAATCATGCCGCCCGCAGCTCCGGAATTGTCGTCAGGCTCAGCCCTGACCCTGGGCTTCCATCAGAGCCCGCAACAGCTTTTCCTCCGACATGTCGTCGTCGGCTTCGGGCTTGTCGGGCTCACCGCCGCCCATCAGCAAGGCCATCGAATCCTCTTCGGGTTCGTCCACCTCGATCTGGGTCTGGTTCGATTCGATCAGGCGTTCGCGCAATTCGTCCGCCGATTGGGTTTCATCGGCGATTTCGCGCAGGGCCACGACCGGGTTCTTGTCGTTGTCGCGGTCCACGGTCAGCGGCGCACCGGCCGAGATTTCACGAGCCCGATGCGCGGCAAGCATGACCAGTTCGAACCGGTTGGGAACCTTGTCAACGCAATCTTCAGTGGTAACGCGGGCCATGGGACCTCCGATAAATCTCTGCAGAAGTGGTTTATCTAAGGCCTCGCGCCCGGATTTACAAGCAGAGAATCAGGCACCCGCCCGACCTGCGAAAACAGGATGAAGCGGCCCCCATATCCGCACCGTTTCACGGGCCAGACGGGCCTGTTCGACACGGTCGAGATACGCCAGCGCCGCGTTTTCGTCACCGCCCGACTCATGCAGCGCCTTGTGCCAGACACGCGCCACGGATCGCGCCGACCACGGCAGCACCGCCGCCGCCAGCCAGCGGCGCGCGGCGGGCAGCAGCCGGTCGAAATCGGCCATCGGGCTGCGCGCCATCCGGCGCCGGCCAAGCGTGCTGCGGCAGTTCGTGACCATGTCAGGCGGCCATTTGCCTGCGCCAGACCGGAAACGGATCGGGCAGGTAGGTAAACTCCTGCGGATCGAACGCCGTGTCCGATCCCGTCAATGCCCCGTCCAGCGCCGCGCAGATCGCCGCACGATCCATGCCCGTGCCGATGAACACCAGTTCCTGCCGCCTGTCTCCGAACGGCTCCTGCCAGTGACGCGCCATGTACTCCTGCGCCTGCGGATGATCCGGCCAACTCTCGGGCGGGACGCTGGCCCACCATGTCCCGAGCGGCGCCACCTTCGACAGCGCCCCGGCCAGGCTGAACTCGGCCACCCAGTCTGGACGGCTGGCCAGCCAGAAATGCCCCTTGGCCCGGATCACCCCCGGCAGCGGGCCGTTCAGAACCGCATGCACCTTTTGCGGATCGAACGGCCGCCGAGCCCGGTACACGAAAGACGACACGCCGTATTCCTCGGTTTCCGGCACATGATCGGCAAACCCGTACAACTCTTTTGCCCATAGCGGATGCTCATGCGCCTTGTCGAAATCGAACAGCCCCGTATCAAAGATCGCCTCGGGCCGGACTTCGGCGAAATCCGTCTCGATCAGGCGCGCATCCGCATTCAGGCTGCGTACGATCTTGCGCGCCGCGCTGGTCTGCTCAGGGCCTGCATCGCCGACCTTGTTCAACACGACGACATCGGCGAACTCGATCTGATCGACCAGAAGGTCCACCAGCGTGCGCTCGTCGCCATCGCCCGCCACCTCTCCGCGATCGCTCAGGAAATCGTGGCTCGAATAATCGGCCAGCAGATTCGCCGCATCCACCACCGTCACCATCGTGTCCAGCCGCGCCACATCCGACAGGCTGTCGCCCGCCTCGTCACGAAACTCGAAGGTCGCCGCCACGGGCAGGGGCTCGGCGATCCCGGTGGATTCGATCAGCAGGTAATCGAACCGCCCCTCGTCCGACAGGCGCCGCACCTCCTGCAACAGGTCGTCGCGCAGGGTGCAACAGATGCACCCATTGGTCATCTCCACCAGCTTTTCCTCGGTCTGGCTCAGGTTCGCGCCACCTTCGCGCACCAGATCAGCGTCGATATTCACCTCGGACATATCGTTGACGATCACGGCCACCCGCCGCCCGTCGCGATTGTTCAGCACGTTGTTGAGCAGCGTGGTCTTCCCTGCCCCCAGAAATCCCGAAAGAACGGTTACCGGCAGGCGTCGGTCAGGCTGTGGCATGGGTCAGGTCTCCTTCGCGCATCGCTGTAAATGTGATGTTATACTATTACATTCGTCGATCCGGGGAATGCAACCCCCCTTCCGGCCTCGCCATGACGTTACAGCGCCCGCACCTCGTTCCGCATCTCGTCCGGCAAATCCGCCAGCATCTGCGCCACCGTCCGCCCCGAGACAGGATGACGCCACCCCGGCGCGATATCCGCCAACGGCACCAGAACAAAGGCCCGGTCCTGCATCCGTGGATGCGGCAGAATCAGGGTGTCGGGGGCCTCCTGCATTTGCCGCTCCAGCGGCAGATCGCGCCATTCGGCATATGTCTGCCTGTCCGGCAATACCGTCTCGCCCACGGCGATCAGGTCCAGATCCAGCGTCCGCTGCCCCCATCTGCGCACCCGTTCGCGCCCCATAAACGCCTCGACCTCGTGCAACACCGCCAACAGATCTTCCGGTTCGCCGTCATAGGAAAGCCGCGCTGCGGCATTCACGTAATCCGGCCCCGCTCCGGGTGGAAAACAGGGCGTTCTGTAAAACCGGCTCACGGCATCGACCGGCACACCCAACGCGCTCAGACGCTGCAACGCAGCATGCAACGTCCGGGCCGGATCGCCCGCCCGCGACGGCATATTTCCACCGATGGCGATCAACGGACTCTGTTTCTCAACCATTGTTTCCTATCCTTAAGGACAAGGCGTTTTCTATTGCGTTCCCGCCCGGATATCCTAGTTTTACTGATTGTTCCGTCCGGCATCCACTCACTGAACGCTCATTGCGGCCGGAACAAGTGAATTTGAAAGGACATTCTGTATGTTTTACAAAGACGAACGGCTTGCGCTGTTCATTGACGGGTCGAACCTGTACGCGGCCGCAAAATCTCTCGGCTTCGACATCGACTACAAACTGTTGCGCGCCGAGTTCATGCGTCGCGGCAAACTGTTGCGTGCGTTCTACTACACGGCTCTGCTGGAAAACGACGAATATTCGCCGATTCGCCCTCTGGTTGACTGGCTGAACTATAACGGCTTCACCATGGTCACCAAACCGGCCAAGGAATACACCGACAGTCAGGGCCGCCGTAAGGTCAAGGGCAACATGGATATCGAACTGGCCGTGGACGCGATGGAACTGGCGCCGCATGTCGATCATATCGTGCTGTTCTCGGGCGATGGCGATTTCCGGCCCCTGGCCGAAAGCCTGCAACGCCAGGGCGTGCGCGTTTCGGTCGTATCCACGATCCGCAGCCAGCCGCCGATGATCGCCGACGACCTGCGCCGTCAGGCCGACAATTTCATCGAGCTCGAAGACCTCAAAGACGTGATCGGGCGCCCGCCGCGCGATTTCAGCCAGTCCCGCGACGACGCCTATCAAAGCAGCGACTGATACGGCTTTCCATGCGCGCGCCCGTTCACTCCGGGCGCGCACGTCACCTCTTTGCGTGCGCCTCCCCTCCGATGCAGGCCGCTCCCCCCTCCCCGCACCTTACTTCCGCCCATTCCCGCCTTCCCTCTGGACGCGGACGGCCCATGGTCTTACCTCTGAGCGCAACAGGAGGCCCAGCATGACCAAACCGCCCCTCACCCTATACCTGGCCGCGCCGCGGGGATTTTGCGCAGGCGTGGACCGCGCTATCAAGATCGTTGAAATGGCCCTGCAGAAATGGGGCGCACCTGTCTATGTGCGGCATGAGATCGTGCATAACAAATACGTCGTGGACGATCTGCGCGCCAAGGGGGCGGTTTTCGTCGAGGAGCTCGACGAATGCCCCGATGACCGCCCGGTGATCTTTTCCGCCCACGGCGTGCCGAAATCCGTGCCCGCCGCGGCGGCCGAACGCCAGATGCTCTATGTCGACGCCACCTGCCCCCTGGTGTCCAAGGTGCATATCGAGGCCGAACGCCACGCCGAAGCGGGCCTTCAGATCGTCATGATCGGCCACGCAGGCCACCCCGAAACCATCGGCACGATGGGCCAGTTGCCCGAGGGCGAGGTTCTGCTCGTGGAAACCCCCGCCGATGTGGCAACGCTCGACGTGCGCGACCCCGGCAAGCTGGCCTTTGTCACCCAAACCACCCTGTCGGTCGATGACACCGCCGATATCGTCGCCGCGTTGCAGGCCCGCTTTCCCGCCATCAGGGGGCCGCACAAGGAAGACATCTGTTACGCCACCACCAACCGGCAAGAGGCGGTCAAGGCCCTGGCCCCGAACGCCGACGCGATGCTGGTGGTGGGCGCACCCAACTCGTCGAACTCCAAGCGCCTGGTCGAGGTGGGCCGCCGCGCGGGCTGCACCTATTCGCAACTGGTGCAACGCGCCACCGACATCGACTGGCGCGCCCTCGACGGTATCCGCTCCCTCGGCATCACCGCCGGGGCCTCCGCCCCCGAAATTCTGGTGAACGAGGTGATCGACGCCCTCAAGTCCCGCTATGACGTGACTGTCGAAACCATCGAAACCGCCACCGAAAACGTCGAATTCAAAGTCCCGCGCGTCATGAGGGAACCGGCCTGAGCGCGGACGTGCCGGGTGCCGGGATCGCTTGACAGTTCCGTCACGCTCAGGCCCCATGACCGCGAACCGAGGGAGACCAAAGCATGATGAGCCTGCATTTCCTTGTCACCGCGCTCGTGGTCGTCATCGCGCCCGGAACCGGAGTGATCTACACGCTGGCCATCGGCCTCGGGCAGGGCCGCCGCGCGGCGTTCATGGCCGCTCTCGGCTGTACCCTCGGGATCGTGCCCGCACTTGTCGCCGCCACACTCGGGCTCGCCGCGCTGCTGCACAGTTCGGCCCTGCTGTTTCAGGTCGTGAAATTCGCCGGGGTGGCGTATCTGCTGTGGCTGGCGTTCCAGGCCGTGAAATCGGACGGTGCACTGGCCGTGCGCCCCGATCGCCGGTCGGAACCGGGACTCACCATCGCCCGGCGCGGCGCGCTGATCAACATTCTCAATCCCAAGCTCTCGATCTTTTTCCTCGCCCTGCTCCCCCCGTTCCTGTCGGGCGATCCCGCAACCGCCACCACCGAGATGGTCAGCCTCGGAGCCGTCTTCATGGCGCTTACTTTCATCGTGTTCACGCTCTATGGCAGCTTCGCCGCCGCCATGCGCGATCGCCTGCTCGCCTCCGAACGCGCAATGCGCTGGCTGAACCGCAGCTTCGCGGCCATTTTCGCCACGCTCGGCGCGCGCCTCGCACTGGAAAAAACGGCATGAGCGCGATCCCCCGCGCCCCCCTGATCCTTGGCCTCACCGGTCTGATCCCCTTCGTCTGGGGCGCGATCACCGTCCTTCTCCCCGATCTGGCCAGCTGGACCGCCCGCACCCTCGGAGGGCGCTTTGCGGGCCCTTACGTGATGCTGTTTTACGGCGCGGTGATCCTGTCCTTCATGTCCGGCGTGCTCTGGGGCTTCGCCGCCCGTCTCGAAGGCGCACAGGCCAGTACCGGCTATGTCCTGTCGGTCATCCCCGCCCTCTGGGCCTTCTTCATGACCGGCGGCGGCCCGACCGGATCGGCGATTTCCCTGATCGCCGGGTTCATCGGCATCCTCGGGCTCGACTGGCTGTTCTGGCGTCACGGCGCCGCGCCCGAGTGGTGGATGTCGCTCCGCCTCGCCCTCACAGCCGTGGTCGTGACCTGCCTGACCATCGGCGTCTTCTTCTGATCGCCCTCTCGCGCGGATTGACACCCGCCGCCCCAGACTGCAACAGGACCGCCATGACCGACCTGACCCTTTATTCCATGCCCTCCTCGGGCAATAGCTACAAGATACGGCTGCTGCTGTCCTTTCTGGGGCGCGACTACACCCATGTCGCCTGTGAAATGCAGTCCGCCGAAACCGCCAGCGCCAAGGCGGCAGGCCACCTGCCGCTCGGCAAGCTGCCCGCCCTGCACCTGCCGGATGGCACGATCCTGTCGGAATCGAACGCCATCCTGTGGTATCTGGCCCACGGCACCGGCTGGGTTCCTGACGATCTCCTGACCCAGTCGCAAATGCTCGCCTGGATGTTCTTCGAACAGAACCGGCACGAGCCGGTGATCGCTGTGCGCGCCTCGCTCAACTCCTACCCCCACCTGGCCGAACAGGCGACACCCGCGCTCATGGCGAAGCTGCTGGCGGACGGCCACGCGCTCCTGCAAATCATGGAAGACGCCCTCACGGGGCGCGAGTGGTTCGCCGGCACCACCCCCACCCTCGCCGACATCGCGCTTTATGCCTATACCCACACGGCGGAGTCGCGCGGCGGGTTCGACATGGCCCGCTTTCCCAATATCACCGCATGGTGCGGGCGCGTCGCCGCCCTGCCCGGCTATCGGGGGCTGTTCGATCATGGCTGAGCTGTTCGCCTATACCGACGGCGCCTGTTCCGGCAATCCCGGCCCCGGCGGCTGGGGCGTGCTGTTGCAGGCGGTGGAAAACGGCACCGTCGTCAAGGAACGCGAACTCAGTGGCGGCGAGGCCGAAACCACCAACAACCGCATGGAACTTCTGGCCGCGATCGCCGCGCTGGAAACCCTGTCCCGGCCCTCCACCCTGACCATCGTCACCGACAGCGCCTATGTGAAAAACGGTGTCACGGGCTGGATTCACGGCTGGAAGCGCAACGGCTGGAAAACCTCGGCCAAAAAGCCCGTCAAGAACGTCGAACTCTGGCAACGTCTTGAGGCCGCGCAACACCGCCACAGCGTGACATGGGAATGGGTCAAGGGCCACGCGGGCCATCCCGAAAACGAACGCGCCGACGAACTGGCCCGCGCGGGCATGGCCCCCTTCAAACCCGGCAAGGCCGAGGCATGACAGCCCTCGCGCTGCTCGATTACGCCTCGGTCCTGGTCTTCGCCCTGACCGGCGCACTGGTCGCCTCGCGCCAGCAGCTCGATATCGTCGGCTTCGCCTTCGTCGCCAGCCTGACGGCGGTCGGCGGCGGCACGCTGCGCGACGTTTTCCTGGATCGCAACCCGGTCTTCTGGATCGGCAACCCCGATTACATCCTGATCGCCTGCACCGCCGCCCTGCTGATCTTCTTCACCGCGCATCTGGCCGAAAGCCGCTACCGCTGGCTGACATGGCTCGACAGTTTCGCACTGGCCGTGGCCGTTCCCGCAGGCGTGGCCGCCGCGCTGCAAATGCTGCAACCGGGGCCTATCGTGGTGATCATGGGCGTCGTCACCGGCTGTTTCGGCGGGCTGATGCGCGACGTGGTCTGCAACGAAGTCCCGCTGGTCCTCAAACAGGGCGAACTCTACGTGACCGCCGCCTTTGCAGGCTCGCTCGCCGCCGTCGCCCTGACCGCGCTGACCAATGACATGACCCTGATCCTCGGCACCTGCGCCGCCCTCACATGGGTGTTGCGCGCCGGGTCCATCGCCTTCGGCTGGCGCCTGCCGGTCTACAGGGCCCGCCCGCCGAAAAGCTGACCGCGCCTTCACTTTTCCGGAAATACTCGCGCCGCAGGCATCGCCCGCAGGGCGATCTACTTTTTCGGCCCGCCACGCCCCGCGACATAGGTCTGATACAGCCAGATCAGCAGCAACGCCCCCAGAACCGCACCGATCAAACCGCCCAGCAATCCGGCGACCGTCAGCACCATGCGCAACACGAACCCGCCGATCAGCGCTCCGGCGATGCCGATGGCGATGGTGGTGACGATATCAGTTTCCAGCTTCATCAGCCGCGTGGCCAGAAACCCCGCTGCCGCGCCAATGATGATCAGGTAAATAACGCCCATGCCTTATCTCCGCCGCCAATGTGTCGGGACAATCACCAATGCCCCGATCGAGGACAGGATCGCATCCACCCCCGGCGCCCCAAAGCGAATCCCGAACATGATCCGCAGGAAATAAAACAGGAACGCCCCGCCCACGCAGATGATGATGGATTGCAGATACCCGTTGCGGGTGAACCCCGTCTTTTCCGACAGGTAGCCGACGATCCCGGCCACGACCACCGTTCCGAACAGAGTCAGAAACATCGCGATCTCCTCGTTACAGACGCGCACCCGCAGGGATACTCATCCCCCGCAGGAAGGTTTCGGCATCCTGCGCGCCCTTCCCGGCCCGTTGCAAGCGCAAAAGCCGCACGGCCCCCTCGCCACAGGCCACTGTCAGCGCATCGTCCAGCACCTCACCGGGTACGCCGTGGCCTTCGGCAACGGTCGAGGCCAGCAACTTGACCCGCTCGCCATTCACCTCGCACCACGCGCCGGGAAAGGGCGACAGCCCGCGAATATGCGCGTCGACCTCTGCCGCTGGCCGGGTCCAGTCCACCCGCGCCTCGGCTTTATCGATCTTCTCGGCATAGGTCACGCCCGCATCGGGCTGCTTCTCAGGCGTCAGATCGTCCAGCCGCTCCAACGCCTCGACAATCGCCCGCGCGCCCATTTCGGACAGCCGGTCATGCAAGTCCCCGGTGGTGTCCCGCGCCCCGATCGTCGTGACCTTGCGCAACAGCACCGGGCCGGTATCCAGCCCGGCCTCCATCTGCATGATGCAAACGCCGGTTTCCGCGTCACCCGCCATGATCGCCCGGTGAATCGGTGCCGCCCCGCGCCAGCGCGGCAACAGGCTGGCGTGAATGTTCAGGCACCCGCGCCCCGGCGCATCCAGAATGGCCTGCGGCAGGATCAGCCCATAGGCCACCACCACGGCGATATCGGCCTGCAGCTCGGCAAAGGCCGCCTGCTCGGCCCCGTCCTTCAGGCTGACGGGGTGGCGCACCTCCAGCCCCAATTCTTCGGCGCGGGCCTGCACCGGCGTCGGGCGTTCCTTCTTGCCCCGGCCCGCCCGGCGCGGCGGCTGGCAATACACGGCCACCACCTCGTGCCCGGCCCCTATCAGGGCATCCAGCACCGGCACCGAAAACTCCGGCGTTCCCATGAAGATCACGCGCATCTCAGCCCACCTTCCGCGCCTTACGCAACAGCATGTCGCGCTTCACCTTCGACAGACGGTCGAAATACAACCGTCCGTTCAGATGGTCGATCTGATGCTGCACAGACGTCGCCCACAGCCCGACGAAATCGCGCTCTTCGATCTCTCCGGCTTCGTTCAGGAAACGTACCGTCACCGCACGCGGGCGTTTCACCTTTGCCGACACGCCGAGCAGGTTCGGGCTGGCCTCTTCGTGTTCGCGCAACTCGATGCTGGAATGCAGGATTTCGGGGTTGGCCATGCGCACCGCCTCGCCGCGCCCGGCGCTGGCATCGACCACCGCCAGCCGCTGCATGACCCCAATCTGCGTCGCCGCAAGGCCAACACCCGGCATCGCTTCCATCGTGTCGATCATGTCGTCCCAGATGGCGCGAATATCGTCCGTCACCGCTGTAACCGGCGCGGCCACGCTTTTCAGCCGCTTGTCGGGCCAGGGCAGACAGCGCCGCACGGCCATCCGCTCAGGCCCTCGCCTTGGCCTGTTCGCGCTTCAGCTTCTGCATCTTGCGGGTGATCATCTGGCGCTTCATCGGGCCCAGGTAATCGATGAACAACTTGCCGTTCAGGTGGTCGATCTCGTGTTGCACACAGGTCGCCCACAGCCCGTCGAAGGTTTCGCTCTGCTCGTTCCCGTCCCGGTCGATCCAGCGCACATCCACCACCTTGGGGCGCTTCACCTCGGCATATTGCTCGGGGATCGACAGGCAGCCCTCTTCATAGACATTCATTTCGTCCGAGGCCGCCACG
This sequence comes from Roseovarius sp. PS-C2, assembly GCF_018862045.1. NCBI lineage: Bacteria > Pseudomonadati > Pseudomonadota > Alphaproteobacteria > Rhodobacterales > Roseobacteraceae > Roseovarius > Roseovarius sp. PS-C2. Next base: position 41,577 of record NZ_JAHKSQ010000010.1, read on the forward strand.
ATCTCGGGGTTGAACATCACCAGCGGGCGGGGGGCCTCGTTCTCGTCCTTGACGCAATCCATCACGATCAGCCGGTCCAGCACCCCGATCTGCGGCGCGGCCAGCCCGATCCCCGGCGCGTCATACATGGTTTCCAGCATGTCGTCCGCCAAGGCGCGCAATTGGTCCGACAGGTCGGGCACAGGGGCGCAGACCTTTTTCAGGCGCGGGTCGGGATGGATCAGGATCGGACGTTTCATGCCGCTTCATTTAGGTGATCGCTCCCCGATCCGCAACGCCCCTTGCACCTGACGTGCAAATCACTAGCCTGCCCGCAACTCAAGGGAGACAGCCATGAATTTCGACGACATCATCGACCGCCGCGGCCACCTGTCCAGCAAATGGGACATGATGGAAAAGAACTATGGCGTCCCTGCCGATGACGGGCTGGCCATGTGGGTGGCCGACATGGATTTCCGCTCGCCCGATTGTGTGCAGGACGCCGTGCGCGCCAAGCTCGAACACGGCATCTACGGCTATCTCGGCGATTACGGCCCCTACACATCCGCCATCGCGTGGTGGATGGAAAACCGCCACGGCTGGCAGGTCGATCCCGATTGGATTCTTACCACCACCGGCCTGTGCAATGCCGTCGGCCTTGCCGTCGACACGCTGACCAACCCCGGTGACAGCGTCGTGCTGCTCACGCCCGTCTATCATGCTTTCGCCCGCGTCATCCGCACCGCCGGGCGCAATGTGCGCGAATGCCCACTGGTCAATGAAAACGGCCGCTATCGGATGGATTTCGACGCCTACGAATCCCTGATGACCGGCGACGAGAAAATACTGATCCTTTGCTCGCCCCACAATCCCGGCGGCCGCGTCTGGAGCAAGGACGAACTGCGCGCCGTCGGCGACTTCGCCCGCCGCCACGACCTGCTGCTCATCTCCGACGAGGTGCATCACGACCTCGTTTATCCGGGCCAGACCCACACCCCCATGCCGCTGGCCGATCCCGGTATCGTCGACCGGCTGATCATGCTCACCGCGCCGTCGAAAACCTTCAACATCGCGGGCACCCATACCGGCCAGATGATCGTGTCCAACGACATGCTGCGCGGCCAGCTCAAGGCGCGGATGTCGGCCCTGTCACTGGGCACCCACGATTTCGGCATCGCCATGACGACCGCCGCCTACAGCCCCGAAGGCGCGGCCTGGGTCGATGAACTGGTGGCCTATCTCGACGGCAACCGCAAACTGTTCGACGACGGCGTCAACGCCATTCCCGGCGTCAAATCCATGCCCCTCGAAGCCACCTACCTGTCATGGGTCGATTTCTCGGGCACCGGCATGAGCCGCGAGGAATACAAGCGCCGCGTCAACAAGGACGCCCGCATCGCGGTCAACTACGGCTCGACCTTCGGATCGGGCGGCGAATCCTTCCTGCGCTTCAATATCGGCATGCCCCGCGCGCAGATCGCCGAAGCCGTCGAACGCCTGCACGCGGCCTTTGCCGACCTGCAATAGTCGCACGACAGGGCACCGGCGCGACCCCGCCCCGCGCCGGTCAGTCCCGCCCGATCAACGCCACCGGCGCTTGCGGGTCGCGCTCGAAATCGACGGGCGCTTCGTCACTGGCCGGGGTCACCCGCTTGAGCTCGAAGCGAATCTCGCCGCCCTCTTCCTCGGAGGCGACGATCAGGCAATGCGACAGGTGTTTCGTCCCGTCATACAGATCGACCAGCCCGCGCAAATGCCCCGCCTTGTCGGCCTCCACGGCAAACCCGCCCTCCCAGGCGCGCAGCACCGGATAGGCATCCTCCCCGGCATGAACCCGCAACCGGCGGCTTTGTCTCACGGCGCGCTTGCGGGCCTCGTCAAGGCCCGCCTGCACATCGGGCGGCAAATAGGTGGTCATGGCACTACATCCCCAGAATCATGCCAACAGTCTGTGCCACCGCACTATTACGATCACGTGAAATCTTGCGTGTTGACGCAAATCAGCCCGAAACTGTTGCTTTCGGACGCAGCACATGCGGCTGCGCCGGATCGTAAAGCGCGCTTTCGGTGAAATCGCTGATCTCGCCCAGAACCGGCCCCACAAGGATCAGCGCCGTGCGCGTGATCTTTTCGTCGCGCACCTTCAGCCGGATATCGGCCAGCGTCCCGCGAATGAACATCTGGTCCGGCCAGCCCACGCGATAGGCCACCACCACAGGGCAATCGGCCCCGTAATGCGGGGTCAGCACGCGCTCGATCTCGCGCAGGGCGCGCACGCCCAGATGAATCGCCAGCGTGCTGCGTGTGCGGGCGAAATTCTCCAATGTCTCGCCATCGGGCATCGAGGTCGATTTCATCGACACCCGCGTCAACACGATGGATTGCGCCACCTCCGGCACGGTCAACTCCTGCCCCAGTGCCGCCGCCGCCGCCGCGTAGGCCGGGACGCCGGGAATGATCCGATAGTCGATCCCGTCGGCGCGCAGCCGCCGGATCTGCTCGGCAATCGCCCCATACAGTGACGGATCGCCCGAATGCACCCGCGCCACGTCCTGCCCCTTGCCATGCGCCTCGCGGATCACGGCATGGGTTTCGTCCAGCGTCATCGGCGCGGTGTCCATCACCAGCGCCCCCTCGGGCGCACAAGCCACGACCTCGGCAGGCACCAGCGACCCGGCATAGAGACACACAGGGCATTCGCCGATCACCCGCTCGGCCTTTTTGGTCAGAAGCTCCGGGTCGCCCGGCCCCGCGCCAATGAAATACACCGTCATGCCAAAGCCCCCGACTTCATCTTTCCAAAAATACTCATTTCCCGCCCCCTGCCGCCAGATCACCGTCGATCTTGCGCGCATAGCCGCGCGGCGTGAACATGCGCGGCCCCTCACCCAGTTGCGCCAGCCGCGAATTGCTCGAGCCGACCAGAACCACCGTCAGCATATCCACCTCGTCCACCTGCAAATCCTCCAGACGGCGATAGCGCACATGCTCCTCGGGGCGGCCCAGTGAACTGGCCAGCATCACCGGCGTCTCCGCCGGACGGTGCCGCAACAGGATGTCGCGCGCCTCGGCCAGCAACGTGCGGCGGGTCTTCGATACCGGGTTGTAGAACGCGATCACGAAATCCCCCTCGGCGGCGGCGTGCAGACGGCGAAGGATATCCTCGCGCGGGGTCAGCAGGTCGGACAGCGAGATCGTGCAGAAATCATGCCCAAGCGGCGCCCCCGCCCGTGCCGCCGCCCCTTGCAGGGCCGACACGCCGGGGCTGCACACCACCTCGACCCGGTGCGCCGCATCGCTGACGCCGTGTTCCTCCGCACCCCGGTCCAGCAATTCGAACACCAGCGCACCCATCGCGTAAATGCCCGCATCCCCTGAGCAAACCAGCGCTACGTTCCTGCCCTGCGCCGCCTGTTCCAGCGCATAACGGCACCGCGCCTCTTCCCCGCCAAGCGGGAAATCGCTGCGCGTCTTGCCCGCCGCCAGAGGCCCCAGAAGGTCGATATAGAGCCCATAGCCCACCAGTTCCTCGGCCTCGGCGATCAGCCGGCTCACCTCGGGCGTGCGCCACGCTGCCTGACCGGGTCCGATGCCCACCACGCTCAGCCGCCCACGCGCGCGGCCCGGCATGTCGGTGATCGGGCTCTCGCTGCGGCTGACGGCACAGGTGGCATTGGCCGTCTTGCGCTTTTCCACCAGCAGATCGCCGCCACAGGCCAGCGCCGCGCCTTCGCTCACGCCATGACAGCCCACCTCGGCGAACACCACCTTCGACGGGTTGGCCAACCGTTCGGCCTGCGCCTCCAACTCCCCGGCGGTGAACAGCCGCAGCGGCACGCCCAACCGGCGCGCGACCTCGTTCATCGCGGGCTCGTCGGCCTTGAGGTCGATCGACGCCACACAGGCCACCGCTCCTTGCGCGATCCCGGCCCGATCCAGCGTGTCGCACACCAATGCCCACATCTCTTCGGGATCGGCATTGCGCGCACACCCCAGCCCAAGGGCAAAGCGTTGCGGATGATACACCAGCCGCGCCGCACTACCCTGCGCCGGTGCCTCACTCACCAGCAATTCCACCGTGCCGCCCCGGTCCTCGAGGCCAAAGATGTTCTCGCCCCGGATCGACACACCCTGCCCGCCTAGCAAAGCCGCCATCGCCCCCTTGGCATGGTCGGGATTGGCCAGCCGATAGCCTGCAGGCGGCTCATCCAGTGCCACGCCCATCGCCACATCGCCCGCCGTCGTCACCGCCGCCACGGCCTCCAGCCCTTTGGCGATCTCGCTGGCCAGCCGGTTCGCCCCGCGATGCCCGCCCAACAGCGGCACCACCACCGCCCCGTCATCGCTGACGGAAACCACAGGCGGCTCGGCCCGCTTGTCGGCCAGCAGCGGCGCAACCGCCCGGATCAGGATACCGCTGGCGCAGACGCCAATCACCGGCACCCCGGCGGCGAACAGATCGCGCGCATGATCCAGCGCGTTGGGAAAAAACGCATCGGCTTTGCCGACACGCCCCTCGCGCCCATGCACCTGCGCCCCCAACAGCGCCGCCACACGATGCGCCACATCCTCCCCCGACCGGCTCAGCGCCAGAACGACAGGTTTCACAGCCATGGATCGGCCCCTTTCGTCAGCAAGATCATCGAAAAATACGGCGCCTTGTCCGGCGCCTCGGCCAGCGGGCAGACCACCTCGTCGGGCAGGCTCGCACGCTCCACGTAAACCGCCCTATCCGTGAACCCGAGCGCCTCGATCACGCCCCGAATCTTGGCCAGATGGCGGCCCACCTTCATGATCGCCACGCTTTCCGCCCCGTCTATGCGCGCACGCAACTCCGGCTCGGGCAGCGGCCCCGGCAACACCGTCAGGCGTTCGTTTCGCGCCGCCAGCGGCATCCCGGCCCGCGCCGCGCATGTGGTGATCGAGGTCACTCCCGGCACCACCTCGACCCGGAACCGCCCCGACAGGCGCGCGAACAGATACATGAACGAGCCATAAAAAAACGGATCGCCCTCGCACAGGCACACCACGTCCCGGCCCGCCTCCAGCTCCGCGGCAATCGCCGCGGCCCCCGTATCATAGGCCGCCTGCGCCGGGGCGCGCTCCACCGTCATCGGCACGTCCATCACGATCTCGCGCGCGCCCGCCGGGATCGCCCCGGCGGCAATCGAGCGTGCAAAACTCGCCCCGCCCTCAAGGCTGGGATAGGCCACCACCTGCGCTTGCGCAATCAGCCGATGCGCCCGCAGCGTCATCAACTCCGGATCGCCCGGCCCCAGCCCGACACCGTAGAGAACGCCGCTCTGCCCCTGCCCGCTCATCGCTTCACAAGGCTCCACTGGGTGACGGGCATCAGGGGCCGCCAGCCGGTCAACCCCCCCACCGGCGCGGCGCGGTTGACCGACAGCTTCACCAACTGCCCGCCGTAATCCTTGTGCAACGCCACCAACAGCGCCTCGCTTTCCAGCGTCACCGCGTTGCACACCATCCGCCCCAACGGGCGCAGCGCCACCCATGCCGCCTCAAACGTTTCCCGGCTCAGCCCGCCGCCGATGAACACCGCATCCGGCGCGGCCAGCCCCTCCAGCGCCTGCGGCACATGCCCCTCGACCAGTTCCAGCCGGGGCACCCCGAGCGCAAGCGCATTCGCCGCGGCCATCTCGCGCCGGTCCGCGCGCGGCTCGATCCCGATGGCGCGGGCATAACGCGCGCCGCGCATCCACTCCACGGCGACCGATCCGCAACCGGTGCCGATATCCCACAGCAACGCGCCGCGCATCGGCATCAGCTTGGCCAGCGTCACCGCGCGCACCTCCTGCTTGGTCATGGTCCCGTCATGACGAAACAGATCGTCCGGCAGGCCCGGCACGCGCGGCAGCAACGCGGCATCGGGCGCGGCGATGCACTCCACCGCCAGCGTGTTGAACTCCGGAACCGTGTGATCCCACGCTTCGGCCACACCATCGATGCGCGCCTCGTCCGCACCGCCCATATTGGCCAGCACGCTCATCTTCGACTGCCCGAATCCCCGCTCGGCCAGGAACGCCGCGATCCGCGCCGGGGTTTCGGCCCCCGTGGTCAGGATCAAAAGCCGCGCATCGGGCTGGATAAAGGCGATCATCTGCTCCACCGGACGGCCATGCACCGTCAGGGTTTCCACATCGGCCAGCGACCAGCCCATGCGCGCCGCCGCCAACTGGAACGCCGACAATTGCGGATGATAGGTGATCTGCGCCGGGTCGATCTCCCGCCCGATCCGCGCGCCCACCGAAAACCACAGCGGATCGCCGGTGGCCAACACCACCACACGCCGCCCGCGCAATCCGTTAAGCGTGCCGATCAGCGCATCGAACGGCGAGGGCCATGCGATCCGCTCGGCGCCCACGCTTTCGGCCAGCTTGTGATGACGCTCACCGCCGACGATCACCTCGGCGGCTTCCACCACGGCGCGGGTGGCGGGCAACAGCCCGGCCAGACCGTCCTCGCCAATGCCCACGATATGCAACCACGGATCAGCCATGTGGCGCCTCCTCCTCAGGGATCCCCGCCGCCAGTGCATTGACCGCGGCACTTGCGATGGCCGACCCGCCGCGCCGCCCGCGCAGCGCCACGAACTCGCAGCCGCGCGGGTGCGCGGCCAGTTCCGCCTTGCTTTCCGCCGCGCCGACAAAGCCCACCGGAAAGCCCAGGATCACCGCAGGTTTCGGCGCGCCTTCGTCCAGCAGTTCCAACAGGTGAAACAGCGCCGTCGGCGCATTGCCGATGGCCACCACGGCCCCCTCCAGCCGGTCGGCCCACAGATCGACCGCCGCAGCCGAGCGGGTGTTGCCGATGCCCGCCGCGATCCCCGGCACACGCGGATCGTTCAGCGTGACGATCACCTCGTTGCCCGCAGGCAGGTAACGGCGGATGATCCCCGCGCCCACCATCTCGCAATCGCACAACACCGGCGCACCGGCCAGCAAGGCCGCATGACCCGCCGCATATGCGTTTTCGGAAAAGGCCAGCCTGTCGGCCACCTCGACCATGCCGCAGGCATGGATCAGGCGGATCGCCAGCGCCTCCATGCCGGGGCCGAAGCGATCCAGCCGCGCCTCGCGGCGCACGGTGGCGAAACTTTCGGCATAGATGGCCGAGGGGTTTTTCTCGTAGGGGCGCAACTGCAACTCTTTCGCTGGGTGGCCCCGTCGGATGCCTCCGGCGGGGATATTTGGGCAAGAAGAAAGCCCGGCTCAGGCCCTGCCTTTCCGCGCGCTTTCCGGCCCCAGGGGGTGATCGGCATGCGGGTATTCGGCGTGGTGATGATGGGGGTGATCATGGCCGTGATCGTGGTGGTGGTGATGATGATGGTCGTGACCATGATCATGGTGGTGATGATGCCCGCCGCCTTCGAGGCGGCACAAGCCGGTGCAGAACGTGTCGCACAGGGTGCAATCGGCCACGTTCGAGCCCGGCGCGCTGGCGCCCTGACCTTCGACATGGTGGTGATGGCTTTCCTGCACCGCGCCCACCTCGGCCTCGAACCCCAGAACCTCCGCGCGGTATTTGCACAGCACGCAGGTCGGTGGCGGCACGTCGCTGAACGCCGGGTGATCCCCGGCCATCGCGCGCCGCTGTTCAGGCGTGATCCGGCGGGCCTCGCTGTCGTCAAGGGCCAGCTCCTGCGTGCGGTACTGACAGGTGCCGCAATTGGGCGGCGGATTGGCGCCCGCCTGCTCGCGCACGCGCTCGGCAAAGGTTTCCAGCACCTGCGGATGATCGCCCAGATAGCCCGCCTTGACGAACTGAATACCCGGATATTCACCCGCCACCTGATCGGTAAACCCGTAGATGCGGTCGATCAGGATGCCCGAAAACAGGAAATACGGGAACACGATCACGCGCTTGTAGCCCAGCCGTGCCACATGTTGCAGGCAAGGCTCGACCAGCGGGAAGGTCACGCCGGAATAGCCCACTTCGCACCAGCCGAACCCCATGCCCTCTTGCAGCATGCGCGCGATCTTGGACACGTTGCCATTGGCGTCCGGGTCGGACGCGCCGCGCCCGATCACCACAAGGCAGGTATCGTGCAAGGCGACCTCGCCCAGATCGTCATTGGCGCGATCCACGGCCTCTTGCACGCGCGCACCGGCGGCGGCGATCATCCGCGGGTCGACACCCAGTTCGCGACCATAGCGCACGTCGATCCCGTGTCTGGCGGCATAGGTGTTCAGCACCGTCGGAATGTCGTTCTTGGTGTGCATCGCCGCAAACAGCATCCCCGGCACCGCCAGAATCCGCTCGCAGCCCTTGTCGCGCAGCCTGTCCAGACCGTCGCGGATCACCGGGTTGGCGAATTCCAGATAGCCGTATTCCATCTCCCACTCGTCGGGCAGATAGGCGGGCAGTTTCTCGGCTAGGGTGGCGAATTCGTCCACCGCCGACTGGCTGCGCGAGCCATGCCCGCAGATCAACACACCGGTCTTGCCCATGCTCAAGCCTCCTGCGTGTCTTCGTCGGCGGCCTCTTCGGGCTCGGCGTCTTGGGCCTCCTTGCGGCCCTTCAGCCCGGCCCACAACCCGATGGCGATCGCCGCGCCTAGGGCCGCCGCGCCCAGCCAGTGACCATGCCCTGCCACCTCGGACAGATGGCCGGGATGGGCCTGCGCCCTGCCCGCGGCCAGAAGGGCGGCGATGAAACCTGCATATCTCATGGGTATACTCCCCCGTTTGCAATCCGTGGTCGGCCCGCGTGCGAACGACCCGGAAAGGGGCAAGGCCGCGCCACCGCGCGGCTGACGATCGCAAGACCGCAGGCCCCCGGAATGGGTCGGCCCCGTCTGCACACCTTTCCGGCCCGGCACGGGCATCGTCCCCTCCCGTATAGGCCGCGCGCACCCCCCGCGCAAACAAAGAAACGCCGCTGCGCGATGCGGGTGCGACATGTGCGGGCGTGCACGGGACATGCGCGGCGATGGCCCTACCCGACGGGCCCGCGCGGGATTAGGTCTGGACCGGACACAGGGGGACACCGCATGGGACATCTGGTTGACGGCCAATGGCACGACGAATGGTACGACACCGCAAAGACGGGTGGCAAATTCGTGCGCGACACGGCGAAGTTCCGCAACTGGATCACCGCCGACGGCAGCGCTGGCCCCTCGGGCGAAAGCGGGTTCCGCGCCGAATCCGGGCGCTATCACCTCTATGTGTCGCTGGCCTGCCCCTGGGCGCATCGCACGCTAATCTTTCGCGCCCTCAAGGGTCTGACGGATCATATCGGGGTGTCCGTCGTGCATCCCGACATGCTGAGCGAAGGCTGGGAATTGCGCACCGACTACCCCGGCGCCACGGGCGACACGCTCTATGGCCTGCCCTTCGCCCGAGACCTCTATATCAAGGCCAACCCCACGGTGTCGGGCCGCGTGACGGTTCCAATCCTGTGGGACAAAACCCGCGAAACCATCGTGTCAAACGAATCCTCGGAAATCATCCGCATGTTCAACGCGGCCTTCGATTCGATCACCGGCAATAGCGACGATTACTGGCCCGCCCCCCTGCGCGACGAGATCGAAACCGTGAACGCCCGCATCTACGACACGCTCAACAACGGCGTCTACAAGGCCGGGTTCGCCACCAGCCAAAGCGCCTATGACGCGGCCATCGGCCCGCTCTTCGACACGCTCGACTGGCTGAACGAACGCCTGTCGCAAAACCGCTACCTGATGGGCGACCGCCTGACCGAGGCCGACTGGCGGCTGTTCACCACGCTGATCCGCTTCGATGAGGTCTATCACACGCATTTCAAATGCAACCGGGCGCGGATCGTGGATTATCCCGACCTCTGGGGCTATCTGCGCGAGCTTTATCAATGGCCCGGTGTGGCCGATACGGTAAATTTCGATCACATCACGCGGCACTATTACTACAGCCACGACACGATCAACCCGCACCGGATCATCCCCACCGGCCCGGTTCTTGACCTCACCGCAGCCCACGGGCGCGGCTAGGAAACTCGCCTACAGCGCCCCGACCCGCTCCAGCACGCGCCGCACAGCGGCAACCTCGTCGGGGCCGAGCGCCCGTTGCGGTGGCGCGGGATCGCCGCAATCGAACCCCTGCAGTTTCAGCCCCGCCTTCACCGCCCCGGCCAGGTTGAACCGCGCAAAGGCCTGATTGACCGCCCATAATTCACGCTGCAATTCCATCGCCGCATCCCATTGCCGGGCCTCGCACAGCTCGAACAGGCGCACGCTCTGGCGCGGGATCAGGCAGGACGGCCCGGCCAGCCACCCCCGCCCGCCGATCAGCATCACGGCGGCGGTGATATGCGACGAGGCGGCAAACACCCCGATCCGCCCCTCCGTCCGGTTCAGCATCGACAACAAGCGCCCCGTATTGGTAGAGGCATCCTTGACGAACACGATATTGGGATGATGCGACAGCCGGTCGATGGCATCGAGCGACAGGTCCGAGCGCTGGAAATTCGGGTTGGTATACAATGTCACCGGCAGGTCGGTGGCATCCGCGACGGCGGTGAAATACGCCACCACGCCGTCCTCATTCACCGGGAAATAAGCCTCCATCACCGCCAGAATGCCATCCGCCCCCAGTTCAGCCCAACGCCGCGCCTGCCGGATCGCATCCCATGTCGTCGTCGCGGCGACACCGGCGATAACAGGCACCCGGCCCGCCGCCGCCTCGACCGTCACGCTCACCACCCGCTCCTTCGCGGCGAAATCCAGATAGGCGAACTCGCCCGTCGATCCCAGCGGCGTCAGCCCGTGCACGCCTTCGCCGATCAGATGATCCACCAGCCGCCGCAACGCGCCCTCGTCCACCGCGCCATCGGATGTCAGCGGCGTCGGTAAATAAGGCACCACGCCGCGCAGGTTGCGAATATCTGTCATGACGGACTCCTCCGGCCAGGGCGGCACAATCGAAAACACTCACGGTATGCCACGATTTCAAGCAGAACACGCCGGACAGTTCAACGCCCGGCGCGCGGCGGACGCAACCTTCTTTGCTGTCGGAACGGATGGTGTTCCCATCCCCCAACGCCCGCCAGTCGCTGCGCAAAACGGAAACGGCGGCCATCCGCGCCGGCTTTCAATCGCATCGTCCAGACGGTATCGTGACGACGAAACCATACAGAACCACACCGGCGGCCGGAGGCTACAGTGATCTTCAATTCTGACCGCATCGGTCAAATCTGCAACTTGCTGCGGCGCACGGGCGAAATCGAATTGTTGCCCCGCTTTCAGTCGCAGATACCGAACCGGGTCGTCGAGAAAACCTCCTCGTTCGATGTCGTCAGTGACGCGGATCAGGCAGCGGAACACCTGATTTGCAAAGAGCTTGCCGCTATGTTTCCCGGCGCGCTGCTGGTCGGCGAAGAAACCTCGGGGAACGATCCCGATGCCATCGCGAAACTCGGACACGCCGATATCGCCTTCCTGATCGACCCTATCGACGGCACAAAGAATTTCACCTCGGGCGTCCCCCTGTTCGGGTCGATGATCGCCGGACTCCTGAACGGAGAAATCGTATTCGCCGCGATTCACGACCCGATTTGCAACGAAACCTCGCTGGCGCTTCGTGGCGAAGGGGCGTGGGCACTGCGCGCCGACGATACGGAAATTCCGCTGCGCGTCGCGCGCCCCTGCGCCCCGGACCAAATGAATATCGTCGCCGGAACGAATTTCCTGCCGCCGCATCTGCGTCCGGTCGTACAAAGGAACCTCCCGAATTTCTCCATGAATTTCTGGCTACGCTGTGCGGCGCATGAATATCGCATCGCGGCAAGCGGCCACTGCGAATTGCTCGTCTACAACAAGCTGATGCCCTGGGATCATGCCGCTGGCTGGCTTCTGCATCGCGAGGCGGGCGGCCATAGCGCGCATTTCGATGGCACCGAATACCTCCCGACCCACACCACTGGCGGCCTCATCTGCGCCCCCGATAGCGAAAGCTGGCTCGCAGCACGAGACAGCCTGTTCGGGGGCACCCCCGATGCCGCAACGGGATAACGCCAGGGTTTCAACGGGGGATCGCACTCCAAACCGCCGGTTCCTGCGCAACACGCACAGGCCCGGCGCGCGGCGGACACGATCTTCTTTGCTGTCGGGGCAGATGGGTTGCCCATCTCCCAAGACCCGCCGTTCGCAGCCTGAAACGGAAGCGGCGGTCATGCGGGACAAACCTGCCATTGCCTGAGCCGCGCTTCGCCAGACTGCGGGATGGCGATCAATCGGTCATTCTTTGCAGTTTATGCCAGCCAAATCCGAAATAGCCATGAATGAGACGCCGTCCTCACCAAATCGCCAGCCTGGTCACGCCAAAGGCGTGCCAATCATGCTTGGCGCACCTCCGGTGCGACGGGCGGTCTGGCGATGCGCGGCGCCTTCGGCGCTGTTTCGCGCAAGGGGAAGACCTCTTCGGCTTCAATCCAGATGACAGCAGGGCATGATGCCGATGGCTGGTATGCGGGACAGAAAGAACATTGCCTTGCCCGGCCTCAAGGCGCGCCTTGCGCGCCGCCGGGCATCGCCCGACCGCCCCCCGGGCGGGCGATCCTGCATCGGTCGTCCCCCGAACCACCGTTAGATGTGACCTCACCATAAATCGCCATCGAAAGACCGTCGGTCGCCCACCCGCGGCCGGGCGATGCCCGGCGCACAAAGTCGTCGTCGGACTCACAGCGGTCATTCACTCTACGTCCCGCAAACATCCGCTTTCAGCCCCGGCGCGGATCGCTGGCGTGCCATCCTCAACGAAACGGAAAACCACTTCCGAAAATCGAACATCCATATGTCACGCCTCAACACCTTCAATCACAGCCGGGCAAGCGGTGCGCGATCAATTGCCTCCGGCGTTTCCCTGAATACGCAATGCTCCCGGCTCCTAGAATACCACGTCTTCGCCACGCCACCCATTGACCGCCCCGCCAAACCAAGACAAACAAAGGAAAAACCGGCTTTCCGGTGGCCTGTTCCTCGCCTTGCTTGCGGGCTGCCAGACGAAAACACAGGAAAGCGCGACCTCCCAATGCAAGGGCTCCCTGAGCGATTACTCGGCTCCCTCAAGCGCCTATACCGCCGCCTACGACAGTGGCTTTTCAAACCCGTCGGACCGGATGGGCTGGTCGCAACCGTTGCAAATCGCATGGTCACGCGGTGCGACCGCCGAACACTGTGGCCTGAACTTCGACAGGGACGCATATCTCGACATGCTTGCCCGAAACTTCCCCGAAGCGGGTCGTCTGATTCACGATCTGAACGGTCTGCAATGGCACGGGGCGCAAATTCAGAAAGCCGGACAAGCATTCTGCACCGACGCACGGCTGGCGGACGCAGGCCAACATCTCTGAATCGCCCTCGCCACGGGCAGGCTGCCGCGTGGCCAAAAGGCAGAACACCGGCAAAGGGCCTTCCGCTCGGCGGCAGGCTTTTTGCAACGCTGTCCGTTGCGGCCTGTCGCCCCGGCCATCCCGGCCCGCAGGAGCGCAACGAGCCGCATTTCAATATATCTCATTTCATACACCCCGGCGTTTGTTCTGACGATGGACGATGTCATCGGGCGATCTGTGACTGCCCGCACTCGAACACATCGGTCTTGCCAAACGGTTAATCCCGCGCGCGCCCGTGCCCGGCCTCGATGTCACGGTCCGGCAAACCGGCCCTGCCGTCCCCTCGTCTCGTCATATGGCGCATCGCGGTATCTCCCCGGATTTGCGTCCATCATGGACACACCCCTGCCCGCGCCCCTCGATTTTCGTACAAAACCCGCGTACACATCGTACGTTTCGTACAAAACGCGGGGCCGACACACCGTTTGCGATTTCCCGCCCGCGAATCCCTTGACGCCCCGCCGCTTTGGACGTAAAGACCCTTCGATGAATTCGGGGCGCTGCCGCTGGCGGTGCCCGTTTGTATTGAGCAGGGGCACGATGCCCCGTGACCAACACGAGGATGAACCCATGTCGCGCCGCTGCGAACTCACCGGAAAAGGCCCGATGACGGGCAACAACTCCAGCCACGCCAACAACAAAACCAAGCGCCGCTACCTGCCCAACCTGCAGGACGTGTCGCTGCAGTCCGAAACCCTGGGCCGCGCCATCAAGCTGCGGATCACCGCCGCCGCCCTGCGCAGCGTCGACCACCGCGGCGGGCTGGACGCCTACCTGGCCAAAGCCAAGGACGGCGAACTTTCGGATAACGCCCTGAAAGTTAAAAAAGAAATCGCCAAGGCACAGGCCGCAAACGCCTAAGCCCCCCGCGTTTCCAAGCAAGATTTCGCAGCCCTGCCCACCCCGGCAGGGCTGTTTCCTTTTGTCGCTTTACCTTTGCGCAGGCCAGTGCCTATATCTTGCGCTGACATGAGAACAACGCGCTCATACCTCGCCCTCGCTCTGGCCTTCGTGCTGATCCTCACGGGTCAAAGCATGGCCCTGGCCCGCACCGCGCCCGGCCCGGACGGGCAGATCGTGCTGTGCACCGGCACCGGCCCCGTGGCCGTTCTGGTGGACGATCAGGGGCAACCCATCGGGCCATCCCATATCTGCCCCGACTGCGCCTTGTCGCTGTTTCAGACCCTGGCCGAAACCGCGCCCGAGACCGCCGCACCCACGTCATGGCTGCGCGCACATCCCATTGAATTCAAATTGTTTTTCCACAGCCCGGCGCCACGTCCCGCAGTCGCTCGTGGCCCGCCGCAAGCGGCGTGAGTCCCAACCGATCGAATTCAATCCAATCCCAGACAGGAGAGTTTCCATGTCGTTCAAATCCACCATTCTGGCGGCCGTCGCCGCCTCCGCTTTCGCCCTGCCCGCTTTCGCCGCCGACATCATGGTGCAAGACCCTTACGCCCGCTCCTCGGCGATGATGGCAACCTCGGGCGCGGCTTTCATGCAGATCATGAATCACGGCGACACCGACGACCGCCTGATCGGCGCGGCATCGCCCGTCGCGGAAATGGTCCAGTTGCACACCCACAAGGAAGACGAAAACGGCGTCATGCGCATGCTCCATGTCGAAGAGGGCTTTCCCGTTGCCGCAGGTGAAACGCTGATGCTGGCACGCGGCGGTAATCACGTCATGTTCATGGGCATCACCGAACCGTTCGAACAGGGCGACATGATCCCGCTGACACTGACCTTCGAAAAGGCCGGCGACATCACTGTAGAGGTTCCCGTGGACCTCGAACGCCAGCCGATGCATGGCATGAAGCAACAGCACGGCAAGAGCGAATAACGGTCACAGGACAATGGCAAAGGCCGGGCAATGCGACCCGGCCTTTTCATTTGAAATCAACTGGATAATATCCCCTCAACCCATTCCGGCACGACAACTGACGCCGGACCGTGCCGCGCCTCGGCAAAGTCGCGTGCATTCACCGAAGCCTCCATGTTCAGCTCCACCGTATGCGCCCCGGCCCGCCCGGCATGCTGTCCGAATGCCGCCGCCGGATAGACCTGCCCCGACGTTCCGATGGCCGCGAACAGTTCCGCCTCATCCAGCAACTGCCAGATCCGTTCCATGTGATAGGGAACCTCCCCGAACCAGACGATATCGGGCCGCGCCGCCGCAGCGGCGCAAGAGGGGCAGCTATCGCCCGGCGCCATGACCAACGGCGCGGGCCAACGATGATCGCAGGCCGCGCACAACGCCCCATCCAACGCGCCATGCATATGCAAGACATTGGAATTCCCCGCCTTTTCGTGTAGCCCATCGACGTTCTGCGTCACGATCCAGACCTCACCGGGATGCTGTGCCTCAAGCCAGGCCAATGCCGCATGCGCCGGGTTCGGCACCGCCTCGGCCGCCTGCGCACGACGGGTATTGTAGAATCGATGCACCAGCGCCGGGTCCCGCGCAAACCCTTCGGGCGTAGCCACTTCCTCGATCGCGTGTTGCGCCCACAATCCGCCTTCATCGCGAAAGGTGCCAAGCCCGCTTTCCGCGGAAATACCCGCCCCGGTCAGAATAACGATCTTTTCCATGCTGCCTCCTTGCCCTATCCCTTGATGCCCAAAGGAGCCCCCGATGACCACCCGTATCCTGTTCGTCTGTCTTGGCAATATCTGCCGCTCTCCCGCTGCCGAGGGCGTATTTCGCACATTGGCCCCGCATATCGAAACCGACAGTGCCGGGACAAGCGGCTGGCATGTCGGCGAGCCGCCCTATGGCCCGATGCAACAGGCCGCCCGCGCCCGCGGGCATGACCTGTCAGACCTGCGCGCCCGGCAGTTTCATGCGGGCGATTTCGAAGTTTTCGATCTGATCATCGCAATGGACACCGCCAACCTGCGCGAGATCGAGGCACAGCGCCCACACGGGAATGCGACGCCCGTCCGCCTGTTCACCGAATATGCCCCAAAAAGCGATACAGATCACGTCCCCGATCCGTACTATACCCGCGATTTCGACGGCACGCTGGACCTGATCGAACAGGCCGCACAAGGATTGCGCAACACGCTGTAACCCGCGCGGCACACACACCCGGTACATATTGCGCCCAGTTTTTCGGCTTTGCCGAAGCATATCTTCAGCACCTGAAAAAAGCCCTGACGCAGCTTCGCAAATTGCTTGCCCGACAGGCCGATTCCCCCCACCCAATTGAGGGGAAGGAGCCATGCCATGACCCTGAGCCATCTCAAAACCGCCCCCGGCCATTCCCCGCACTCCGAAGCAGACATTGCCGACACCGTACAAATCATGCTGACCCGTATGCGAACCGGCGGGGCACAGGTCGCACTGGAATATGCCCGCTCACTGGATGGCTGGACAGGCGAGATTGCCGTGCCCTCCGAACGCATAGCGCAGGCCATTGCCGAGGTTCCACAAGACCTCAGGGACGACATACGTTGGGCGCATGACAATATCAGCCGCTTTGCCGCTGCACAGCGCGCCACCGCGCAGGACATGGAGGTGGAACTGCGCCCCGGCCTGATTGCCGGTCAGCGGCAGATTCCGCTGTCAGCGGCGGGCTGCTATGTGCCGGGAGGGCGCTATACCCATGTCGCAAGTGCGCTGATGACCATCGCCACCGCACGCGAGGCAGGTGTTCCCGACATCACCGCCTGTTCGCCACCCAGGGACGCGCAGGGCATTCCCGCACCGATGCTTTACGCGATGCACCTTGCCGGGGCCACGCGCATCCTGTGCCTGGGTGGGGTGCAAGGGGTGGCCGCGATGGCCTTTGGCCTGTTCGGCGCACTGCCCGCGGATATCCTCGTGGGTCCGGGCAACGCCTATGTGGCCGAGGCCAAGCGCCAGTTGTTCGGTCCCATCGGCATCGACATGTTCGCGGGACCCACCGACAGCCTTGTTCTGGCTGATGACAGCGCAGATCCCGACACCGTGGCGATCGACCTTGTAGGACAGGCCGAGCATGGCGCCACCAGCCCCGTGTGGCTGGCCACCACGCATGCGCCATTGGCGCGGGCGGTCATGGATCGGATTCCGGCTCTGATCGCCCGCCTGCCCGAGTCCAACCGCAATGCCGCCGAGTCGGCATGGCGCGATTTCGGAGAGGTCGTACTCTGCGACACGCGCGATGAGATGGCACAGTTTGCCGATGATAAAGCGCCCGAGCACCTGCACGTTCAGGCCCGCGACACGGATTGGTGGCGTACCCGGCTGCGCGCTTATGGCTCGCTGTTTCTGGGAGAGGGCACAACGGTGGCTTTTGGGGACAAGGCGGCGGGGCCGAACCACGTGCTGCCCACCTCGGGCGCGGCGCGCTACACCGGCGGGCTATCGGTGCACAAGTTCCTCAAGACCGTCACTTGGCAAAAGGTGGACGAGCGCGCTTTGCCCGACCTCGCCCGTGTCAGCGCCCGGATCAGCCGCGAGGAAGGGATGGAAGGACACGCCCGATCAGCCGACATACGGCTGGACAAGATGGCCACCTCTGGCAAGATGCCGCTGAAGGCGCATGGCTAGCCCTGCGCACAGGCAACGCAAGGGCGACCGGACAGTGAAAACAACAGGTATATTGGGGGGCATGGGGCCTGAGGCCACGATCCTGCTTATGCAAAAACTGCTGGATGCCGTTCCCGCCCGCGACGATGCCGATCACATCCCGCTGATCGTGCATCAGAACCCGCAGGTGCCCAGCCGGATCAAGGCGCTGATCGACGGCACCGGAGAAGACCCCGGCCCGGTGCTGGCGCGCATGGCACAGGATCTGGAACGCGCCGGGGCCGAAGCCCTGGCCATGCCCTGCAACACCGCGCATCACTATGCCGCGGCCGTGACCTGCGCGACCGACCTGCCCTTCCTCGACATGCTGGACCTGACCGCCGATACGCTGGCCGCATCCGGGGCGCGCAATGTGGGCATGCTGGCCTCGCCCGCGACGCGGTTGACCGGCGTATTCACCGCGCCCTTCGAGGCACGCGGCCTGACCCCCGTGACACTGGCGGATGACGGCCCCCTGCTGGACATCATCCGTGCGGTGAAAGCGGGGCAGCCACTCGGGCAACTGGCCCCGCAGCTTGAGACACAAGCCCGCCTGCTCATGGATCAGGGCGCCGACCACCTGCTGATCGCCTGCACGGAATTGTCGCTAATGACCGATGCTCTACCGGATGGCGCCCCATGGAGCGACAGTCTTGATTGCCTCGTGAACGGGATCGTCGATTTCTCGAAGAGCTAGGGATCAGTCCCGCAATCCCTGCAACAATTCCTGCGCGGCTACGGTGGGCGTCATCCCCCCTTCGGCGACCTTTGCGGCGAAGGATTGCATCGCCTCTCGGGCGCTCGGCGTGTCCAGCTTCGCCAGAAGCCCCTGACGCACCTCTTGCTCGAACCAGTACCGCGCCTGCGCCTCGCGCCGCGAGGCGAAATGTCCGTTTTCCTTGCGCCATTCGGTCAGCGCGGTCATTTCCTCCCACGCCTTCTGCAATCCGTCGCGTTCAAGCGCCGAAACCATCATCGCCTTGGGAAACCCTTGCGGGTCCTGCGGGCGCTTGCGCAACAAGCGCAGCGCACCGGAATAATCCGAGCAGGTCCGCGTCGCCGCCGGTTTCAGATCACCATCGGCCTTGTTGATCAGGATGATGTCGGCGATTTCCATGATCCCGCGCTTGACGCCCTGCAATTCGTCCCCGCCCGCCGGAGCGATCAGCAGGATGAACAGGTCGGACATCTCGGCCACCACGGTTTCCGACTGCCCCACCCCCACGGTTTCGATCAGAACCACATCGAACCCGGCAGCCTCGCATACGGCCACGGCCTCGCGCGTGCGCCGCGCCACACCTCCGAGATGCGACTGTGACGGTGAGGGGCGGATAAATGCGTTGGGATCGCGGCTGAGTTCCTCCATCCGGGTCTTGTCCCCCAGGATCGAACCGCCCGAGCGGGCGCTCGACGGGTCCACCGCTAGAACCGCCACCCGCAGGCCCTGCCTCGTCAGCATCTTGCCAAAGCTCTCGATGAAGGTCGATTTACCCACACCGGGCGTTCCTGACAGGCCTATGCGGATGGCCTGTCGGCCAGCCCCCTTCAACCGCTCCATCAGTTGCGCGGCCTGATCACGATGATCGGCGCGGGAACTTTCGATCAGGGTGATCGCCCGCGACAATGCCCGGCGGTCGCCTGCAACGATCTTTTCGCTAAATGTGTCGATATCCATGATGGCAATCGGCCCGCTACGTTCCTGTGACTCTCGGGCGCCTACATGACGTGGCCCACCCCCAAATGTCCAGAGCATGCCCTCTGCCCCGGCTATGGAAAATCACGCTCGCATGGCCGATAAGGTAGCCATGACCAGTAACTTGCCCATTCATGACGCCATTGCGCCGCTGATTGCCGCATTGCGCGATCACGGGCGCGCTGTACTGCAGGCCCCGCCCGGCGCGGGCAAGACCACGGTCGTGCCGCTGGAAATGCTGCACGCGGGGCTGACCAAAGGGCGCATCCTGATGCTGGAGCCGCGCCGTCTCGCCGCCCGCGCCGCCGCCGAGCGCATGGCGCATACTCTGAATGAACGTCCCGGACAAAATGAACGTCCCGGACAAACTGTGGGCTATCGGGTGCGGGGCGATGCGAAAATCTCGAAATCCACCCAAATCGAAGTGGTCACCGAAGGCATCCTGACTCGCATGATCCAGTCCGACCCGGAACTGACGGGCGTAGGTGCCGTGATCTTCGACGAATTCCACGAACGCTCGCTCAATGCCGATCTGGGTCTGGCCCTGTGTCTTGAAATAGCGGGCGCATTGCGGGACGACCTGATCCTGCTGGCCATGTCGGCCACGCTGGACGCCGAACCGGTGGCTAAATTGATGGGAGCCGCGCCTGTCATCACCTCGCAAGGGCGTAGTTTTCCGGTCGAGACTCGCTGGCTGGACCGACCGATGCCCAAACAGACCCGTTATGAGACCGCCCTCGCCGATCTGGTAAACCGCGCCGTTTCGGAAACCGAGGGCGGGGTTCTGGTATTTTTACCCGGTGAAGGCGAAATCCGGCGCGTCGAGGCCTTGTTGCAAGGCCGCCTGCCCGAGGATTGCCAGATCCGCCCGCTTTTTGGCGCGATGGACTTTGCCCGGCAACGCGCGGCTATTGCCCCCGCCGCCGAGGGGCGCAAGATCGTGCTGGCCACATCAATTGCGGAAACCTCGCTGACGATCGAGGATATTCGCGTTGTCGTCGATGGCGGGCGGGCGCGGCGGGCACGGTTCGACCCCGGCAGCGGCATGTCACGGCTGGTGACCGAACCCGTGACCCGCGCCGAAGCCACACAGCGCGCAGGCCGCGCCGGACGTGTGGCCGAAGGCACCTGTTACCGGCTGTGGACCAAAGGCGAAGAGGGGGCTTTGCACGCCTATCCCCCGGCCGAAATCGAAGCCGCCGATCTGGCTGGCCTTGCTCTGGAACTGGCGGCATGGGGGGCGACACCGGATGAACTCGCCTTTCTCACCCCGCCCAATCCCGGTGTCTATGCCGAGGCGCAAGCACTGCTGAGAATGCTAGGCGCACTGGACGAACAGAACCGCATCACCGCCCATGGCAAGGCAATCGCCGCCCTGGCCCTGCATCCACGCCTTGCGCATATGATGGCCAAGGCGGGGCCGGACGGCGCATTGCTGGCGGCCCTGTTATCTGATCGCGATCCATTGTCTCGCGGCGCCCCCGTTGATCTGGCGTTGCGCCTAACCGCTTTGAAAGACCTGCGCGCATACGAACAACGCCACCCGCACACCGTCAACCGGGGCGCGTTGGAACGGATCAAATCCGAAGCCAAACGTCTTGCCCGGCAAGCAAACCCTGCCGGGTCGGTCAACCTGAGCGACGCCGAAATGGCGGCACTTGCTTATCCTGATCGTGTCGGACTGCGCCGCAAAGGCGATGCGCCGCGTTATGTTCTGTCAGGGGGGAAAGGTGCCGTGATGCCAGAAGGCGACGATCTGTCAGGCACGCGCCTGATCGTGGCCACCGATCTGGACGGCAACCCGCGCGAGGCCCGTATCCGGCAGGCCATCGCGATCACGGAAAACGAGTTGCGCACGCAGTTCAGCGATCAGATCGAATGGCACGATGTCTGCCTGTGGGACAAGCGTGAGCGGCGGGTAATCGCGCGGCGGCAGGAACGGTTCGGTGCGATCGTTCTGGATGACCGGATATGGAAAGACGCCCCGCCCGAGGACACCGCCCGCGCCATGCTGGACGGTGTCCGCGAACTTGGCCTGAACTGGAGCGACGCAGCTAAACGGTTTGCGGCGCGGGTCGAACTGATCCGCGCGGCGGGAAAGAACCTGCCCGAGATGACGGAAACCGCGTTGATGGGCGATCTGGAACGCTGGCTATTGCCCTATCTGGACAAGGTCAAAACCGCACAGGAATGGAAAAGGTTCGACATGCTGGACGCCCTGCGGGCGCGTCTGGATTACGAACAAATGCAATTGCTGGACACCCTGGCTCCGGCGCATTTCACAACACCGCTAGGGCGTAAAATCCCGATAGATTATGGCGGCGAAGCGCCTGAAATCAGCCTGCGCCTGCAAGAGATGTTCGGCCAGACGACCCATCCCCTGGTGGGGCAGACACCGCTGCGTGTGACGCTGCTATCGCCCGCCGGACGCCCGGTGCAAACAACCACCGACATTCCCGGTTTCTGGGCCAGCAGCTATGGCGATGTGCGCAAGGACATGCGCGGGCGATATCCCAAACACCCATGGCCCGAAGACCCGACACAGGCCGATCCGACACTGCGGGCCAAACGCAAAAACAACGGCTGATTTGATATTTCCACGGATCGCGCATATATTACTTCGATAACAAATATTTAAATAAGAGCAGACTAACGTAAACCCATGACTGATGGATTGAGAAAAGCCTGGGCCGAGGTCGTCCAGCCACTTTTGCGCCGCCCCCCGGAATGCCAGGTCGCCGCGCTGTGCTGTCGCCAGCGAGACAACCGCACCGAAGTCTTGCTGGTCACGAGCCGCGACAGCGGTCGCTGGATCGTGCCCAAGGGCTGGTTGATGGAGGACAAATCCGCTGCTCAGGCGGCCAGGGAAGAGGCCTGGGAAGAAGCGGGCGTCAAATCTGCCAAGATCGGGCAAGAGCCAGTCGGCACCTTCAGCTATGACAAGCATCTCGACGATGGGTACGATGCCCCGGTCGAAGTACAGGTATTCCGCCTCGATGTTGCCGAAATGACCGACATCTTCCCCGAAGCGCGCGAACGCCGCCGCAAATGGGTAAGCGCCGATCAGGCTGCGGAGATGGTGAACGAACCCGGCCTCAAAGCGATTTTGATGCAACTGTAACGGATTTGTAACGATTTCATGACTTCGGCCATTGAAATGAGCCCGGAGTCACTCTAGCGCTGTCCCCCGACACGAAATGACGGGAGAGAGCGCTGTGGCCGAGCCCTCTGACAGCAACCAGTGGAAGACACTGGACAAGGACCTTAACCGCATTTCCCAGATCGAGTACGCGACAAGCTATGTCGCGCGCCCTCTGATCGGTCCGGGCATCGCCCTGGCATTCATGGTGATCGCCGGACTTGCCGCCGCTGTCCTGTTTGGCACCTATCCCAACAACATGATTGTCGTCGCGGCAGCAGTATTCGGCGCATACATGGCGCTGAACATCGGGGCCAATGATGTCGCCAACAACATGGGGCCCGCCGTCGGCGCCAACGCGTTGACCATGAGTGGCGCGATCATCATCGCCGCCATCTGCGAAAGCGCCGGTGCGTTGCTGGCCGGGGGCGATGTGGTTTCGACCATCTCCAAGGGGATCATCGACCCAAGCGGGATGGAGGAAATACGCGTCTTTACATGGGCCATGATGGCCGCCCTTATTTCCGCAGCGCTTTGGGTCAACCTTGCCACCAAGGTCGGCGCACCGGTTTCGACCACCCATTCAGTCGTCGGTGGCGTCATGGGGGCAGGGATCGCCGCCGCAGGGTTTACAGCTGTCAACTGGCCGACGATGGGCGCCATTGCAGCAAGCTGGGTCATCTCGCCCGTGCTTGGCGGTGTGATCGCGGCGGCCTTTCTGGCATTGATCAAGAACCGTATCATCTATCAGGACGACAAGATTGCAGCCGCTCGCAAATGGGTCCCGATCCTTGTCGCCATCATGGCCGGGACCTTTGCCGCCTATCTGGCGCTCAAGGGGCTGAAACGCATTGTCAAAATCGACCTCGAAACCGCCTTGCTGATCGGCCTTGCGCTTGGGGTCGTCACATACTTCACAACCCGCCCGATGATCCGCCGTCAGTCCGAAGGGATGGAGAACCGTAACAAATCTCTCAAGGCATTGTTCGGGCTTCCCCTGGTTCTGTCGGCCGCGCTGTTGTCCTTCGCCCATGGGGCAAACGATGTGGCCAATGCCGTCGGCCCCTTGGCCGCGATTGTGCACGCCAATGAATTCGGCGCCTTTGCCGGCAAGGTCGCAATCCCGATGTGGGTGATGGTGATCGGTGCCTTCGGCATCTCTTTCGGCCTGTTCCTTTTCGGCCCGAAACTGATCCGCATGGTCGGCAGCCAGATCACCAAGCTGAACCCGATGCGCGCCTATTGCGTCGCCCTATCAGCGGCGATCACCGTGATCGTGGCCAGTTGGCTCGGCCTGCCGGTCAGTTCCACCCATATCGCCGTCGGCGGGGTCTTTGGCGTCGGTTTCTTCCGCGAGTGGCACATGGAGCGCCGCCTGCGCAACAACTCCGCCAATCAGGGAAAGCCCAAGAGTATCCCTGCCGAGGAACGCCGCCGCCGCAAACTGGTGCGCCGCAGTCACTTCATGACAATCGTCGCCGCATGGATCGTGACAGTCCCCGCCGCAGCGGCCATGTCGGCGGTCATCTTCCTGCTGTTGAATACGCTGATCAGCTGATCACTCCCACCACGGGCCATGGAACTTACCGCCCTGGCCCAGTCGTTCGAACCCGTGCCGACCAAAAACGTCGCGCTGCGCCTGAATGACATTGGCCGTCCCGTACCCTTGACGCATCGTATCGTACCACGCCAACGCCGCCGACAGCGCAGGCACCGCATGACCGGAATGTACCGCGGCCGCGACCACCTCGCGCAGGGCCGGAACACAAAGCGCCAACCGTTCGGCAATGGCCGGGGCAAGGATCAGTTCCCCGGCCCGAGGCCCGGCGTGAAAGGCTGCAGCGACATCGTCCAACAAGGCCGAGCGAATGATACATCCCGCGCGCCAGATTTCGGCGATCCGGGCCAGATCGAGCTGCCAATCATACTCTTGCGAAGCGGCGGTCAGAACGCGAAACCCCTGCGCATGGGCCAGGATGCGCGCCGCCATCAACGCATCGGCCAGCGACTGCACCGACAAGTCCAGCCCAAGCCGCGCACCGCCAAGGGTTTCTTCGCCAATCTGGCGGGTGTCTTTCTCTGACGACCAACTGCGGGCACCCACGGCGGCCTCGATCGTGCTTGCCGATTGGCCAAGGCGCAGGGCCTCGATCACGGTCCAGCGGCCTGTACCTTTCTGCCCGGCGCTGTCCTTGATGACATCAAGCATCGGGTGGCCGGTTTCGGGGTCGATGCTATGGAGAATGCGGGCGGTGATCTCGATCAGGTAAGATGCCAGCGGCCCATCATTCAACCTATCGAACACATCGCCAATCTCGTGCGGCGGCAGGCCCAGACCATTGCGCATCAGTCCATAGACCTCGGCAATCATCTGCATGTCGGCGTATTCAATGCCGTTATGGACGGTCTTGACGAAATGCCCTGCCCCGTCCGGTCCCAGATGCGCCACGCAGGGCTGATCGTTGAACCTTGCGGCGATGCGGCGCAGGATCGGGGACAATTGCTGCCAGCTGTGATCGCTGCCGCCCACCATCATCGACGGCCCATGCCGCGCGCCTTGTTCGCCTCCCGACACGCCCATGCCGACGAAATGCAACTCCTGTTCGGCCAAGGCCGCGGCACGGCGGCGTGTATCGTGAAAATCGGCATTGCCCGCGTCTATGATCGTATCGCCCCGATCAAGCAGCGGTACGATCCATTCTATCATGTCGTCCATCGGTTGGCCCGACGGGATCATGAACAGAACGATGCGCGGCACCTGCAACCCCGCGACAAAACCCGCCAGGGTTTCATGTGGCCGAAGATGCGCGGCAAGATCGCCGCTGTCCTCCATGAACTGCGCAATCCGTTCCGGCTCGCGGTTGGTAACGGCCACCTCAATGCCCTGCCCGGCCAGGTTCAACGCCAAGGCGCTGCCCATCGTACCGAGCCCGTAGATACCAATCTGCGCCGTCGTCATATCAATCCCCGCCTTGTGTCTGTCAGGCAAGGCTATGGCTTCAGACGCCCAGACACCAGCGCATCACCGCCTTTTGCGCGTGCAGACGGTTTTCGGCCTCATCCCAGATTACCGATTGCGGGCCGTCCATGACAGCACTGGTCGCCTCGTCTTCGCGATGCGCAGGGAGGCAGTGCATGAACAACGCATCGGGTTTGGCGTGTTTCATCAAATCTTCGTTCACCTGATAAGGGCGCAGCATGTTATGGCGGCGTTCCTTGGTGGACTGGCCGTCATGCATACTGACCCACGTATCGGTCACGACCAGATCGGCGCCCTCGACGGCCTTGACCGGATCACGCTCGATCTGCACCGTACGGCCCGCCTTGCGGGCAAGACCGATGAACTCGTCCTCGGGATCGAGTTGCGACGGGCCGGTAAAGGTAAGATCGAAACCGAACTGCGCGGCGGCCTGCAGGAACGTTGCACAAACATTGTTCCCGTCGCCGGACCAGACCACCTTTTTCCCGGCGATCGAGCCGCGATGCTCTTCATAGGTCAGAATATCGGCCATGATCTGGCAGGGATGGGTGCGGTCGGTCAGGCCGTTGATCACCGGCACATCCGCATATTCGGCCATTTCCAGCAACACGGATTCATCGAAGGTGCGGATCATGATCAGATCGACATAGCGGCTGAGCACACGGGCGGTATCGGCGATGGTCTCACCATGACCTAGCTGCATATCGGTCCCGGAAAGCACCATGGTTTGCCCGCCCATCTGGCGCACCCCGACATCAAAGCTGACGCGCGTCCGCGTCGAAGGTTTCTCAAAAATGAGGGCGACCATATGACCGGCAAGCGGCGTGTCATCGTCGACCGTTCCCCGCAGACGGCCCTCGCGGGCCTCTTTCATCGCGCGGGCGTTGTCGATCATGCTCCGCAGGTCGGCGGGGTCGGTTTTGTGGATATCAAGAAAATGGTTCATGGTTACGGCCTTGGTTGTCGGGGTCAGGGGGCTCTGCCCCCGCCGCGCCATACGCGACTCCCCCAGAGTTTTTTCAGAACAGTGAGACTCAGGAATCCTGGCTGGTTTCAATCTGGACAGCGGCGGTTTCGAGGCGGGCGAGCGCCTCGGTCACCTCTTCGTCGCTGAGGTTGAGCGGCGGCAGCAGGCGCACCACATCGTCGGCAGCCGGCACCGTGATCATCTGCGCGTCATAGGCGGCGCTCACCACGTCAGCGGCAGGGATTTTGCATTTCAGCCCAAGCATCAGCCCCGAGCCGCGTACATGGTCGAACACCTTCGGGTGCGAGGCCACCAGCCCCTCCAGCCCCTGCCGCAACCGTCCGGCACGTTCGTTGACCGATTGCAGGAAATCCGGGTCCGACACGATGTCCATCACCTTTGCTCCGACGGCACAGGCCAGCGGGTTGCCGCCATAGGTCGATCCGTGTGTGCCTGCTGTCATGCCGCTGGCAGCGTCCTCGGTGGCCAGTACCGCCCCTAGGGGAAAACCACCGCCGATACCCTTGGCCACCATCATGATATCCGGATCCACCCCGGCCCATTCATGGGCGAACAGCTTGCCCGTGCGCCCCATGCCGCATTGAACCTCGTCGAGGATTAACAGGATGCCCTTTTCGTCACACAGATCGCGCAGCCCCTTGAGACATTGATCAGGTAGCGGGCGGATGCCGCCCTCGCCCTGAACGGGCTCGATCAGGATTGCGGCGGTGGTATCGTCAATCGCGGCATGCAGACCGTCATGATCGCCCCATGCCACCTGTGTGAAACCCGGCAAGACAGGGCCAAAGCCCTTGACCATCTTTTCCGACCCCGCCGCGGCGATGGCCGCATGAGACCGTCCATGGAACGCCCCTTCAAAGGCAATGATGCCAATGCGTTCGGGTTCGCCCTTTTCATAGAAATACTTGCGCGCCATCTTGACGGCCAGTTCACAGGATTCCGTGCCGGAATTGGTAAAGAACACCGTATCGGCAAAGGTCGCATCGACCAGTTTGTCAGCCAGCGCCTGCTGCTCGGGAATCTGGTAAAGGTTCGAGGTATGCCACAGCTTTCCTGCCTGTTCGGTCAACGCCTCGATCAGATCGGGATTCGCATGGCCAAGCGCATTGACGGCGATCCCGGCCCCCATATCCAGAAATCGGCGCCCGTCAGCCTCGATCAGCCAGCTGCCTTCGCCTTTGACGAAACTCAGCGGTGCCCGATTATAGGTCGGCAGAACGGACGGGATCATGTGCGTATCCTTTGCTAGGAAAGCCCCTTGAGTGCATCAGGTGTGGGGGCAAGTCAATATTTTCGCTAAAGTGCGGCGCATGCGGCGCCAGGGATCAAACAGGCGGACGTCTCAGACGCAGGAGCGTCGACGTCGGCAGGCAATATGAGTGCGGCGTTTGATCATGCTCATCCCTTAGCGCCTTCGGCCCTTTACGGAAAGCAAAATCTGCACGGCGCTTTCGCGCTTGCCGCCATACGGTTTTACGGCCACAGCTTTTTACATGGAGATACCGCGCGCACAGAACCCGGCGCTTGCCGCCATGCTGACCCTGGCGGCCTCGGCCTTTGCCGCCGGAACCACCCTGCTGGCCAAGGCCCTTGGAACAGGCGTTCTGGGCCCCGAGATGCACCCGTTGCAAATCAGTCATGGGCGGTTCCTGTTCGCCTTCGTCGCCATCACCACGATGATCGCCCTCATGCGCCCACGCATGACGCGCCCCGACTTTCGCCTACATGCCATCCGTTCGGCATTCGGCTGGGGTGGGGTGACACTGATGTTCGCGGCAGCGACGTTCATACCGCTGTCGGACGCCACGGCGATCAGTTTCCTTAACCCTGTATTCGGCATGATGCTGGCTATCCCCCTGTTGGGCGAAAAAGTCGGGCCGATCAGGTGGTCCGCAGCCCTGATCGCACTTGCCGGGGCCGCGATCCTGACCCGGCCTGGCCGTGGTGCCATTGAATTCGGCGCAATGCTGGCGCTTGGGTCGGCACTTCTTCTGGGGGCCGAGTTGATTGCTATCAAGCGGCTGTCCGGGCGCGAAGGGCCGTATCAGATCCTGCTGGTCAACAACGGTATCGGCCTGCTCATCGCGACTTTCGCCATGCTCCCCGTCTGGCAGATGCCGACGGCGCAGCAATGGGCGGCCCTTGCCGGAGTCGGAGTGTTGATGGCCATGGCGCAAGCCTGTTTCGTCAACGCCATGGCGCGCGCCGATGCCAGTTTCGTCGCCCCGTTTTTCTATGCGGCGCTCGTGTTCGCCGCGATCTACGATGCGTTGGTCTTTCACGTATTGCCCGACACGGTTTCGATCGCCGGAGCACTCATCATCCTGACCGGCGCCGGGTTGCTGGCATGGCGCGAAGGGCGCAGGCCCCGCGTCCCCGGCAGTGCGGGGCAATAGGGCGGGTTTGACGCTACGCCACCTTTGACAAACCGGCACGGATTTTGGCTAGATCAAAGGCAGGGAGGAACATGCCATGCCGCTTGGCATTCTGGTGCCGTTGGTGATTGCCGGAATCGCAGGGATTGCGGTGCTGCTGCATATTCTGGGACTGTCCCGCCCCGCGACGCTGGCAAGCGAAAACGCCGCGCGCACGGCATGGCTGGATGAATTTCCCGACGATCCCGCGCTCCGTATCGTGCTGAGCCACGACCATACGGCTGCCCTGATCGAAACCGGCGACAGCCATGGCATCGTGTGGCCGATGGGGGCCGATACAACCGCCCGTTACCTGACAGGCGCCAGGATCGAACGAACGGCCAAGGGGTTGCGTATCGACCTGCCCGACTATACCGCGCCGCGCATCCGGCTTCGCCTGGACCCGGACGAGGCAGAGCTTTGGCCGCACCTGATGGAGACCCCGGCATGACCGATCAGATCACCTTTCCCGATGTTGTCAGTTGGGCCGTGCCCTTTTTCATCGCCGCCATTCTGATTGAGCTGCTTTGGATCGTGATCAAGGGCCGTGGCGGGCGCTATGAAACGCGCGATGCGCTGACCTCGTTGATCATGGGGGCGGGCAATGTCGCCTCGGGTATCCTTCTGGGGTTCATTGCCTATGGATTCTTCATGGCCTTGTGGGCGATCACACCGCTGGACCTGGGCACATCGTGGTGGGCAATCGCGCTTTGTTTCATATTGGACGATCTGCGCTACTACTGGGTGCATCGGTTTGGCCACCGCATCCGGTGGGTCTGGGCCAGCCACGTCAACCACCATTCAAGCCAGCACTACAACCTGACAACCGCACTGCGGCAGACCTGGACCGGCACGTTCACATTCATGATGGTCGTGCGCGCACCGTTGATCCTGCTGGGGTTCCATCCGGCCATGGTTCTGTTCTGCGGGGGGCTGAACCTGATCTATCAATTCTGGATTCACACCGAGGCCATCGGAAGAATGCCCCGCTGGTTCGAGGCCGTGATGAACACCCCAAGCCATCACCGGGTTCACCACGGACGCAACGCGCGGTACCTGGATGCCAATTATGCCGGCGTCTTCATCGTCTGGGACAAGATGTTCGGCACCTTCGTGCCGGAGCTGGAACAGGAAAAACCCCGGTACGGGCTGGTTCACAACCTGGGCACCTTCAATCCGATCCGCGTGGCCTTTCACGAATGGGTGGGCATTTTCCGCGACGCCACGCAGCCGGGCCTGACCTGGCGCGAACGGCTGATGTATTGCATCGCACCACCGGGATGGAGCCATGACGGCAGTCGCGACACGTCAGAGGAAATCAAGCGCAAGCATCTGGCCCATCACCCCGAAGACCGCGGATCGCCGGGTTTTTCCGCAACCGATTGATCCGCTCAGCCGGTTCCGACGCGATCCAAATGAGAGCGCAGTTGCTCGGCCTCGTACCGGGCTTCGCGCAACCCGTCCATCGTGGCAGCCAGTTCAGCCTCGGTTTGTGCCAGTTGATTGGTCAGTTCGGCTTCACGCTGCTGTAGATAGGTGATCGCCTGATCGCGCGTTTCCTCGGCTTCGTGCAGCTCTTGCGCCATTTTTTCGAGTTCACCCACATCCGATTGCGCAACGCGGATGAAACGATGCACCAGCCAGTTTGCGAACCACCCCATGCAGAAAGCCACGAAAAGAATAATCGCCGTAACGATA
Source organism: Roseovarius sp. PS-C2 (assembly GCF_018862045.1). Classification (NCBI taxonomy): domain Bacteria; kingdom Pseudomonadati; phylum Pseudomonadota; class Alphaproteobacteria; order Rhodobacterales; family Roseobacteraceae; genus Roseovarius; species Roseovarius sp. PS-C2. The sequence continues at coordinate 72,409 of NZ_JAHKSQ010000010.1, forward strand.
ATGAATTCAGTTCTGTTCATCTGACGTGTCTTCCTGACCTTGCTGGGCCTGATCGTCACCTTCTTCGCGCGGTTCTTCAAGGCTTTCAAGCGTTGTCTGCTCTTCTTCGACCGGCTTTGGCCGGATCAGGCGGAACTCGATACGGCGATTGGCTTCGCGGCCTTCTTCGGTATCGTTGTCCGCAATCGGCTGACTTTCACCATACCCCTTTGCGGTAAAGGACGAAGTCAAAACCCGGCGATTGCGTAACTCGTTCAGAACCGCCTGCGCGCGTTCCTGGCTCAGGTTCTGGTTCATGATTTCGCGGCCCTGACTATCGGTATGACCGCCGATTTCCATACGAATATCGCCGCATTCCTTCAGGATGGTGGCGATATCGTCCATGATCTCCACCCCGGCCGCATCAAGCCGCGACGACCCAGGTTCGAAGTTGATCTTACGCTCGGTCAGGATTTCGGCGATGTCGGCCTCGCATTCGTCGGGGGTCGGCAGGCTGGCAATCGGATCGAGCTCTTCCTTATAGGTGACGTCGATCGAAAACTGCTCTCCTTCGCCCAGTTTGTCCGACAGAAAGCTCGAGATCATCGCATTGGCGTCCTTGCGCCCGGTATTGCCGTTGACCGTCACCTCATCGGGCTTGACCACGACCGAACCGTTCGACAGGTAGCTGAGCGCCTCAACCCCTGTCAGCACACGCAGCGACCAGTCGCGCGGCAATCCTTCGACCACACGGGCGGTTGTGTGCACCGCATCCGAGGTGAACCGCGCCTTGGCGAAACTGTCGACGGTTTCCCGCGCCAGTTCACTCGCGACACGCCCCCGGATTTGCACCAGTCCTTCGGGCGACAGCGTGGCGGTAAATTCCGGCTTGATCGTTTCCTGGTTCTCGGGCTTGGGCAAAACCGCATGCAATGCGAACACTTCGGGCAACGAGGTTTCGAGACGGCCGACGACTTCGTCGAACTGCGCCTCGGAGGTGCCGGTTGCCGCGATAAGTGAGATATCGGCATCCGAAAATGTCAGGCTGCCATTTCCCAGTTCGGCAAGCGCACCAATAACCATTTCCACAGCCTCTCCCCATTTCGGGGAGGGAACGCCAAGGCCGATGACGCAGTCCGTTTTTTCCGCAAGGCCAGCCCTGCCCGCAGCGGTCAATATACGGTCGCGGGCCTCATCGGTATCGGCGGCGCAGGCATCGAAGCGCGCTTGACCATCTTCGATCAGAAACCGCAGGGCAAATGGCGTGATCACCGGACGCGGAGCAGAAATATCCAATGCCAGACGAATATCGGTTGGCGCAGTACGCGCGAGGTCGATCTCAAGCTGGCGTTTCGCGGCCTCACTGTCGACCATGGCCGTGATCAGAACGCGATCGGCATCCACGGAAATCTTTGCACGCGGCAACAGCTTCAGAGAGTCGACGGCATATTCCAACGCTTCTTCCCAGGCTTCGGGCTGTGGGTAATCTGCCGATTCCAGCAAATCCGACGCTGCCGCTCCGTCCGCGACGTCGGTGATCTCTTCCATCAAAGCGTCACGGTCGGTTGCGGCAGGGACCAGCCCAATAAGCGAGATGCCACTGTCATTCCGCAAGATTTCAATAGAGAATCTGGGCGGCGCAACATTCTCGCTGTCAGCCACAAGCATCTGGTCGATAACCCGGGCTGCGTCTACCACGGTTCCCGCCACGGACAGCGCCTTGAACCTGACCGCCTCCGACGGGGCTGTGCCGGCCAGGAACACTTGTAAGCCGTTGGCGTCGACCTCGGCCCAAACCATGTCATTCTGGTCGAGCGTGTCACGCACGGCGGTGCGCGACGAATCCTCGATCGCGGTGACGGCGAAACGGGCCGCCATCAGACACATGGCGGCGGAAATCAGAAAAGTGGCTGCGATAACCAGTATCGAAGACAGGCGCATGAGGGTTAGGCCCGCAAGTTATTGTTGAGGCAGTGTTTAGGCCCTGCCGGAGCCGAGTTCAATCACAGCAACAGCGCAACGGCGAAAATCAGCACAGGCAGCAATCCGGCATCGCGGTTCGACCGGAACAACCTGAGCAGCCGATCGCCATCGTCGAGCTTCAGCCGACGCAATTGCCAATGCATGTGAAGCCCCAACGCCCAAGGCCCCAGAAGCGCCACCAGTAAGGCAAGCGAACTTCCCCCGATACCGGCCAGTATCACCGCGAACATCTGCAGAAGCATCGTCAGGATCATAAAGCCCAGCAACCAACGTGGTGTCGCATCGCCGAACAGGAGGGCCGTGGATTTCACCCCGATCAGCGCATCGTCCTCTTTGTCCTGATGGGCATAGATCGTGTCATAGAACAGTGTCCAGGCGATCCCCGAGAGGTAAAGCAGAACCGCAGGCCATTCCAACTGGCCGGTATGCGCCGTCCATGCCAATAGCGCGCCCCAGTTGAAGGCCAGACCCAAAAACACCTGCGGCCACCACGTAAACCGCTTGGCAAACGGGTAGATGGCCACAGGCAGCAACGCCAGAACACCCAGCCCGATGGCGGCCAGGTTGAAGGTCAACAGGATGCAGAACGCAATCAGGGCCTGCACGACCAGCCACATCAGCGCCTGTTTGACACTGACCTGCCCCGACGGAATCGGGCGCGATGCGGTACGCGCCACACTGCCGTCGATATTCCGGTCGGTGATGTCATTCCACGTGCAGCCCGCCCCACGCATCAGCCACGCACCGATCCCACATCCCGCGAATATCCACAGATCATGCCAGCCAGCCAGCCCGTCATGAAGCATCGCCAGCAGCAAACCCCACCAGCAGGGCAGCAGCAACAGCCATGTTCCGATCGGGCGGTCGGCGCGGGCAAGCCGCAGATAGGGACGTGTCGGGGCCGGGGCCAACCGGTCCACCCAGTTGCCCTTGACCGCGTCGGCCACCTGACCTGTCGTGGCCTCTGGCGTCTGGTTCTTGCCGGTCATATGTTGCCCCCATGGCAGATGCGAAAATCAGGCTTTATGTAGATCACCCCCTGGGGGAAGGGCAAACGGTTCCTCTGGACCGCGATCAGGCGCATTACCTGTTCGGCGTAATGCGACGTGGCGAGGGCGATGCGGTGTTGCTGTTCAACGGGCGGGATGGAGAATGGCGCGCGACGGTGCGCGAGGCCTCCAAGCGAAACGGTCTGCTCAGGACCGACGAGCAGACGCAGCCGCAGCAAATGCCCCCTGACCTTTGGCTGCTCTTTGCCCCGATCAAAAAGGCCCGCACCGACTTTATCGTCGAGAAAGCCACCGAAATGGGTGCGGCGCGGATTCTGCCGGTGCAGACCGCGTTCACGAATTCCGAACGGATTCGGCAGGATCGCCTGCAGGCGCACGCGGTCGAGGCCGCCGAACAATGCGGCGGCACCTATGTGCCCGAAGTCACCAGCCTGCAGAAGCTCGACCGCCTGCTGTCCGACTGGCCCGAAGACCGGCACCTGATGTTCTGCGACGAAGCCCTTGTCGGTGCGGCTCAGACCCTTGGGACGACGGGCGGTGACAAATGGGCGATCCTGATCGGCCCCGAAGGCGGCTTTTCCGACGCGGAGCGTACCCGGTTGAACGCCCTTCCCTTTGCCCACCCCGTCAGCCTTGGCCCTCGCATCCTGCGCGCCGATACCGCTGCCGTGGCCGCCCTGACCGTGTGGCAGATGACACTTGGGGACTGGTCTTGAGCTTTGTCCGTCCTCAGGCGCGCGCAGCACTTTGGCGGTGGCGCGAAGGGCTGACCGGCGCGGCATTGCTTGCGCTTGGACTTTGGTGGGCTCTTGGCACGTTTGGCATGCTTCACTGGCTGGGCTATGCCCTGATCCTGGCCGGGATCGTGTTGGCCATCGCAGGGTTTCAGCGGGCCCGTTTTCGTACCACCCAAGGTGGCCCAGGCATCGTACAGGTCGATGAACGGCAGATCGCCTATTTCGGGCCGCTGACCGGCGGCGTGGTGGCCCTTGGTGAGCTGACCCGCCTGTCGCTCGACCGTGCCGCCCACCCCGCGCATTGGGTTCTCAGCCAGCCGGGGCAGCCGGATCTTTACATCCCGCTCACCGCCGGCGGTTCGGATCTTCTGTTCGATGCTTTCGCCACGCTTCCGGGCATTCGGACGGAACGGATGCTGTCGCAAATGCATCGTGACGGCCATGACACCATCGTGATCTGGCAGAAACGCACAAACGCCCTGCATTGACACCCCGCGAGAATACGGCCACTTGTGGCAATCATTGTTGCGCGGCAAGGCAGGAGAGACGCTCATGTCCATACCCCAATCCGGAGGCGGGCCGATCGAACGGCACGAACAACTGGCGGAGTATATGGAAAGCGGCTGCAAACCGCCCGAAGACTGGCGCATCGGCACCGAGCATGAAAAGTTCGGCTATTGCAAGGACACGCTCAAGCCCCTGCCCTATGAAGGCGAGCGTTCGATTCTGGCCGTTCTCGAAGGCCTGCGCGACCGTCACGGCTGGTCCGAACTGCGCGAAGCAGACAAGCTGATCGGCCTGATGAAGGACGGTGCGAATGTCAGCCTCGAACCCGGTGGGGCGCTGGAACTCAGCGGCGCACCGCTGGAAACGATCCATGAGACATGCGACGAGGTCAACGAACACCTGCGCGAGGTAAAAGACATCGCCGACGAGATCGGCGTCGGTTTCATCGGGCTCGGCGCAGCACCGATATGGACGCACGAGGAAATGCCGCTGATGCCCAAGGGGCGTTACAAGCTGATGGATTCCTATATGCAATCGGTCGGCACAATGGGAACCTCGATGATGCGCCGGACCTGCACCGTTCAGGTCAATCTGGATTTCGGCTCCGAGGCGGACATGGTGCAGAAGATGCGCGTTGCGATCGCCCTGCAACCGGTTGCCACCGCTCTTTTTGCCAATTCTCCCTTCTTCGAGAACAAACCCAACGGCTTCAAAAGCTGGCGCAGCCGCATCTGGCGCGACCTTGACGCCGACCGCACGGGGATGGTGCCCTTCATCTTTGACGAGGGCTTCGGGTTCGAAGCATGGGTCCAGTATGCCCTTGATGTTCCTATGTATTTTGTCTATCGTGACGGGGTTTACATCAATGCGCTCGGTCAGTCCTTCCGTGATTTCCTGAAGGGCGAACTGCCTGCATTGCCCGGTGAAAAACCCACCCTCTCGGACTGGGCCGATCACCTGACCACGATCTTCCCCGAGGCGCGGATCAAGAAATTCATCGAGATGCGCGGCGCCGATGGCGGGCCTTGGCGGCGGCTGTGTGCGCTGCCCGCGTTCTGGGTTGGATTGACCTACGATCAGACCGCTCTGGACGCCGCGTGGGATCTGGTCAAAGGCTGGGATGCGCAGACCCGCGAAGCGCTGCGTGTGGCGGCGGGCAAGGACGCGTTGCAGGCCAAGGTGGGCGGGATCGACATGCACGATCTGGCGCGCGAGGTTCTGGCGGTTTCCGAGGCGGGCCTCAAGGCGCGCGGACGCACGGGCGCCAACGGGATGATCCCGGACGAGACCCATTTCCTCAATGCACTCAAGGAAAGCATGGAAAGCGGGCAGGTGCCTGCCGACGAGTTGCTGGAGCATTACAACGGCGACTGGCAGGGCGATCTGACCCGGATTTACAAGGAATATTCCTACTGATCACCGGGGGCATTTTCGCCCTTCGGTACAACGTCGGTATCGTGTCGGTATGACGTCGGTATCTGCCAGACGGGCAGGCCGGGGGATCACGGCTTATTTCTGGCCGATCTTCGGTTCGGTCCCGGCCTTCAGCCGTGTGATATTCGCGCGGTGCCGCCAGAATATCAGCAGCATCAGCACGAAACCGAGCACCACCATTTTCCCCTGCCCAAGGAAGAACATCCAGATCGTCGATGACGCCGCTGCCACGATCGCGGCAAAGGACGATATCCGCACGATCAGGGCGGTCACCAGCCATGTCAGACAACAGGCCAGACCGACGGGCCAGGCCAGTGCCAGCATCAAGCCGAGAAAGGTCGCCACCCCCTTGCCGCCCTTGAAACCAAGCCAAACGGGATAGCAATGCCCGAGGAACGCCATCAGCGCCGCAAGCTGCGCGGCGTCTTCACCGCTGATCGCCCGCGCCAGCAGAACGGCCACCGCCCCCTTGGCCCCGTCCAGCAAAAGCGTGGCCGCCGCCGCCCCCTTGGAGCCGGTCCGCAACACATTGGTCGCCCCGATATTGCCCGACCCGATCTCGCGCAGATTGCCGAGGTTCATGGCCTTCGCCAGCACCATCCCGAACGGAATGGAACCAAGCAGATACCCGATGACGGCCCACAGGATCAAAAGCGACTGGCTGGTTTCAAGATCAGGCATCAGGCAGCCTCGAAAACGGGGGTTCCGGCAACATAGGTCGCAAGCACCTTACCTTGCATACGCTGACCGTCAAACGGCGTGTTCTTGGATTTCGAGCGCAGCGTCGTGCGGTCCATGACAAAGGGTTTGTCGGCATCGAACAGCACCAGATCGGCAGGCGCGCCCGCCGACAGCCGCCCCGAGGGCAGGCCGAGCCGCCGCGCCGGATTCAGCGCCATAGCCCGGAACAGCGTTGGTAGGTCCAGATCGCCCGAATGATACAAGCGCAGCGCCGCCGGCAGCAGGGTTTCCAACGCCACCGCGCCGCTTGCGGCCTCTTCGAATGGCAGGCGCTTGGATTCCTCGTCCTGCGGGGTGTGCATGGAACTGATCACGTCGATCAGGCCCGACCGCACCGCTTCGATCACCGCCTGCCTGTCGTCTTCCGAGCGCAGGGGCGGCTTGACCTTGAAGAAGGTGCGATAGTCGGCCACGTCCAGTTCGTTCAGGGTCAGGTGATGGATCGAGGTGCCAGCGGTGATGTTCAGCCCGTTGCGCTTGGCACGCTCAAGCGCGGGCAACGCACGGGCGGTTGTGATCTGGTCGGCGTGATAGGCCGCGCCCGTCATTTCCAGCAGGGCGATATCGCGATCCAGCCCCATGCGTTCGGCCATAGGCGACACGGCGGGCAACCCGCGCAACGATGCGAACTTGCCGCTCGTGGCTGCTGCCCCGGCGCTCAGCCCCGGCTCTTGCGGGTGGGCGATGATCAACGCGCCAAGAGAACGGGCATAGGTCAGCGCGCGGCTGAACACCTTGGTGTTGGCGATCACATGATCGCAATCGGTAAAGGCCACCGCGCCCGCATCCATGAGAAACCCGATCTCGGTCATCTCGCGGCCCTCGCGCCCCTTGGTCAGCGCCGCCATCGGGCGGACATGCACGGGGCCGGACGCATTGGCGCGGCGCGCAACGAACTCCAGCGTCTCGGGGCTGTCGATGGCGGGGCTGGTATCGGGGCGGGTGACCATGGTGGTGACCCCGCCCGCCGCCGCGGCCAGACCGGCGGAACGATAGGATTCCTTGTGCCGCTCCCCCGGCTCGCACACCTTGACGCCGATATCGACGATCCCCGGCGCAAGGCACTTGCCCCCGCAATCGACCATCTTGTCGGCCTTTGGCCCCTCGGCCCCCGCCCCGGTTGCCGCGATGGCGCCGTTTTCGATCAGCAGCCAACCGGGCGCCTCGGTGCCTTGTTCCGGGTCGATCAGGCGGGCGTTGGTGAGAAGGGTTGTGGTCATTGCACGGCTCCGGTGATCGCGGTTTCGATCCGCTGGCGGGTGGCGTCGCGGTCGGCTTGGTATTTCAGAAGATGCTTGTCACCCGAGCGCGTCACGATCTGCACGGCGCTGCCAAGGGTGCGGATGGTCTGAATGTCGCGCAGGAAAACGGCACGGGTTTGCGGCCCCAGAAGACGGCGGTCGGTCAAATCCCACCGGGCCTGCATTTCGTCCGAAGCCACGTAAAAGGCGCGCACCGCCACCGCCGCCAGCCCGCCGACGGCCCCGGTCCAGACATGCGGATTGCCCATCCCCCACAAGATCACCATCCCGATGGCCATGGCCCCGGCCGCCAGCCACGCGTGATCGCGCCAATAGGCCGCCCTGTCAGGGTGGAAACTGTGCACAACCCGCTCGCCCTCGGCGAGGGGGGTGGTCGGCGTCATGGAATGGATCAGGCTTTCACTCATGACGCGATCCAGATGACAACCGCGACCAACAAGAACAGCACCAGCAGCGCCAGGCTGGCGATGCGTCCCGACATGGCGGCATCGCTTGGGCCGGGTTTGTCGCCAGTCGTGCCGCGCGCGGCCTCGGACGGCAGCGGATCGAACGACACCGGCGCGGTTCCCTCGTTGAAGCTGGCAATCAGGTGCAGGGGCGCACGGGGCGTCAATACCTGCGCTTGCCCGTCAAAGGCGCGGGAGGTCACGAACAGAACATGGCCCGCCAACCCGTCAAGCCGCGCCCGCATGCCTGCCAGTTCGGCATCGGGAATCCCGTGGCCCTGTTCCAGATAGCCGCTCAACCCCAGGTCATCGAGATCGGAGAGCGGGAACAGTTCGACATGGTCGGGATTCAGCACATCCGCGCCAAGCGCCTGTTGCAGCGGCCAGTCGCCATTGCGGCGGTTGAAGGCCTCGACCCGATCAGTGGTCAAATCGACGGCAAACACACGGACGACGCCGTGTTCCGTCGGTTTGATCTCGATCCGGTCGCTCATACCAGCACCTCTTGCGCGCGGGCGCGCAGGTTGCGCGCCAGAAGGTCCATCGCGGCCATGCGCACGGCAACGCCCATCTCGACCTGTTCCTGAATGACGCTGCGATTGATGTCATCGGCGATCTCGCCGTCGATCTCGACGCCCCTGTTCATCGGGCCGGGATGCATGACGATCGCATCCTCCTTTGCATATCCCAGTTTCTCGGCGTCCAGACCGTAGCGGAAATAATATTCACGCTCCGAGGGGATGAAACCGCCATCCATGCGTTCACGCTGAAGGCGCAACATCATCACCACGTCCACGTCGCGCAGCCCCTCGGCCATGTCGTCATAGACCTCGACCCCGAAATCGGCGATGCCGGAGGGCATCAGCGTGGGCGGGCCGATCAGGCGCACACGGTTTTCCATCTTGCCCAACAGAAGAATATTCGAGCGCGCCACGCGGCTGTGGGCGATATCGCCGCAGATGGCGATGTTCAGCCGGTGCAGGCGGCCCTTGGCCCGGCGAATGGTCAGCGCATCCAGAAGCGCCTGCGTCGGGTGTTCGTGGCGTCCGTCGCCCGCGTTCAGAACGGCGCAGTTCACCTTCTGCGCCAGAAGGTCCACCGCACCGGAATGCGGGTGGCGCACGACCAGAAGATCAGGGTGCATGGCGTTGAGCGTCATCGCCGTGTCGATCAGGGTTTCGCCCTTTTTGATCGAGCTTGCCTGCATCGCCATGTTCATCACATCCGCCCCCAGACGTTTGCCCGCCAGCTCGAAACTGGCCTGCGTCCGGGTGGAGTTTTCGAAAAACATGTTGATCTGGGTAAGGCCCGCCAAAGCATCGGAGTGCTTCATGTCCCGCCGGTTCAGGGCCACGTATTGATCGGCGAGATCCAGAATCTCGGTGATTTCGGGCGGCGAGAGGGGTTCGATCCCCAGAAGGTGGGAGTGTGAAAAGGTCATCCGCCGCTCCGTTCCGTGATCCTGCCCGCTTATAGGAAGGGTCGCGGTCAGGGGCAAGGTGTCGCTTTGCCCGCTTTCCACCGGCGCGACAGGGGAGTAGCCTGCGCATATCATGGAATCGGCTTTGGACTATCATACCGCAAAGGCCCTGCTGGACTGGCAGATCGAACTCGGCGTGACCGAGGCGATTTGCGACGCACCGGTGAATCGCTACGAGGTGCCCGAGAAGGTGGCGAAACCTGCCGCCGCAACGGCCAAAGCCCCGCCGCCCGCCGCTGCCCCTGCTGCCGATCCGGTGGAGGAGGCCAGGGCCGCCGCGCAGAACGCCGGATCGCTTGAGGCTTTGCAGAACGCGATGGCCGCGTTCGAGCATTGCGACCTGAAACGCGGCGCGCGCAACCTTGTCTTTGCCGATGGCAACCCGACCGCGCGCGTGATGATTATCGGAGAGGCACCGGGGCGGGACGAGGATATTCAGGGCAGGCCGTTCGTCGGGCGCGCCGGGCAATTGCTGGACCGGATGTTCGCCGCAATCGGTATGGCGCGCGACGCGACGGATGCCGAGAAATCGGTGTATATCACCAATGTGCTACCGTGGCGCCCACCGCAGAACCGCGATCCGAAACCCACGGAAATCGCCATGATGGTGCCCTTCGTGCAGCGCCATGTCGAGTTGATCGCGCCCGAGGTGATCGTGCTGATGGGCAATATCAGTTGTCAGGCCGGTCTGGGCAAACGCGGCATCAGCAGGCTGCGCGGGCACTGGAGCGAAAGCTATGGCAAACCGACCCTGCCGATGTTCCACCCCGCCTATCTGCTGCGCAGTCCGCAATTCAAGCGCGAAGCATGGGCGGACCTGTTGGAGTTGCAGGCACGACTGAGGGGGAAATCGTGAAAATCCTCGCCTTCTCGGATCTGCACCTGTCACGGGGGCATGCCGCCGATCTGGTTGCCGCCAGTAAAGATGCCGACATGGTGATCGGTGCCGGGGATTTCTGCAATCACCGGCAAGGGCTGAAACAGGCCTTGGCGCTGCTCGACGGCATCACGGCCCCGATGATCGTGGTGCCCGGCAATGCCGAAAGCGACGAGGAATTGCGCCAAGCCGTGAACAAAGGCACCACGGTTTTGCACGGGCGCGGAACCACGGTTGAGGGGCTGCGCATTTTCGGCCTTGGCTATGGTGTGCCGGTCACGCCCTTTGGCGACTGGTCCTGCGATCTGAGCGAAGCAGAGGCCGAAACCCTGCTGAACGCATGTACCGATGTCGATATCCTGATCACCCATTCGCCGCCCAAGGGTGTCGCCGATGTCACCTCGCAAGGGGCATCGGTCGGCTCGACCGCCATTCGCGCCGCGATTGAACGCCTGCACCCCGAACTGGTCCTGTGCGGCCATATCCATGACAGTTGGGGGCGGGAAGGCATGATTGGCAACTCCCGCGTCGTCAATCTGGGTCCGACGCCAAACTGGTTCGAGGCCGGCCCATGATCATTGACCCGCTTGTCCTCTTGGCATTCGTTCCGGCCGGTCTGGCGCTGAACCTGACGCCGGGGGCGGACATGATGTTTTGCCTCGGGCTCGGGCTGCGCTCGGGGCCGCGCCCGGCCATCGCCGCAAGCGCCGGAATCGCGGCGGGCGGCATGGTCCATGTCACGCTGGCCGGGCTTGGCCTTGGCGCGGCATTGGCCGCGCTGCCGTGGTTGTTCGACGTGATCCGCTGGATCGGGGTGGCCTATCTTCTGTGGCTGGCATGGGCTGCGTTGCGCCGTCCGGCGCCATCTGTGGCAACGCCGCTGAGCATCTCCGCCGCGCGCGCCTTTCGTCAGGGGCTGGTGGTCAACCTGCTAAATCCCAAGGTGATCCTGTTCGTGCTGGCCTTCGTACCGCAGTTCGTGGACCCCGCGCGCGGCGCGATCCTCGGGCAGTTCCTGATCTACGGGCTGATCCTTGGCCTCGGCGGGTTCGTCATCAACGGGGCGGTGGGAATGTTTGCCGGGGGCGTTGGCCGCCGTCTGGCCACCTCGGCCCGGTTTACACGCGGCCTTGGCTATGCCAGTGCCGCGATATTCGCAGGGCTGGCCGTGCGGCTGGCCCTAATCCAAAGGAGTTGACCCGCATGAGCCGTATCGACGAAAGCAAGGACTTCATCCCCGTTCGCATCGCCGTTCTGACCGTCAGCGACAGCCGCGACATTTCCGAGGACCGTTCCGGCGAAGTGCTGGTGAACCGGATCGAAGCGGCAGGCCATGTGCTTGCCGACCGGATGATCGTGCGCGACGAGCGTGACCAGATTGCCGACCAGCTGCGCGAATGGATCGCATCGGACAAGGTGGACGTGGTGATTTCCACCGGCGGCACCGGCCTGACGGGACGCGACGTGACGGTCGAGGCGCATCGCGATGTCTACGAGAAAGAGATCGACGCCTTCGGCACCGTCTTCACCATGGTCAGCTTGCAGAAGATCGGCACCAGTGCGGTTCAATCGCGCGCCACGGGTGGCGTGGCCGGGGGCACCTACCTGTTCGCCCTGCCCGGCAGCCCCGGCGCCTGCAAGGATGCCTGGGACGACATCCTGAGCCTGCAACTGGACTATCGTCATCGCCCCTGCAATTTCGTCGAGATCATGCCCCGGCTGGATGAACATAAACGGCGCAAGTAAGCCCGGAACTCATCCCCCCGGACAACCGCGAATATCCACCGCGCGTTTTTCACCGATCACCGTGATCCGCAGCCCGGAACGATCCAGAGCGAAGGTGCCGCCGTTGACGTGATACATATCGGTTTCGGCCACCAGCCGCCCGTTCCGGCGCGCAGTGTCGGCCTGCGCCACCCAGATCGCCGGGTTGGGTGTTTCGATCACCGCAACCTCCTGACCGCCGGTATCGGGCAGGTCCACCTCGGCGCGCAGCCGCAGCCCGCCCTTGATCGGGCTGATCGAGCACGCCACGCGCGTCACGCCAGCCTCTTTCGCGGAAAACGGTCGCGCGGCCATCGCCGCCACGATTCGCGGATCACGCTTTGCCGGTTGTGCCCCCAGATCCTGCGAAAGGCGTAAGGTGACGGGAACGCAGACATCCTTGCAAACCCCGATTTCGATCGTTCCGTCCAGCACGATGGGCTGACCCGGTGTTTCGGGTATCAAGGTCAGCGGCAGGGTCATGCTCTCGGCATAGCCGATCGTGCGCACGCCGCTTTGCTGAATGGTGCGCGGTGTCGGCCACGTTACCTGCACCCCCGCCAGATTGCGCGATTTGCGCCAATCGAACTGAGGGGGGATACCGGCATCCCCCGGAGCCCGCCAATAGGTTTTCCAACCGTTCTTCAGCGTCAGGTGCAATGCCGAAATATGGCGGCCATCCTCTTGCCGCCAGCCGGTCAGGATATGGGCATCCACCATGTCGGGATCGGCCTGCGCTGTGTGGACCGACAGGAAGGGTGCCCACAGCGCGGCAAGGAAAAGAAGGATACGAGCGTTCATACCCTTCAAATGGGCGATCCTGCCTGAAATTCCAACTCACTTTCCAGCGAGCACAGCGAGAGAAATGTCGCACACACAGGATTGCAACGCTTGAACTGCGCCGCCAGTCGCCCCATTCTTGGTCGTGAACCCTGCGGAGTGCACGCTTGACCAACCCAATCGACCTGACCGGAAAACTTCTGATCGCCATGCCCGGCATGGGCGATCCGAGGTTTGAGCATTCCGTAATCTTCATGTGCGCCCATTCCGACGAGGGCGCCATGGGGTTGGTGATCAACAAACCCACCCGCGACCTGCAATTCAAAGACCTGCTGGAGCAGCTTTCAATCAAACCCGGACCCGACCTGCGCGAAATGGCGGTGCATTTCGGCGGTCCGGTCGAACATGGGCGCGGATTCGTCTTGCATGACTATGGCTATCACTCGTCCATATCGACACTGGACGTGAACGACGATTTCGCGATGACCGCCACCCTGGACATACTCGAAGACCTGGCCGAAGGGCGCGGTCCGGCACGAGTCATCATGGCATTGGGATATGCCGGATGGGGGCCGGGGCAACTGGAATCCGAAATCGCTCAGAACGGCTGGCTGACCTGCGACGCCGACCGCAGGCTTGTTTTCGACACGCCCGATCCCGAAAAATGGGAAGGTGCCCTGAACAAGCTTGGTGTCAGTGCGCTGACGCTGTCCGCGGATGCGGGACGCGCCTGAAAACGAACGAGATCGGATGGTGCGACCAAATCCGCATCGGCCACCCGCCGAACATTCTGCCGCAATGCCTTTTTACAGGGTATCGAGCGCATCAAGCATGAGGGATGCGACAACAATCTGTCAGGCGAACCGGGACAAGATCGCCGTCATCTCGCCCATGATGTGGGCTTCGGAGGTCAGTTCCCGGACATGGGCCATACGCTCGCTCGCCTCTTTCCAGGCGGGGGTGTCGTAAAGTTCCCTGGCCTTTTCCAACCCGGCCAGAATCGTGGCCTCCTCGGCGTCATCAAGCAGGAAAGGATAGTCGGCACCAAGGTAATGCTCGGCATCCGCGGTGTCGCGCGTGGTCATCACATTCGCCCCCAAAGCGGCGGCGTTGAAGCCCTTGGTAAAGGGTTTCGCCATATTGCGCGCCAGAGCCGGACGTTGCGGAGGCCTCACGCAATAGTGCATGTTGAAACAGCACAGCGCCGAGAACACATCCCCGATGCTTGAATCGTCGAAATAATTCAACAGGGACACCTGCCTAGCCGCCGCTTCGGGCAGGAACAGGTTTTGCGGATGGCCCAAATACACGGTCCGCAGGCTGTGCAGCTCCTGCATTTCGTACCGATCGAGGCGCGGATCGGCATGATGAGTCAAAAGCGCGACTTCGGGCCGTCCCACGACTCGATCGGATTTCCCGAGCCGGTTCTCGAGGATCGCGCATCCCGCATGCGAGGCCCCGATGTGCACATCGGCAAAGGGCGAGAAACTTTCGGCAACGGTGGCATCCACATAGTCGATACAAATGCCACGCGCCTTTTCGTGCAGCATCTCCATCCCCTCGGGGCCGAAAAGCTTGGCAACACCTTTGAGCAGGATCACGATTGCGCCCTTCAAATCTTCGACCGACTGGCGCAGCATGTCGCCATCGCGCATCGGGGATTGAGACTGTACGGAGAAATCATAAGCATTTCCGAGATGCCGGTCGCATATCTGCGAAAGCTGATCGCAACGCATGATCTTGGCCCCACTGGACACATGCCCCCGCCGGTGCAGGAACACCACGCGCTGCTTCGAACCGATACCTCTACTGCTCTTGCTCATTTTGGAATTTTGAAACCTTGCATGCTCGTACTGTCAGCGTTGGTTTACCCTATCTTCCAATGGTTTTCACATACCCCAGATCCCCTGCGCGCAATATAATGCGTTCAGCGTCCCGCAAATGTATGTCGTGCCTGAAAACCCCTTGATGTGACGGCACTTGGCCGCCTGCCACTCAATCGTGCCGCTGCCCCGTTTTCCATTCCTGCCAACGGAACTTGGCCACGCGATAGGCGTCCATGAAGGCGATAGCATGAATCATGAAGCCACCCGCGTAGCGCCCGACGAATGAATGCTCCGGCGTCGTCAGGTTGTAGCTGACCCAGGCCAGCGAAAGTGCGGTAAACGCCATCATCAGGCCCCGGTTCGCCTGCCCGTTCATGACCTGCCCCATTCCGGTCAGAACAGCGGCAACCGCCATAACGAGGGCCGGGTTCGGAGGCTTGGGCATGTCAATCGGTTTGGTCATTCGGCATGTCCTTGAGGCTTTCGGCAACGGCAATGGCCTGTTGAATAAGCGGCTGCACGGTTTCGAACGGCACCTGATCCCCGTCGAATCTCGGTAACCGGGTCATAAGGTAGTGCCCCCGGTCGCTTTCGCACAAGCGATGGACCAGACGCACACCGCGCGGGGTGATCAGCATTTCCTTGCCCCGGTTATCGGCCACGAAGGCTTGGACGTGATCCGCAACCTTGTCCAGAACGGGGCCTGCCGCCTGCGGGTCATCGGTGCGGATATTGATTTCGTTCGGCCATCCTTGCGGCAAGGGCAGCGCGGCAGGTAAGTCGTTATGGGGCGAGAATATCTCGGAATTGGTGGCACGGGTCATGATATCGACCACACCCGTGACAGGCACAGGCCGCTGCACTGTCACCATCAACCACAACACCGGCAGTTTGCGCAGTTGAATCGTATCCACGGCAAGACGGATTTCCACCTCGGTTCCGTGGTAGCGCCCGGTCACTTTCGGATATCCGGTATCCTCCAGCGTCACGCGCTCGTTCTCCAGATACCCACGGCATCCCTCGAACGAAAGAGCCCGGCGCGATTTCTCGCGCCGGTTATCCTTGACATAGAGCGTCCCCAATCCGGCCACGCCGGCGGCGACAAGGGCAAGCGTCGTCGCGCTCATACCACCGTGACCGGCGGATGGTTCTGGCTGAGCACATCGTCCACGACCGAGCCGGTCAGCAACCGACCGAACGCGGTATGCCCGGTCGAGCCCATCACGATATGGTCATAACCTTCAGCCATGGCATAGGCCACGATCGCATGGGCGATGTCGCGCCCCGAGATCGTCGCGCAACTGGCCTTGACCGAACTGCCGGACGCCTCGCGCATGGCATCGCCCAACTCGCGCTCGATCAATGCCTCGCCCGCGTCGAACAGCTTGGTATCCCAAAAGGGGCTGTCCGCCGCGCTGGATTGCGACACTGTCGAGACCGTGACAAAGCACAGTTCGGCATCGCATTTCTCGGCCAGGGCGATCCCGAAGGTGACGGCGCGTTGCGCCGCCTTCGACCCGTCGATTGCACACAGGATTCTGTCCATCATGGTCTTTCCCCCTCAGTAGCCCTGCGGTTTCGGCCAGTTCATCGTGAACTGATCCGACCGGCGGACGTATTTGTAGCGATGCACCGAGAACCAGATCGACACGACAATGTAGAAGATCATCATCGCCAGCAACTGCACCCCGAAGCCCAGGTACGTGGCAAAGAAGGTGGTGATGCAAAGCACCATCAGCACGATTGCCGGAATCGGGTGGAACGGATGCACATACCCGCGCCGGATCGTCCCCAAGGGCCATTTCCTGCGGAAGATCACCATGTTGATCGGCATGAACGTATAGCCCAGCAGACCCGACAGGATCGAGAAGGTGATCACCTGGTCCAGCAGCCCGGTAAAGGCAAAGGACACGGCAATCGGGATCAGGAACAGGATCGACCGGTACGGCGTCCGATAGCGCGGATGCACGGCCCCGAACCATAGCGGCATATAACGGTCACGCCCCATCGAGAACCACGCCCGCGATGCATCGTTGATACAGCCGTTGGCCGACGCCGTCGCGGCAAACATCGTGCCCACGAACAGGAAGATCTGAAGCGTGGTGCTGCCGGTCATGCGCGCGGCATCGTAAAGCGGCACGGTCGCCTGACCCAGATACTCCCACGGCAACAGCCCCGAGCAGACATACCATGTCAGCGTCGCGGCAATCAGCAGCGTCATGATCCCGGTCATCGTGCCAAGCGGCAAAGACCGGCTGGGGGAGCGGACTTCTTCGGCGGCCTGACAGGTGCCTTCGATCCCCAGATAGTACCAGATACCGAACTGGAACGCCGCGATCACCCCGATCCAGCCATATGGCAGGTCGGTCAGCAACTCGCTGTGCTTGAGCATCGCACCCGGTTGCCAGGGCTGAACGCCGAGGAACAGAATGATGATCGACACGAACGCCGCCGCCGTGATGATGAAGTTCAGCGTCAGCGTCATGAAGACACCGCGATAGTTCAGGAACGCCAGAAACGCGATGATCAGGATCACGAATGGCTTGGGATCAAGCGCCTCGTATCCTGTCTGCTCGGCCAGAATGACCAGAAGGTCACCGACGATCAGCGCATCCGCCGCCTCGAGCATCGTGTAGGCCATCACAAGGTAAAGCCCCACGTTGAAGGCCATCAGCGGCCCCATGATATGCTTGGCTTGGGCGTATTGTCCGCCAGCCGCCGCAACCGTCGAAGTCACCTCGGAATCGATCATGGCGACGCAGGTGTAAAGTAGCCCGATCACCCAACAGGCGATCAGCGCCCCCATGGCGCCCCCTTTGCCCACCGAGAAATTCCAGCCCATGAATTCGCCGACCAGAACGATCCCGACGCCAAGCGCCCAGACATGAACCGGCCCCAGAACCCTCAGCAGTCCGACGCGGTCTTCCTGCACTGCGGCCTCAACCGCCGAAGAGGCCGAGCCATTCGCTGTTTGATCGCTCATTGTTCAGCCCTCCTTCGCTTCGGGAACATCGCCATGTTCCAGCAGTTCATCGATACCTTCACGCGATGACAGAAGGGTGTCTTCGTCAAACTCGCGGTTGACCCGCGCCGCATCCATCACCATCCACAGCAGCAAGAGCGCCGCGATGGCCCAGGCTGCGTATTCCAACAAAATCCACATGATTTGTTTCCTCCCTGCCGATCAGATCACTGATCGAACTTTTCCCGAATGACCTCGCGGTATTCCTTGTCCGATACCTTCACGAGGAACACGAAATAGCCAATGATCACGATTGCGGTGATCAACAGAAGCATCGGGTCAATCGTGTAATCGAAACGCGTGCTGATGATTTCAGCCGCGCTGTCAGGCGTGTAACCCAGCTTTTCCCATTGGGCTTGCATGGTCGGGTTCTGCCCCAACGTGTCCCAGTTCACCTCTTCCGGGATATGCGTGGTGCTTCCGGCCCCCGTCAGTCCCAGGATAAGCGGAATGAACAGGGCAACGTAGACAAGAACCAGCAAGAAGGCCGAATCGAAAAGCTGGCCCAGCTTGCTTTGCTTGGGCGGTTCGTAATGCTTTGACATATCCGCCCCCTCAGCGATTGCGCTTGGCGCGCTTCATTTCGTCCAGGTGCCGGATATCCAGCCCATAGATGAAATCGCGCTCAGCCGCGTATTGACGGATCATCGCGAAAATCGCCGCCGTGTTGAACAACAGCACCAGTGCCCCGGCCACGACCAGCACATTGGCGATCGCACCGCCGCCGATCGTGTCGCGGACGCTGAAGTAGACGAACAACACAACCACCCAAAGAACCGCCACGAAACCCAAGGCGAATATCTTGTCGCCCCGGAACATCGCGGCAATGCGGGCTTGCATTTCCTCTGGCATTTAACTTCCTCCCTTGTTCACTTGGATTAAACTTTTTTAATTATGGTAGAGAGGCCGCGATTAAAAAATCAAGTTTTTTTTGAAATTCGCATAAATCGAAATCAGTTTGTGAACGGCACGGCACGTGTCAACGCGCGTTCTTCGAAGCGCTTGAACACCTATTCACTGAACGCAGACAATTCCGGTGCAAAGTTTAACCCTGCCCGGAGATTTCCGTTCCGAAGTTTTCGCTGCATGGCCAATGTCTTGGCCATGCATGACCTTTCGCCCGGCACCTATGACACCGGGCAATCGGGATCAGATATCCAGCGTGTGATCGCGTTCCCACTGGCTGAAATGAGTGATGAAGGAATTCCACTCTTCATGCTTCATCTTGATGTAGGCGCTCGAGAACTCCTCGCCCATCATCGCTTTCAGCTCTTTGTCCTTGTCATAGGTGCGCAGGGCATCCAGCATGTTCAGCGGCAGTTTCGGGGCGCCGCGCACCTTGTGACCGTCGGCATACATGTCGATGTCATGGCGTTTGCCCGGATCGGCCTTGCTGCGGACACCGCTCAGGCCTGCGGCGATGATCACCGCCTGAAGCAGATAGGGGTTCACCGCCCCGTCCGGCAGGCGCAGTTCAAACCGGCCCGGCCCCGGCACCCGCACCATATGGGTGCGGTTGTTGCCCGTCCATGTCACCGTATTCGGGGCCCATGTCGCACCAGAGATGGTGCGGGGCGCGTTGATCCGCTTGTAGCTGTTCACCGTCGGATTGGTGATCGCGGCCAGCGCACTGGCGTGTTTCATGATCCCGCCCAGGAAATGCGTGCCCTTCTCGGACAGGCCCAGCTCGCCCGCCGGACCTTCGCCCGTGTCGGTGGCAAAGACATTGGCCTTGGACTTGTCGCCCGGTGCATCCCAGACGGAAATATGCGCGTGACACCCGTTGCCGGTCAGCCCTTCGACGGGCTTGGGCATGAACGTGGCGCGGAACCCGTGCTTTTCGGCCACGGATTTCGTCATGAACTTGAAAAACGAATGCTTGTCAGCGGTGCTCAACGCATCGTCGAACTCCCAGTTCATTTCGAACTGGCCATTCGCGTCCTCGTGGTCGTTCTGATACGGACCCCAGCCCAGTTCCAGCATGTAGTCACAGATTTCGCGCACCACGTCATAGCGACGCATCACCGCTTGCTGATCATAGCAGGGTTTGGCTGCGGTATCGAATTCATCCGACAATTCCCTGCCATCCGGGGTCAGCAGGAAAAATTCGGCCTCGATGCCTGTTTTGACATGCATCCCCTCTTGGGCGGCCTCGTCGATCAGGCGGCGCAACACGTTGCGCGGGGCCTGCGCCACGTCTTCGTCTTCCATCACCGGATTGGCGGCGACCCAGGCGACCTCGGGTTTCCAAGGCAGTTGGATCACGCTGTCGGGATCTGGCACGGCCAACATGTCGGGATGCGCCGGGGTCATGTCCAGATATGTCGCGAAACCGGCAAACCCGGCCCCGTCTTCCTGCATGTCCGAAATCGCCTGAGCGGGCACCAGTTTGGCCCGCTGTCCCCCGAACAGGTCGGTGAATGAGATCATGAAATACTTGATGCCGTTTTCGGCGGCAAAGGCGGCCAGATCTTTCGTCATGGTTGGTTCCTTGTTCCCTGTTGGCATGAAACGGGGCGGCTACCGCCGCCCCTCGTGTTTTGTTTGTGTGATCAGAACTGTGTTCCCGGTTTCCCCGGCCACCAGCTGGTGCCCGCCAGCGGTACCTGGGCCATGGCCGCGGCCTCCATGGTCAGGGCGACCAGATCTTCGGGTTCCAGATGCTGAACGTGGTTCTTGCCGCATGCGCGGGCCAGCGTCTGTGCCTCCAGCGTCATGACCTTGAGATAGTTGCGCAACCGGCGCCCGGCCTCGACAGGATCGAGACGTGAGGACAGTTCCGGGTCTTGCGTGCTGATACCGGCAGGGTCCTGCCCTTCGTGCCAGTCGTCATAGGCATCCGCGGTCGTCCCCAGTTTGCGGTACTCGTCTTCCCACTTGGGATCATTGTCGCCCAGGGCGATCATCGCCGCCGTGCCGATGCTGACCGCATCCGCGCCAAGCGCAAGCGCCTTGGCCACGTCGGCGCCCGAACGGATACCGCCCGACACGATCAGTTGCACCTCGCGATGCATGTTCAGATCCTCAAGCGCGCGCACCGCTTCGCGGATACAGGCCAGTGTCGGAATGCCCACATGTTCGATGAAGACGTCCTGCGTCGCGGCCGTGCCGCCCTGCATCCCGTCGATCACGACCACATCCGCCCCGGCCTTGACCGCCAGCGTGGTGTCGAAATAGGGCCGCGTCGCGCCGACCTTGACGTAGATCGGTTTTTCCCAGTTGGTGATTTCACGCAGTTCGAGGATCTTGATTTCCAGATCGTCCGGCCCGGTCCAGTCGGGGTGGCGGCAAGCGCTGCGCTGGTCGATCCCCTTGGGCAGATCGCGCATCGCGGCCACGCGGTCGGAAATCTTCTGTCCCAGAAGCATACCGCCCCCGCCCGGCTTGGCGCCCTGCCCCACGACCACCTCGATCGCATCGGCCTTGCGCAGATCGTCGGGGTTCATCCCGTAGCGCGACGGCAGGTATTGATAGACCAGCGTCTTGGATTCACCGCGTTCCTCGGGGGTCATGCCGCCATCGCCCGTGGTGGTCGAGGTGCCCGCAGCGGACGCCCCCCGGCCAAGGGCCTCTTTGGCCTGCGCGCTGAGCGCCCCAAAGGACATACCGGCGATGGTGATCGGAATATCCAGCTTGATCGGCTTCTTCGCATAGCGCGTGCCCAACACCACATTGGTATCACAGCGTTCGCGATACCCTTCCAGCGGATACCGGCTGACCGAAGCGCCCAGGAACAGCAGATCATCGAAATGCGGAACCTTGCGCTTGGCGCCACCGCCACGAATGTCGTAAATCCCGGTCGCCGCAGCACGGCGGATTTCGGCATTTATCTCAGGCGTAAAGGTGCTCGAGTAAACCGGCATGGTGCGCGGCACATGTTTATCGTCCTTGGCCATGACAGGTCTCCTCAGTAGGCGTTGTCGATATCGAAGTTATACAGCTTGCGGGCCGAGCCGTAGCGCTTGAACTCTTCCGGCTTGGCGTCCACGCCCGACCGTTCGATCAGGTCGGCCAGGATTTCCAGATGCTCGGGGCGCATTTCTTTCTCGACGCAGTCCGCGCCAAGGCTCTTGACCGAACCGCGCACGAAAAGCCGCGCCTCGTAGATCGAGTCCCCCAATGCATCGCCCGCATCGCCGCAGACCACAAGATTGCCCTTTTGCGCCATGAAGGCCGACATATGGCCCACATTGCCCTGCACCACGATGTCGATGCCCTTCATCGAAATCCCGCAGCGTCCGCTGGCATTCCCCTTGATGACCAGCAAACCGCCATGCCCGGTGGCCCCGGCATACTGGCTGGCGTCGCCCTCGACGATCACCGTGCCGCTCATCATGTTCTCGGCCACGCCCGGTCCGGCGCTGCCTTCGACGTGAATCGTAGCCTGCTTGTTCATGCCGGCGCAGTAATACCCGGTCGAGCCCTTGACGGTCACTTCGATCGGGGCATCCAGCCCGACAGCGACCGCATGAGACCCGCGGGGGTTCACAACCTCCCACGCCGTGGCATTGGTTGTCTGGCTCTGCGCCTGTAGCGCTTCGTTCAGGCCACGCAGGCCGTTGGCTTCCAAATCGAATGTCTGCATGTCAGTGCTTCCAGAAATAAACGGTTGCGGGTTCCGGCTCCCATACGCGGGCATCCTCGATACCGGGCAGGTTCACCAGCGCGCGGTATTCGCTGCCGAAGGCGACATATTGATCGGTTTCGGCCATCACGGCGGGTTTGCAGCTGATCGGATCGCGGACCACACCGAACCCGTCCTTGGTGCCCACGACAAAGTTGAAGAACCCGTCCAGATCCTCGAGGCTCGCCTCCAGCGCATCGCCCAGGCTCTTGCCCTGCTGCATCTTCCACGTCAGGTAGGCGGCGGCGACCTCGGTATCGTTCAGCGTGTTCACCTTGACGCCTTCGCGCGCCAGCTTGCGCCGCAGCGAATTGTGATTGCTCAACGATCCGTTATGCACAAGGCACTGATCCGCGCCGGTCGAGAACGGGTGCGCTCCAAGGGTCGTCACCGCCGACTCGGTCGCCATCCGCGTGTGCCCGATCCCGTGGGTGCCATGCTGATGAGCGATATCGAAACGCTTTGCCACATCGGCGGGCAAGCCCACCTCCTTGTAGATTTCGATGACCTCGCCCTGGCTCATGATCCGCGCTTCGGGGCGCAGTTCGGCCAGTGCGGTACGGGCCTCGTCCAGCTTGGCCTCGGCCAGTTCGATCACGGCATGAGTATCCTTGACCTCGACACTGACATCGGTGCCAAGCGCCTTCGACATCTCGTCGCCAAGCCCTTCGAACCCTGCAGGGTCGTTCATTTGCACGGTCAGCTTGGCAAAGCCTTCGCGATCCTCCGAATAGATCGCAATGCCAGCGCTGTCAGGGCCGCGATCGGTCATCGTGACCAGCATATCGGTCAGCAATGCCCCAAGCTGCGGCTCCAGCGATTTGTCCTTCAAAAACAGTCCGACGATTCCACACATCGACGCCTCCATAAATCTGTCAGAATCGAGGCTAGCGCCAAGCCGTTCAAGTTTCAATAAAAGAATTTAATTTTCCACTGAGGAATATTTTCAGGGCCAAATAGGCCTGTTTTTTCCTCATGGGAAGCCGCGCCCTGAGCTTGAAACAATTGCACCTCAGACGAATACGCCCGTTTCCCGGACCGATGCCACCATCGGTCCGGGGACGTTCTGCTGATGATTCTCATGTAGACGGGGCCAGCGCCCCGCTCGAACCCGGCCTGCCCGCTCAATTGCCCTGCGGATACGAGATGACGGAAAGATACCGGATCGGCAGTTTCTTCAGATCGTCCGGGCCATGCGGGGCGTCGGCATCGAAAAACAGGCTGTCACCGGGCTTGAGGTGAAAACTCTGGTCGCCATACCGATAGCCGACCTCCCCTTCCAGAATATACAGCAGCTCGACACCCTCATGCTGGAAGGTCGGGAAGACGTCGGATTCCTCGCTCAGGGTAATCAGATAAGGCTCGACCACCACACCACTGCTATTCGCCCCCAGATGCCCTAGCAGATTGTACTGATGCCCCGCGCGTGTTCCGGCGCGCTCGATCTCAAGCGCCTCCCCCGCCCTGACGTGAACCGCCTCGCGCCGCTCTTCGAAGCGGCGCAGGAAACTTGTCACCGGCACGCTCAGCGCGCTGGACAGACCTTGCAGGGTGGTCAGCGACGGCGATGTCAGACCATTTTCGATCTTCGACAACATCCCGACCGACAACCCCGCCGCAGCCGCCAGATCGGCCACCGTCATGCCACGGGCCCGGCGCAGATCACGCACCTCACGCCCGATCGCGATCTCGAGATTCTTCTCGCGCCCCTCACGCAACTTGTGCGGGTCTTGGCTCAGCTTGCTTTCCGCCATCATGACTCCTGTCAGCACCGCCGGATCAGCGGCATCCCAAGATCAAAAATCCGGAAGGGAAATGCAAGTATCGTCAAAAACCTGCAGTTTTTGACGATAAGCGCCAAGGGCAACTGACCCCAGTTTGCGTTCACCGTCGCAACCGGAGTTTCTTTTGGTTCGCCCGCGTTTCGTCCGAGGACTAAATCCAGGTCGTCTTGACGTATTCCAGATTTTGTCCCATATGCAAACCAGACGAAACACACACAGGAGAATCGGTATGACAAACGTTTCTGGAACACCCCAAAAGGTATCCAACCGCCGTAAGTTGTTTGAGTTGGGCGAGCGGGCCTTGGAACAAGTCGGTTGGCGGGTCGAACGCATCCAAGGGATTGGCAAGTCAAGTGTCCGAAGGATCGTCAAGGGCGATGAACAACATACCGTATCCATTCGGACCACGCAGGACACTTGGATTGCCTTCCCACGCAACGACGATGACAACGGCTGGGTGACGTTGGATGACGTAGATTACGTCGTGGCTGTCACTGTTGACGACAAGGACGACCCGAAGGAGGGGCTAGCCTATATGGTGGACGGCGACGAAATGCGGGACCGCTTCGACCGCGCATATCGCGCACGGCTGGACGCAGGCCACAAAATTCCCGTCGGTCGCGGCGTTTGGGTGTCCATGTTTCTGCCGGAAGACCCGAACGCGGCTTCTTCAGTTGGTGGCGGTATCGCGCTTAATAGGGAGGCGTTGCTTTCCATGAAGCTTGCCGCGCCCGCCGACGAAGACATGCCCGATACTTCCGTCAAGCCGTCGACGCCCGGCGACGAAGCGCCCTTGACCATCGCCGAAGCAAAAAGGCGGTTGGCGCAGTCGTTGGGAGTTGATGCTGAAAAAGTTAAGATCGTAATTGAAGCGTGAACTGCGCAATGGCCGGTTCGCGGCATCATCGTAGCGAACCGGCAACAAGTGACTCGCAAGGTGCGACGTGCCGTCACGTCTACTAGAGCGTTCGCGGGCCAATCTGACCCCCTCGAAGCCCTGAAAATCGCATGGGTAGTTCATGAGGAGGATTGGTTGGGCGCCAAGTTATCCAATGAAATCAATAGTTAATGGCGGAGACGAAGTCCGCCATTGCGCTTTCCGATATGTTCCGAAACATGCCGATAGTATCCGTAATTTCAGGTGCTTATTTGCGTCCTGCCTTCCATGTTGTTCCGATGGTTTCCGTTTACTTCCCACAAAAAGTGTGGGAAAAAATGAGGGAATCTATTCGAGCAATGCATGGGGCGGACAATGGCGAATGTGGACAAAAGCAGCAAACGGCACCCGGAAAAGGCGCTGTCTGCCGTGTTTGTGCGCCAGGTAGTCGAACCGGGCAAATATTCCGATGGAAATGGCTTGTTTCTTCTGGTGCAGCCGAATGGCTCCAAGTCGTGGGTGCAGCGCATCACCATTCGCGGCAAGCGCAGGGATATAGGCTTGGGTGGCGCGGGATACGTTTCTCTAGCTGAGGCCCGCGAATTGGCGCTGGAAAACAAGAAGCTGGCGCGGGCTGGTGGCGACCCGTTGCAGGCCAAGCACGAGGCGCAGGCGGTGCTGACGTTTGCCGAGGCCGCGCGCAAGGTTCACGAAATCCGCAAGCCGACTTGGCGCAACAAGAAGCACGCTGCGCAGTTTATCACCACGCTGGAATCCTATGCCTTCCCAAAGATAGGGCCGGTTAGGGTTGGCGACATAACCACGGCGGATGTGCTGGCGGTGCTGCAACCCATATGGCTGGAAAAGCCCGAAACCGCGCGACGGGTGCGGCAACGGGTTGGCGTTGTTATGAAATGGGCGATTGCGCAAGGCTGGCGGCAAGACAATCCTGCCGAGAATATCGGGCAGGCATTGCCCAAGCACGAAACCACAAAGAACCATCGCAAGGCGTTGCCCTATGCCGAGGTGTCAGAGTGTATCGGGGCGGTGCAGGCGTCGAACGCATGGCCCGCAACAAAGCTAGCGTTGGAGTTTCTTATCCTGACTGCAGCCCGCTCTGGCGAGGTGCGCGGCGCGCTCTGGGAGGAAATTGAATTTCACGGCGGCGACGCCGCTACATCCGCTACATCTGCTACATGGGAAATCCCGGCCAGCCGCATGAAGGCGAAAAAGGCGCATCGCGTGCCGCTGTCAGGCCGCGCGCTGGAAATCCTGAAAGAGGCTGAGGCATTGCGCGGCGCATCCGGGCTGGTGTTTCCGTCCGCTCGGGATAAGCCGCTATCCGACATGACGCTTTCCAAGCTGGTGAAGGAACAGGGCTTTGATGTGCATGTTCACGGTTTCCGCACTTCATTTAAGACTTGGGCGCAGGAGCAAACGAATTTCCCAAATGAAGTTTCAGAAGCCGCCCTTGCCCATGTGGTGAAGGATAAAGCCGAGGCCGCTTATGCCCGCTCCGATATGTTCGAGAAACGGCGCAAGATGATGAAAAGCTGGGCGGGGCATTTGGAAGCGCGCGGCGGTGAGGTTGTTGCTCTTGCTTCAAAGCGCGAAACTTGAGCAAGTTTCAAGAATTCTTGATGGCGACAGACTTATTAACTCTATATGTCGAATTATTTCGCTCAATCTCGGTAGGTTTCGGGCTGGGCCTTCCAGACCAAGCCCATCGAAAACCTTCTATTCATTTTCGCCCACCACTGCTGGACAATCGGCAGTCCAAAATCAAGCACACTACAGGGAGGCAGAATATTCCTGCACCTCCACTCACCGTTCAAATTATAGGGTTAGCCAGCTCGCTTTTGATGCGAAGGAAACAGAATTCGCCGAGCCGAACGCGCCATTTTTCGATCTTCCGTTTCCATTTCATCAATCAACTCACTGAGCTTCTTTCTCCTGCCCTCATATCTTGCTTTGAGAGACGCGCCGTTGTCCTCCTCCTCATCATCATAAACCACTTCTGAATCTATCAGTTGATTATGCATGACTGCCTCCTCCCTCGGAATCTAAGCATGAGCACCATGTTATTTCAACTCCCGGCAACCACATCATGTATTTGTGACCAAGCCTAAAATTAACATTTCCTTAAAATTTACGCTACGAGTAAGGCGTAAATATGGTATTTGCATCAACGATGCCTCGCAAATCGGTCATTAATTCGTCCACCGAAAGCTTGGCAAGTGTGCTCCCGTCAAACGTAACTGCTATCGAGATATGATCCGGCGGAAATCCAGAAGTGCCCACATCTTCGCGATTTAAAGGGATTACAACCACCCAATCCCGATCAGAAGGGACAAACTTTCTCCTGAAAAACACTGTGTTCAGATGATAAAATTTATCTCTATTTTGCTCAATCGTAAGGTCTAGTGATACGCAACGCTTATCCAGTACGGCGCCCCCAACCAAAGATTCATTCACTGGCAAAAGAACCCTGTCATCAAAATGCTCATCAAAACCCTGTGAATGCCAAAGCTGATAAGCTGCGCATTCGCTATCAACCAGCTTAACTTCACGAACCAAACCTGCACGAAGCGTTCCTTTCGGTACGCCTTTATCGATCAACAAACGCTCCGCAGCCTCATACGCAAACTTTAAGCTTTTGAGTTCGTCGATGTAGTCTTTAAGTCTCCCAGATGCAGTAATACGCGCATTTTCAATGATGGCCGCGTGTTTCTCAGTGTTATCCAGCTCCAAAACACCAATGTCCGCATCCAACTTTAAGCTAATATGATGATGCAACCCCCTAGTGTTTAGGCCCGATGCTCCGAAAACAGCCGTTCTGGCTATCCGCTCCAGCAACTCAAACCCAGCTTTCGTCACGGGTTGTGGTGTATTGAGAGAGTCATCAATTGCTTCGATCTGGTCAGAAAGTTCACTAGTAATTACAACGCATTCATCGTCGACAAGGCGCTCTCGATCAAACGTCCATGCCGGGAGATTAGAAACTAGTCCACCATCACAATACTGAGAACCACCTATAGAAATTGGCCGAAACACAATTGGAATTGCGGCTGATGCTGCCACTGCATCTGAAACAGGTACGTCGGGGGTTGATGTCGCATCAAACAACTTCATTACGCCGGTGCGAATATTGGCGGCAACAATCTTTAGATCACAGTTTTTCTGCTCTTTGATGTCCAAGAAGGAAACTCGGTTTCCTTTCATAGGTGTAATTTTTTCGGAAAGCAATTCATCCAGCGCTTCGACTGCATGTCGTAAGTCCGATACCCCTCTGAATTTAAAAAACAAATAGTAAATGACCGCCAATATCAGCAGCAATCCGCCAAAATATCCGACCCATGATACTGGTGCTACTATAGCGTAAAAGACAATACTTATAAGCGATCCAAATTTAGGCAAAGCAACTTCAAGCTTAGCAATGCCAAAGCTAGCCAAAGGGTAAATCAAAGGCCAGAAAAACAGAAATGCAGCAAAAGCGAAATATAGCTTAGCTCGACGAGCCTGGATACTTCTCGGGTTCTTAAGCGCTCGGAAAGACCGCACAAAGCGTTCCAACCTCTTCCAGTCTCCACTTAGAATATCTGCTAACGAAGATACGTCTCTACAGGACAACCTAGAGAAAGCCTTGCTACTAATTTTTTTGTCTGCCCCCTTTTCAAAAAGCTCATCTGCGCTCCAACCAGAAGCTGCAAGTGCTGCTACAATTGCTCCCGCTGAAGTGCCTGCGTATCCTTGAACTTTGAACTCATTGATTTCTTCAATTGCCTTCAACACTCCGGCATGTGCGACACCTTTCGCACCCCCGCCTTCAAACACACAGAATGTCTTTATCATTTCTTTAACCCGACTATTCAAATAGCGTTTTCCTATATCCTCCTAATACATTTTTCAGCGAATTTTTCCAGCGCCCCCTGCAGATAGGTAAGTAGTATCTTCAATTAACACCGATCCAAAAGGCGCTTTGTCGGCTGCCTTGGTATTCACCCAGTCGGCATAATAACAATTTTCGCAGAGATCGGTCGCTTTGGCCTCAACGTTGCCTGCGGAGCCTACATGTGGTGGCGGAGTTGACCTTGGGAACAAAATAGACTAGTGAAGATAGTGTTGGGCTATAGCGCAGATTAACTTTTGCGTCGTGGAAAATAGCTCGACGGCGCATCCAAATTCGAAGGATGCCAAAATGCTTCCCAAGACTCTTCGCCGCCCGGATGTAGAACGCATCACAGGGCTTTCTCGTTCAACACTTTACGCCATGATGGCCGAAGGTGAGTTTCCCAAGCCTATCAAGCTTGGTAAGCGCGCTGTCGGCTGGCGTGAATCCGATATTGCCGCATGGCTCGAAAGCCGCACAACAGACGCGGCATGAACCATGAGAGGCAAAAGAGTAGCGCCGTGCAGCGGGCAGGCTGGCACGGCGCGAGATGTATCGTTTGCGGATGCGACGAACACCCGAAACATAACAGGCAAGCGCAGCAAACGCCATAGCAGCGGCACTGCCTATCGCATCGCGCCCAGCGCAGGCAAGGCTTTCTGCATCGTGGTGTCAGGCCGCGACCGTTGGGCGCTCGAACAATTGCGCAAGGCAGGGGCTGAGGGCTGCACGCCGATTCACAACCCCGCGCCACGTTGGGCCGCTTATGTCCACGATTTGCGGGCGCTGGGCGTGGAAATCGAAACCATCACCGAACCGCATGAAGGCGAGTTTCCCGGCACGCATGCGCGCTATGTGCTGCGCTCTGGTGTGTCTCTGGGCTGGAAAGGGGGTGCAGCATGATTTTATTTGCAGGGAAACGCTTCACCCAAGGCTATTGCTATCAGAGGCGATGCAAAGTTGTGGCGTTGCGCTGGGTTATCTTGCAAATAAGCGATAACTACGTCGGTCATTTGTGGATACGTGACGCCCGTAGGCAAACAAACCGTGGAGGAGAACTGAGGCGCATAGGGTATGAGGCCAGTCGCGCCGCCCACAAAG
Organism: Roseovarius sp. PS-C2; assembly: GCF_018862045.1. Classification (NCBI taxonomy): domain Bacteria; kingdom Pseudomonadati; phylum Pseudomonadota; class Alphaproteobacteria; order Rhodobacterales; family Roseobacteraceae; genus Roseovarius; species Roseovarius sp. PS-C2. The sequence continues at coordinate 102,532 of NZ_JAHKSQ010000010.1, forward strand.
CCTGCACACATGTCAGGCGAGTAAGTCGCGCCTTTTGTGCATATATCAAGAAGGAAGTTTCCGTCTTGAGCTCCACTTGGGCTTGCCCAAATCGCCACTATCATCGCAATCCATCTCATAATTTGAGTTTGCCTCAATTAAGCTCATCGGCGCAAGGCGGTGCAGCATGAACCGGCTGCAAATCGCTTTCCTGATGCGTGCGCACGGGCTGACAGAAGCGCAGGCGCATGCAATGGCGGCTTTAATCTGGGGGGCGTGCGGATGATGGACGCAAAACAGATTACCCAAGCCCTTCATGGCAAATGGTATCGCCGCTATGGCAGCGCGCCTTGCCCGGTATGTCAGGCGGAAGGCCGCAAGGGGCAGAACGCCTTGACGCTGGCCGATGGCGATGGCGGGCGGCTCTTGGCGCATTGCAAGAAATCCGGCTGCGATTTTCGGGATATTCTGGCGGCGGCTGGGCTTGCCCCCGGTGATTATGCCGCGCCCGACCCGCTGGAAAGCCACGCGCGCCAAGTCCAGGACCGGGCCGAGGCCGAAAAACGGGCCAAGCAAGCGCACCGGCTCTGGCAAGATGCGCACCCTATCGGCGGCACGCTGGCGGAAACCTATCTGAGGGGGCGGGGCATATCCTGCCCCCTTCCTGAATCCCTGCGTTTCCTGCCGGAATGTTGGCACCCAAACGCAAAGCGGTTTCCCGCGATGCTGGCCCGCGTGGACGGCGGTCAAGGCTTTGCGGTGCATCGCACCTACCTTGCCACCGATGGCAGGGGCAAAGCTGTCGTTGAGCCTGACAAGCTGATGCTGGGGCGTGTCTCTGGCGGCGCTGTAAGGCTGCCAGAAGCGCACGGGCCTCTTGTGGTGGCCGAGGGCATCGAGACAGCCTTAAGCCTTGCCTGTGGCCTTCTGGGCAAGCCTGTGACCCTTTGGGCGGCATTGTCCACGTCAGGCATGCGAGGGCTGCATTTGCCCCCTAAGCCGCATCGGCTGACAATTGCCCCCGATGGCGATGCACCCGGAAAGGCGGCGGCGCATGCCTTGGCTGAACGCGCGCACGCGCTGGGCTGGCAGGTATCGCTCTTGCCCGCACCGGATGGCCGCGACTGGAATGATATTCTGACAATGAAAGGGGAAGCCGCATGAACGCCCCCGAACCTATCCCGTTCAAATCCGAAGGACCGCAACCCCTATTACGGGAAATCCCGTATGGGAAGCCTTACCCTGTGGTTGCGCTTGGCCCACTGTTAAACGCTGTAGAAACAGTGCAAGGCATGTCTCTTGCCCCTGTTGCCATACCCGCGCAATCTGCGCTGTCAGTGGCCTCGCTGGCCGTGCAGGGCTTTGCCAATGTGGAAACGCTTGGCGGGCCGCGCCCCCTGTCTCTCTATTGCCTGACCATCGCCGCAAGCGGGGAGCGCAAATCAAGTTGCGATGCACCTTTGATGGACGCTTTGCGCGAACACGAAAAGGAACAGGCCAAGGCCCAGCGCGAGGATGTGCAGGCATGGCAAAACGCGCACGCGATTTACAGCGAAGAACGCAAGCGCATCTTGGCTGCTATCAAGAATGGAAAGGGCGAGAAAAAGACGGCGGCACGCGCTGACCTGGACGGCTTGGGCGCGGAGCCGTCCGCACCGCCTTGCACAGACCGCGTGGTGACGGAGCCGACCTTTGAAGGGCTGACCCGGCTTTATGCAACCGGGCAACCGTCGCTTGGCATCTTCTCGGATGAAGGCGGGCAATTCCTTGGCGGACATGCCATGAACAGCGACAACCGGCAAAAGACGCTAACCGCCTTAAACGATTTGTGGCAGGGCAACCCGATACGGCGCACGCGGGCCGGTGACGGGGCATATGCGCTTTATGGGCGGCGGCTGGCGGTGCATCTGATGGCGCAACCGGGTGTGGCGCGGGCGTTTATGGCTGACCCGCTGGCGGCGGATAGCGGTTTTCTGCCCCGCTTCCTGATATGCGAACCGCAAAGCAACATAGGGACGCGGCTGCATGCGCAGGTAAGGCCAGACAATGGCGCGCTGGCGGCATTCTCGGACCGGCTGCGCACCATCCTTGAAACACCCTTGCCGATGGATGCTGAAACCCGTGAATTGCAGCCACGCACCCTTGCGCTGGGCGGCGATGCGCGGGCGCTCTTGATACAGTTTGCGGATGCTATCGAGGTGGCGCAGGGCAAGGGCGGCAATCTCGAACACATCACCGGCACGGCATCGAAGGCGGCGGAACAGGCCGCGCGTATCGCAGGAGTTTTGACGCTCTGGCGGGATTTGCAGGCGGCTGAGGTTGCCGCGCAGGATATGGCCGATGCAATCACGCTGGCGCAGTTCTACCTGACCGAGGCGGCACGGCTGGCAGATGCGGCAAATGTATCGGCTGAAATCGACCGGGCCGAGCGGTTGCGCAAGTGGCTTCTGGAAAGCTGGCCAGAGGCGGACATAATGCCGCGCGAGGTGCTGCAATATGGGCCGAACGCTTTACGCGATAGCAAAACGGCAACGGCGGCTTTGACAATATTGGAAAGGCACGGCTGGCTTGCGCCCTTGGATGACGGCATCGTTATTCGTGGGGCGGCGCGCAAGGTGGCATGGCGCATCGTGCGAGGGGGCGGCGATGTGGTTTGATGCACAAGCCGCGCTGGAACATCTGGACGGGGCTGAAATGCCCCGCTCCAATTCCGCGCCCCCGGCAGAACCGGAAACCCCGCGTGTAGCGAATGTAGCGGGTGTAGCAGGTGTGCAGGCTGAAATTCCCAAAACGCCGCCCAGCGCAAAACCGCCAGAAACAGTCTTTCCCTACGGCGCATCCGCAGGGGGAAGGCCGCTCACCTACACCGGGCGCGTGGTGTCGCTGGAGGCGTGGCGCAACCTGACAGAATGGGAACGGCACGGGCCGTGCGGGCGGCTCTGGTGTGGCGTCAATCGGCGCTGGGGAAACCAAGAGGAAAAGACATGACCAAAAAGACTGAAAAGCAACAATCCGACGCGCTGGATATCCCCCAGCGAAAGCCGCCCAGGGCGGCGCTTGAATGGAAAGAGGATAACACCCTCGGGATAGAAATTTCTGGCGACTACATGCGCATTCTGGACGCAACCGAACACACGAGCGTTGCAAATTCCATCGTTGGGCAGTTGTCGGTGCTTGGCTCACATGGCAAGCGCATCGACGCCGAAGCAACCGATTTTGCGCTGGGCTTTGTGGACGCCATGAAGCCCAAGGATGCAGCCGAGGTGCTTTTGACAACACAAATGGCGGCAATCCATCAAGCGACAATGATGATGGCGCGCCGTTTGAACCATGTGGAGAACCTACCACAACAAGACTCAGCCGAGCGGGCTTTGAACAAGCTGGCCCGGACCTTCGCGGCTCAAATGGATACGCTCAAGCGGTATCGCTCAAAGGGGAAACAGACAGTCAGGGTTGAGCGTGTTACTGTTAACGAGGGTGGACAAGCAGTAGTCGGAAACGTGGAGAGATAGATTTTGTTTTGGGAAACGATAGCCGCAATATTTCTATTGTTTGTGACCTCACCCCTATGGATTTTCGCATCGTTCTTATGGGGGGTGATAATGGCAGCGTTTGCCTTCTTCTGGCGGGCAATATATTTTTTTCTCAATGGGCCGATTGAGTGGGGGGAGATATGGCTTGTGCCCTTAGCTGCACTGTTCGCCGGTTTAGAGGCAGCTTGGAGCATTCCATCCTCTATGTGGAATTGGGCAAAGTTTGAGCACCCATGGTGGGCGGTTTGCATCGGCTTTGTTTTTCTCTTGTTTGCGAAAGGTAGTAGAAGTTAACTGGCCCGCCAATGAAAAGGGGGAGGGCACATGTTAAATTCTGACGCTTACCCCATGCACCGTGCGCCACGTTGCACGGCGAAATCAAAACGCACCGGCCTGCCTTGTCGCAATCCAGCGGTGCGCGGCTGGGCTGTCTGTCGCATGCACGGCGCGCGAGGCGGGGCAAAACCCGGTAAGGGGCATCCGAACTGGAAACACGGGGAGCGCAGCCAAGAGGCCGTTGCATTGCGCGGGCTGATTAACCGACTAATGCGTGAAGCACGGTGCTCCGACATCTTAGGTGAGAAATCTTGATACGATTTTGGTAATTTCTCTAGCGAACGGCAGCCGGTTCTTTCGGCTGCCGCAAACGATTTTGGTTACATACACATCAAGAGGGCATGCAGTTCTTGCGGATTTGTGTCTGCTCAATGACCTGCTTGTGACCCTTTAGCTGTGCAATCTGATCGGCCACATTTCCGCCAGACAACGTGGAAACCGGAAGGCCGAGCAAAATAACGCCTGCTGTATCGTTCCCGCGCGCCTTGTTTTGAGCCGCAGAGGCTTTTGCTAGGGCGTTGTCAACGCGGCGAGCTTCAGCCGCTAACTGAGGGCAATTCCAATCTTGATAAGTGGTAGGCGATACATAAGCTGCATCAATGGTTTCCGGTTTTTTGGCACAAGCTGCGGTTACTGCAATTGCCGAACACATCAATAATGTTACAGGCTTCATATAATCCTCCAGAATTCTTGGCTGGATGCTTGAGCATCACGAAGGTTACGCTAACGATGGGGTTGTCTGTTAGGAACCGGAAACCCTGAAAATTTCGGCCTGATGCAGGAATGCACCACGACGCAAATTTGCAGACGCACGTCGTGCTCTCGCTTTTCTATTTTTAGAAAGCACTAAATCACCAATTCTCACACGGCGAGAAAAAATCACGCTGCTGGAAGTCACCATTAACAATGACTCCGCCGAACATTGAAAAGCCGACATAGCCTCCCATACGGTTCTTGCCATTCACTTCACCGCACACGCGCCTTTCTTGTTGGCCGTTGGCAAGCGACACATCTACCGCACGGATGTTTCGGAACTGTGCGCTGAACGGATCGAGGAAGTCTTGTGTTACCTCTGATTTAATTTCTGTCATTTGTGCAGAACTGAGGCGCACAGGCTTTGAACTTACAATCTCTGACATTTGAACGCAGCCAGCTATGGCAACAATGGGTGCAAGCATCCACAAGCGCATAATTACTCCCTTCGCCTTTTCTTGTCGGATTAGTGCCCGCATTCCGGGCTTTGGGCGATAAGAGGATACTATCCTGACGAAAACAACGGGGGGTGGGTTACTTTTCTTGCACTTTAGCTGTGGAACCGGCGGGGGCAGTCAAATTTTTGCGCCGTCAATTCAGAACAAAAAAGTTAATGTTCCCGTAAATTCCTACGCCAACGTAAAATATACGTGGGTAAAAATGTGGGAAACGCCTCGCCCGCAAACAAGTAATGCGCTGAAATTATAAGGAAAAATAGATTGCGGTGGCGGAGACGAAGGGATTCGAACCCTCGAGACCCTTCCGGGCCTACTCCCTTAGCAGGGGAGCGCCTTCGACCACTCGGCCACGTCTCCGCCGACGCGTTTATCGAAAGCCGCACGGGGGGGCAAGTCGGAATTGGCCCCCAATTTCATCCAAATCGGGATCAGGGCCAAATAGCGGCATGACCATGCCCCGGAGCCGGTAACAACAAGGCGCGCGCCACTCGCTGATCCCATTTCGGTCCAGGCCCACCCTTGCGGCACGCCCTTCGAAACGTACGAAACACGCGTACGCAACGTACGATCCGTCACCGAACGCCCGGTTCATCCGCACCCCGCCTGTCGGGCGCACCAACACGATACCGATGGACTACCGACGCGATACCGAACGCCCGTTTCCCGGCCAAGCCCCTGTTAACCAAGGGCTTGGCGCATGATTCGGCGGCAAGCGCCGGGATGCTGCGCGCGCTCCTGTCAGGAACGGTTAAGGAGTGTCCGGCTCAGGTGTTGAACAGGAAGTGCAGAACGTCGCCATCCTTGACGACATAGGATTTGCCCTCGGCGCGCATCTTGCCGGCTTCCTTGGCGCCCTGTTCGCCCTTGCAGGCGACGAAATCGTCAAAGGCGATGGTCTCGGCCCGGATGAAGCCCTTTTCGAAATCCCCGTGGATCACCCCCGCCGCCTTGGGCGCCGTGGTCCCCACCCTGATCGTCCAGGCACGGGCCTCCTTGGGGCCAACCGTGAAATAGGTCTCGAGATTCAACAGCTTATGCCCCGCGCGGATCAGGCGGTCCAGCCCGGCCTCTTCCAGCCCCATTTCCTCGAGGAACATGGCGGCCTCTTCGGCGTCCAACTGGCTGATGTCCTCCTCGATCTGCGCCGAGATGATGACCATGGCCGCGCCCTGCTCGGCGGCCATTTTCTCGACCCGGGCCGAAAACTCGTTGCCTGACGCGGCGCTGCCTTCGTCCACGTTGCAAACGTAGAGGATCGGCTTTGTGGTCAACAATTGCAGGCCTTTCCACGCCTTGGCGTCATCCTCGGACACCTCGACGAGGCGGGCCGGCTTGCCCTCTTCCAGAACCTCCTGCGCGGCAGCCAGCAAGCGATCCTGTTGCTGCGCCTCCTTGTCGTTGCCCTTGAGCTTGCGCACCAGGCCCGCGCGGCGTTTCTCGATGGATTCCAGATCGGCCAGCATCAGTTCGGTCTCGATCACCTCGGCGTCTTCCACCGGATCGACGCGTCCTTCCACATGGGTCACATCGCCATCCTCGAAACAGCGCAACACATGGGCAATCGCATCGACTTCGCGGATATTGGCCAGAAACTGATTGCCCAGCCCTTCCCCCTTGGAGGCGCCTTTGACCAGCCCGGCAATGTCCACAAAGGTCATGCGCGTCGGGATGATCTGTTTCGACCCGGCGACTTCGGCCAGCGTATCAAGGCGCGCATCCGGCACGGCCACCTCCCCCACATTGGGCTCGATCGTGCAGAACGGAAAATTGGCCGCCTGCGCCGCCGCAGTTTTCGTCAGCGCATTGAACAGCGTCGACTTGCCCACGTTGGGCAACCCCACGATCCCCATCTTGAAGCCCATGACCGGCCCTCCTGAAACTGAATTGCGCGCATCTAGGGTGCGAAGCGGACAGAGGTCAAGCAGGGCATTGATTTTCACCCGCCTTTCCGCCAAACCCGTCCCGATCAAGCACAGGATGCCACCATGACCCGTATCGACGCCAAATTCGCCGAGCTGACCGCCGCAGGGAAAAAGGCCTTTGTCGCCTATGTGATGGCGGGCGACCCGGATTATGACACCTCGCTGGAGGTCATCAAGGGCCTGCCCGGCGCGGGCGTGGACATCATCGAACTGGGCATGCCCTTTACAGACCCGATGGCCGATGGCCCGACGATCCAATTGGCGGGACAGCGCGCGCTCGAGGGCGGGCAGACACTGGAAAAGACGCTGGCCATGGCCACCGAGTTCCGCAAAGCCGACGACACGACGCCGATCGTCATGATGGGTTACTACAACCCGATCTATAACCGCGGTGTCGACAAGTTCCTTGCTGACGCAAAGACCGCCGGAATCGACGGGCTGATCGTGGTGGACCTGCCCCCCGAGGAAGACGACGAGCTGTGCATTCCCGCCCAGAAGGCCGGTTTGAACTTCATCCGTCTCGCGACCCCCACCACCGACGATCAGCGCTTGCCCAAGGTGCTCCAGAACACATCGGGCTTTGTCTACTATGTTTCGATCACCGGGATCACCGGCGCGGCCGCGGCGCAGGCCGCCGACGTCGCCCCCGAAGTGGCGCGTATCAAGGCAAAAACCGATCTGCCGGTGATCGTGGGCTTTGGTATCCGCAGCCCCGAAACCAGCCGCGAAATCGCCGGGGTCGCCGACGGTGCGGTCGTGGGCTCGGCCATCGTGGGCAAGCTGGCCGATGGAGCCACCGTCCCCGAAGTGCTGGAGTTCGTTCGCGGACTGGCCGAAGGAGCGCATTCCGCCTGATCGGCGCACCCAGGTGTGGAACCCTGAAACAAGGGCTCATTGCGCGCGCGCGACTTCACTGGTAACTAAACCTGACCAGTTTCCAGATGGATTCCCGCCATGCCCGTGATCACCTGCATCGACGACCTCAAACGCATCTACGAACGCCGTGTACCGCGCATGTTTTATGATTACGCGGAATCCGGTAGCTGGTCCGAGCAGACCTTTCGCGAGAACACCACGGATTTCTCGGATATCTACCTGCGGCAACGCGTGGCGGTCGACATGGACGGGCGCAGCACGGCCAGCCAGATGGTGGGTCAAGACGTGTCGATGCCGGTGGGGCTGGCCCCGGTCGGATTGACCGGCATGCAACACGCCGACGGCGAGATCAAGGCCGCCCGCGCCGCCGAAAAATTCGGCGTTCCCTTTACGCTGTCCACCATGTCGATCTGTTCGATCGAGGATGTGGCCGAGAACACGGACAAACCGTTCTGGATGCAGGTTTATACGCTGAAGGACGACGATTTCATGCAGCGCCTGTTCGATAGGGCGAAAGACGCCAAATGTTCGGCCGCGATGATCACCGTGGATTTGCAGGTTCTCGGCCAACGGCACAAGGATCTGAAAAACGGCCTGTCCGCCCCGCCCAAGCTTACCGCCAAATCAATGGCCAACATGATGACCAAGGTGCAATGGGGTCTGGGCATGTTGGGCACGAAACGGCGGTTCTTCGGCAATATCGTCGGTCATGCCAAAGGGGTGTCCGATCCGTCGTCTCTCACGGACTGGACCGCCAGCGCCTTTGACCCCTCGCTGGATTGGAACCGCATTCGTGAATTCCGAAAGATGTGGGATGGCCCGCTGATCATCAAGGGAATCATGGACCCGCGCGATGCGCGCGAGGCGCTGAATGTCGGGGCGGATGCGATTATCGTGTCGAACCACGGCGGGCGGCAACTCGATGGCGCGCTAAGCGCCATTCGCGCGCTGCCCGCGATCATGGACGCCGTGGGCGACAAGATCGAGGTGCATCTCGACAGCGGGATTCGCTCGGGTCAGGATGTGCTCAAGGCGCTCAGCCTCGGGGCCAAGGGCACCTATGTCGGGCGGGCCTTTGTCTATGGTCTTGGCGCCATGGGCGAAGCAGGTGTCACCAAGGCGCTCGAAGTCATTCACAAGGAACTGGACGTGTCGATGGCGCTGTGTGGGCGCACGGATGTCAAAACGCTCGACCGCGATATCCTGATGATTCCCGAAGGCTTCGAGGGCCGCTGGCAAAGCTGAGACAGGGCCGCAGCCGCCCCCTTTGACAGAACGGAAACCACCGCGACAGGTGTGGCCCGGTCAGGGGATCGGCAGTATTGTCCCACAATACGGGCGAGTGCGTGTTTTCGGCCTTTTCATGTTGGAAAATCCGGTCTATACGCGCGGCTTCACGCGGGGTTACAGCCTTGGAGGAACCCCGCCCTAACTTATGGAGAATATCATGGCTGGAGAAATTCCTGATCTTCACGCCCAGGAACGCACGGGGACGGGCAAGGGCGCCGCTCGTGCAGCACGTCGTGCACATATGGTTCCGGGCATTGTTTTTGGTGGCGACGTCGATCCGCTTCCGATTCAGATTCCTTACAACGTCCTGATCAAGAAGCTGAGACAGGGCCGCTTCAAGTCCACCCTGTTCAACCTCAAGGTTGACGGGCACGAAGACGTGCGCGTGATCTGCCGCGACGTTCAGCGTGACGTGGTCAAGGACCTGCCGACGCACCTCGACCTGATGCGTCTGCGCCGCACGACCAAGATCAACCTCTTCATTCCGGTTGAGTTCGTGAACGAAGACGCCGCACCGGGCATCACCAAAGGCGGCTTCCTGACCGTGATCCGCAACGAGATCGAACTGATCGTGACCGCGGGCGACATCCCCGAAAAGATCACTGTCGATCTGTCGGGGCTGGAAATCGGCGATACCGTGACGATCAGTCAGGTGGACCTGCCGACCGACGCCAAGCCGACAATCGACCGTGACTTCGTGATCTGCAACATCTCGGCCCCGTCTGCCCTGAGTTCCGATGAGGACGAGGAAGAAGGCGCTGAAGATGCGGCCGAGGTTCCGACCGTGGGCGAAGAAGAAGCAGCCGAGAGCGGCGAGGAATAAGCTCCTATCCGCTTGAGAACATGTGGAAAACGCGGGTCGGAAACGGCCCGCGTTTTTTCATGCCCCGCGCAGTTTGCGAAAGCCAAGGATACGACCGCGCGATGGCCCCGGATCATAGGTAAGGCCCGAGGCCGACATGCAATCGACGATCTTCTTGATCGTCGTGTCGGGGTAACGGCCGGGGTGCAGTTCCATCATGACGCTGCGAACGTGTTCGGGCCACGGCGCGTCGAACAGGGTTTGCTCGGCCCCTTCGATATCCATGATCACGATATGCGGGCGATAAGTGACCAGCAGGTCGGACAGGCGCAGGAGCGGCACTTTGACAATCGTGTCCCGGTTGGAGCCCTCCCTTGCGATCGACGCGCCCCAAAAAGCCTTTGTGCGTTCGAATTCAATGGCTTCCTCACCGCCCACCTGGCCGGTCACGGCGCCGTGCAGCAAGGTAACGCTCTGGAAACCATTCCGGTCCAGATTATCCCGCACCACTGGCAACATGTCGGGGTTGGCCTCGACCGTGGTCACGTTTTCCGGTCCCGCAATCGCGGCGCAGATCGTGGCGATATAGCCAAGCCCCGATCCCAGTTCCAGAACGCGGCTGCCGCCGCGCACGCGCATCAGGGCGGCCTGGGCTTCGTGGCCTTCGTAGCGGCCTTTTTCCAATTTTTCGGCGATGCGTTTGCTGAGCATGGCATCGGGAATTTCCAGTTTTACGCCATTTAACTCGTATTCGGCCATTACCATCCCTTGTTCGTTGATTCCGTGCGTCATGCGGCTTAGACCACAATCACCAAAGACAGGGGCCACGGCAATGCTACTATTTGTGGGTTTGGGAAATCCCGGCACCAAATACGCGAAAAACCGGCACAATATCGGCTTTATGGCGCTGGATCGAATCGCCGAAGATCATGGATTCGGGCCGTGGAAGCAGAAATTTCAGGGCGAATTGTGCGAAGGGCGTTTGGGCGGGGAAAAAGTGTTACTTCTCAAGCCCTTGACCTTCATGAACCTGAGCGGCCAGTCGGTGGGCGAAGCGATGCGGTTCTACAAGCTAACCCCCGATGATATAACGGTTTTTCACGACGAACTGGACCTTGCCCCAGGTAAGGTGCGGGTCAAGATGGGCGGCGGGCATGCCGGGCACAATGGGCTGCGGTCGATTCATCAGCATATTGGCGAACAATATCAAAGGGTTAGACTTGGTATCGGGCATCCGGGGCGCAAGGAACTGGTGGCGCATTACGTGTTGCAGGATTTCGCCAGGGCCGATGCCGAATGGCTGGACGATCTGATGCGTGGGATCGCGGAGGGTGCGCCGGACCTGGCAGATGGCAGAAAAGACAGGTTTCTCAATGCCATAGCCCAACGCATGACCCCGGCGAAGCCCGCCAACCCCAAGCCGAAGGCCCAGGAAAAACCCGCAGAAAAACCGGTGGAACTACCCTCCGAAGACACCCGCAGCGCGATGCAGAAGCTCGTCGATAAGTTCCGCTGAGTTTTGTACGATACGTACGAAGTGTACGCGCGTTTTGTACGAAAATCCGGGGTCATCGCAGAAGTTGCATCCATCATGGACACAACCGGCGCATTTCACGTCGTCGCGTCACGCTGGACGCGGGCAAGTGGCGGTGCTTTGCTGATCGCAAACGGGGCGAGGAGCACGCGACATGCGGACAATTTTGAAATGGGGTTTGCGGCTGGTGCTGATGGCGCTTCTGGCCGCTGTCGTGGTGGGCCTGTGGAAGCGCGAAGAGATCACCCGCCTGTGGGCGGTCAACACGCTGTTCGACGAGGGGAAGATCGTCGGGAATTTCTCGAACATGGAGCGGGCATTCCTGACGGTGCCCGTGTCGCGCGGCGACGGGCCGGTATCGGACCTGCCCCAGGGCGAGCCGATGACCCTGCCAGAGGGGGTGACGGACTGGATCGCGGCGCGCGATCTGACCTCGCTTCTGGTGCTGGACGAGGGCAAAATCGTTCACGAAAGTTACCACAAGGGCACCGGCGCCGAAGACCGGCGCATAAGCTGGTCGATGGCGAAAAGCTATCTGTCGGCGCTGTTCGGCATATTGCTGGAAGAAGGGGCGATCGGTTCTATCGACGCGCCGGTGACGGAGTATGCCCCGCTACTGGCCGGCAGCGCCTATGACGGGGCCACGATTCGCAATGTGCTGCAAATGACCAGCGGTGTGGAATTCGATGAGGATTACCTGGACTATGATTCCGACATCAACCGGATGGGCCGGGTTCTGGCGCTTGGCGGCACGATGGACGGGTTTGCCGCCGGGCTGACGGCGCGGGCGGCGCAGCCGGGCGAGCGGTGGAAATACGTTTCGATCGACACGCATGTCATCGGCATGGTCGTGCGCGGGGCGACAGGCCGCAGCATTCCCGACCTGATGGCGGAAAAGGTGATCGCGCCACTGGGGCTGGAAGCCGCGCCCTATTACGTGAGCGATGGCGAGGGCGTGGCCTTTGTTCTGGGCGGGCTGAACATGCGCACGCGGGATTACGCGCGCTTTGGCCTGATGTTCGAACAAATGGGCGCATATCAGGGGCGGCAGGTGGTTCCGGCGGACTGGGTTGCGGTATCGACCCGCGCCAGCGCCCCGACCGAACCGGGCGAGATGGGCTATGGCTATCAGTGGTGGATGCCGGTGGACGCCCCCGAAGGCGTATTCATGGCGCGCGGCATTTACGGGCAATACATCTACATAGACCAGACCCGCAACGTGGTGATCGTCGTCACAGCCGCCGACCGGCAGTTTCGCGACCCCGGTGCACATGCCGAAAACGTCGGGATGATGCGCCGCATCGCCGAGGCGCTGTAGACGGTTGACCCTGCCAGCACGCCCTATTTACTGGTGCGGGAAATTGCCAATGGAGGCCGCAATGAGTTTTATCGCGATGAACCGGTTCAAGGTGCGGCACGGGCACGAGGCACAGTTCGAAACCACATGGGCCGAACGTGAAAGCCGGTTGAAGGACATGGAAGGATTCCGCGAGTTCCGCCTGCTGAAGGGGCCGGATGGCGACGGCTATCGGCTGTATTCCAGCCATGTGATCTGGGAGAGCCGCGAGGCGTTCGAGGCCTGGACCAGATCGCAGCAATTCCGCGATGCCCACAAGAATGCCGGACAATCGAAGACGAAGGACTCCCTGATGGGGCCGCCCTCGTTCGAGGGTTTCGAGACGGTGTTGCACGAGGGATGATTTCGCCGTGTATCGTGCTATCCTTTGCCCAAACGGAGGATGCGCGATGATAGGCAAGGACGATCCCGTGAACGTGCTGGGGGGTGCGCTGCAAATGTGTTCGCAAGACCCTGTGACGGGGTTTTTCCGCGACGGGCATTGCAACACCTGTTCCGAAGATCAGGGCAGCCATACGGTATGCGCGCTGATGACGGCGGAATTCCTGGCCTATTCCAAATATGTGGGCAACGACCTGAGCACCCCGCGCCCCGAATTCGGGTTTGCCGGGCTGACCCCCGGCGATCAGTGGTGCCTGTGCGCCGCGCGCTTTCTGCAGGCCCATGACGAGGGCTGTGCACCGAGGGTGCGGCTGGAGGCCACGCATGAGCGTGCGCTGGACATCGTACCGCTACAGGTGTTGCGGGAACACGCCGATCAGGCCTGAGCGGGTTCGTCGGCCTGTGCCTTGGGCAGGGCTTCGTGTTCGGGCACGCCGGGCAGGGCCTCGGCCATGAGATCGTCGATGAACAGGCTGAGAAGCTGGGCGCGGCCGCTGACCCCAGCCTTGCGGTAGATGGCGTTGCTTTGCGCCTTGACCGTTCCGTCCGACGTGTTGCGCATGGCGGCGATTTCCGACAGCGACAGCCCCTTGACCGAGAACAGGGCCACGTCGCGTTCCGCCGGTGTCAGGCCCCATTGATCGAAGCGCTCTTCGAGCACCTGCATGAACGCGCCCGAGGCGAGGCGCAAACTGGCCTCGGCCCGGCGTTGGCGGGTGATCGCGCGCACCAACAGCCAGCCCGACACCACGGCCCCCAGAACAAGCCCGAGCGCGGCACCGATTTCGATGAATTCATAGAACTGCCAACTGATCGGCGCGGCGCGCAGCCCTAGGAGATTGGCGAGGATGTCGTAGAGGAACACCGCCGCGCAGGCGAATTGCACGGCGAACAGCGCCAGGTGCGACAGCGGGGCCTTCATGCCGCGCACCGATGGTTTGCAGGCGGCATGGGATCAATCATCGTCTTTTCCGCGCTTGTAATCGTCATCCAGAACGCCGCGACGGCGGTCGTCGTCATCATCATCGTCGTCGCGGTCATCATCATCGTCATCGTCGTCGTCATCATCGTCGTCCAGCTCGGTCCAGTAGTCGCGCAGGATCGCGCCGGTGGACGGGTTGAGGATGATCTCGCGCAGGGTGTCGTCCTCTTGCGCGACGATACGGACACGGCCCAGCAGGGTATGGGTGACGGTGATCTCGTCAAAGCCCTGATCGCGCAGTTGCGCGATGATCCGATCCTGCGCGGCCCCGGCATGGGCTTGCGACCCGAGCGGAACGAGCAGGGTCAGAAGGGCAGCGGTAAAGTGGCGGCGGTTCATCGGTGTCATACCTTTGCAGGCCCGCAACGGGGCGTGGTCGGTATCATACTAGGCACGAAAAACCCCCGGCGCCAGTGGACCGGGGGTTTAGAACAGGGGCCATAAACCGGGGTTTATGGGTCAGTCGGCATCGTCCATGTCGAACCCGAGGTGACGCGCGACGGTGAAGATATCCTTGTCGCCCCGACCGCACATGTTCATGCAGATCAGGTGATCGGCGGGCAGGGTCGGCGCGATCTTCATCACATGGGCCAGCGCGTGGCTGGGCTCCAGCGCGGGGATGATCCCCTCTTGCTGGCAGCACAACTGGAAGGCTTCGAGCGCCTCCTTGTCGGTGATCGCCACGTATTGCGCGCGCCCGATATCGTGCAGCCAGCTGTGTTCCGGGCCGATGCCGGGGTAATCGAGCCCTGCCGAGATCGAGTAGCCTTCGAGGATCTGGCCGTCATCGTCCTGCAACAGGTAGGTGCGGTTGCCGTGCAGCACGCCGGGCCGCCCGCCGGTGAGCGAGGCGCAATGCTCCATCTTGGCGTTCACGCCCTTGCCGCCGGCCTCGACCCCGATGATGTTGACCGATTTGTCGTCGAGGAACGGATAGAACAGGCCCATCGCGTTCGAGCCGCCCCCGATGGCGGCGACGAGGGTGTCGGGCAGGCGGCCTTCGGCGGCTTGCATCTGTTCCTTGGCTTCCTTGCCGATGATCGACTGGAAATCGCGGACCATCGCCGGATAGGGGTGCGGACCGGCGACGGTGCCGATGCAATAAAACGTGTCGCGCACATTGGTGACCCAGTCGCGCAGCGCGTCGTTCATCGCGTCCTTGAGTGTGCCGCGGCCAGAGGTCACCGGGATCACCTCGGCCCCCAGAAGGCGCATGCGGAAGACGTTGGGTTTCTGGCGCTCGACATCATGCGCGCCCATGTAGACCACGCATTTCAGGCCGAACTTGGCGCAGACGGTGGCGGTGGCCACGCCGTGTTGCCCGGCGCCGGTTTCGGCGATGATGCGGGTCTTGCCCATGCGGCGGGCCAGGATGATCTGGCCCAGCACGTTGTTGATCTTGTGCGCGCCGGTGTGGTTCAGCTCGTCCCGCTTGAGATAAATCTTGGCCCCGCCGAGGTGTTTGGTCAGCCGGTCGGCGTAATAGAGCGGGCTGGGGCGGCCTACGTAATGGGTCCACAGATCGTGCATTTCGTCCCAGAAGGACTGATCGGTCTTGGCGTGTTCGTACTGTTTTTCCAGTTCGAGGATCAGCGGCATCAGGGTTTCGGAAACGAACCGCCCCCCGAAATCGCCGAACCGCCCCTTTTCATCGGGTCCGGTCATGAAGGAATTGAAAAGATCGTTCATGGTATTTGCCTTCCCGTCTGGGCCTTTATCCTGACGTTCAATATGGGACGCAGGCGCGATTTTCCAGCGAAAACCGACGGGCGCAAGGGGCGCATGGCCAGGGGATCAAACGGCCCTGCCCTGTCGCCGGTCCGGCGTTTGCACAGCGTCGTGACATCCGGTTCACGGCAGCCCTGGTGCCCCGGCGTCATTCCGCCCTTGTGCGGGTCCCGAAGGGGAAGACGCGGTGGCCAGACGATCCTCGCTCGACGCCTCTCCGTTCCGGCGCCGGAAGGCGACATGAACGCCGCCCTGGGGAATGAGCGTTGCGGAAGGATAGGGTTTGACCGGCTGGTTCCCGCGCCATTCGAGCGTGCCGCGCTGAAGGATCGTGACGAGCGAGAGGGTCGTTTCGAGCAGCGCGAGGCTGTTGCCGATGCAGATCCGCGGCCCGCCCCCGAACGGCAGAAAGGCGTAACGCGGGAGCCTCTGCGCAAGACCGTCGAGCCAGCGCTCGGGGCGGAACGCCTCTGGGGTGTCATAATACCGAGGATCGCGGTGGAGCACCCACGGGGCGATCAGGATCTGCGTGCCCTTGGGGCAGTGATAGCCCTTGATCTCGCAATCTTGCGTCGACTCGCGCCCGAACATCCAGCCCGCCGGATAAAGGCGCATGGATTCCGTTATGACGGCCTGCGTGTACTGCAGTTTTGGCATGTCGGCGCTGGTGGCGTCGCGATGCCCGATTTCCGATTCGATTTCGGCGATCACCTTTGCCTGAATATCCGGATGCCGCGCCAGCAGGTAGAAAGCCCATGTCATGGTCAACGCGGTGGTTTCGTGGCCCGCAAGAAGGACGGTCACCGCTTCGTCGCGTATCTGCGTGTCGGACATTGGCTGACCGTTTTCATCCCGCGAGTCCATCAGGGACGACAGGTAATCCGTGCGCCCCTGGGTGCCGTTTACGCGACGTTCCTGCAGAAGGCGGTCCACCACGCCGTCGATCTCGCCGATTGCCCTGAGATAGCGGCGGTTCGATGGCAGCGGCACCCAGTCGGGGATCAGAACCGGACGCCGGAACCGATGCGCCATTTCCTTGAGAAGAAGGGTAAGCGCGCGTTCCATGATCTCGACTTCGGATTCCGCATCGGCATCGAACATCGTGCCCGTGACGATACGGAGCATCAGGTTCATCATGTGGGGGTGAATGTCGAACGTGGTTTCGTCCTGCCAGCGATCGACCTCTTTCCGGGCGAGCGACACGATCAGCGCATCGTACTCCTGCACGCGCCGGGGCGTGAAATGCGGCGCGGCAAGGCGGCGCTGATGCTGCCAGAGGCTTCCGTCGCTGGAGAGAAGCCCGAACCCGAACACCGCCCTGATCTGACGCCAGATCAGGGGCGTCTTGATGAACTTGCCATGATCGCGCACCAGGATTTGTTCCAGCGCCTCCATGTCACTGACCAGCCATGTGCGCCAACCGGCAAGGTTCAGATCGACGATATCGCCATATTTCCGGGTAACTTTGCCCGGATAGCCCAGTTGGTTCCCGGCGAAGGCGGGCATGTTGCCGAGAAGGGGAAACCCATCATCCGGGCGGGGCGGAAATTTGCGAGGCTTCGCATCGGACGGCCTGTCCTGTCTCGGACTGATGTTCATGTCTCAAAGTCTCGCCATGTTCCGGGTCGCACATTCGGGGGCGAGTATAGGGGCCAAACCCGGAAATCGGAAACCGTTCGGCTGCTTTGATCGCCCATATGGCGAACGGACCTGCCTGGAAATCGTTTCATGCTCGAGCGCAGGACCGCTTTCTTACACAGTCGAAATGTGTACTTTGAATGTTCCGGCAAGGGATTTTGTCGTGCCGCTGATCGAACGCGACGAGATAATTGGCGAATTGCGCGACCGTTTCGATCACGTCGCCGAAGGCGGCGGGGCGTTGGACGGGTGCAACTTCTCCGCGGCCACGACGGCCATCGCGGACGGGACCGATACGACTGCCAGCTTCGACGCCAGCTTCCGCTATATGTTTCGGGTGCAGATGGACCCCGGCGCGCTTCAACCTGATGACAGGGGCGCGGCAGGCGAATGCGGTGGCGTATACCCCGCAACTCTCGCCGGTTCCCATGCCTGCCAGCCTGCCCGTTCTGGGGAGCGCTTTTCTGATGCTTGCCGCGGTCGGGGTCAGACGCCGGAAGCGCGGGTGAACGACACATGTCGCTCCACGCCCGCGCGACCGAGACCGGCGCTCAGGTCGCGCCCGATTGCGCGGCCTCGACAAAGGCGCGCATCTTGTCGGCGTCCTTGACGCCCGGTGCGCTTTCGACGCCCGAGGACACATCGACCTGCCGCGCCCCGGTCAGGCGCACGGCCTGCGCCACGTTTTCGGGCGTCAGCCCCCCGGCCAGCATCCACGGCACCGGCCAGCGGCGCCCCGCGATCAGGGTCCAGTCGAAGGCCATCGCATTGCCGCCGGGGCGGTCGACCCCCTTGGGGGGCTTGGCATCCACCAGCAACTGGTCGGCCACGCGGCCATAGGTTTTGAGCTGTGGCAGGTCACCGGCATCGGCGATGCCCACGGCCTTCATCACCGGCAGGCCATAGCGGGATTTGACCTCGGCCACACGTTCGGGGGTTTCGGAGCCGTGCAGTTGCAACATGTCCAGCGGCACCTGCCCGGTCAGCGTATCCAGCATCGCATCGTCGGCATCGACAGTCAGCGCGACCTTCATGATGCCGACCGGGACTGACGCGGCCATGAACGCCGCGGCCTCGAGTTCGAGATGGCGGGGCGATTTGGGGAAGAACACGAAGCCGACATAGGACGCCCCCGCCAGAATGGCGGCGGGAATGTCGGCGGGGTCGGTCAGCCCGCAAATCTTGATCTTGATGTCGCTGCCCATGGGGGCGGTTTAGCTGGCCTCGTCGAGAATGGCCAGCACCTCGTCCTTGCCTTCGTGTTTCTCGCCCTTGAGGCGCCGCACCTCGGCGCGCAGGGCGCTGAGTTCGCGCGCCTTGCGCGCGGCTTCGACCCGTTCACCGTGTTCGCGAATCCATTCCCAGATCAGCCCGACGACAAGGCCGAACAGGATGCCCCCGAAGATCACCACGAAAAGCGGAACCTCATAGCTGGGATTCAGCGCGGCGAGGCCCGACAGTTCGTCGGGCAGCACCCGGACCTGCACCATGTTGCGATTGGCCAGCGCGATCAGGATCAGGGCCAGCGCGAAGATGGCAATCGAAGCATAGCGGATATAGCGCATCAGGATTTCCCGTTCAGCCGATCACGCAGCAGCTTGCCTGTCTTGAAGAACGGGACATGCTTTTCCTCGACACGGACGGATTCACCCGTCCGGGGATTACGACCGACACGCGCATCGCGCTTTTTCACCGAGAAGGCCCCGAAGCCACGCAGCTCGACCCGGTTGCCCTCGGCCATGGCAGAAGTGATTTCATTGAAAATGGTGTTCACGATACGCTCGACGTCGCGTTGATAGAGGTGCGGATTTTCGTCGGCAATTTTTTGAATCAACTCCGATCGGATCATTGTCCCCCCCGAGGATTGGTTATTATTCGCGCATCAGATCACTGTGGTGAACTATAGTCAGGATCGTCAAAAACCGAAACAGAAAGGCAGCCCCTGAAGGCCCGAAATCAGCCTATTTTTCCCGTATAAGGCGAAAAAATGCCGGGTTGGCGGCAAGTCGAGGCCAGGCGCACATGACCCCGGACCGTTTTTGCAGTGCAGAAAAAGTGTTGATTCGCAAAGGGAAAGCCAAGTGCGGGCACCGCGCACCGCCCCTGCATAAACGAAACGGCCCCGCCAAATGGCGGGGCCGTTCATTCATTCGATCAGCCGGAAGGCTCAGTCGTTGTCGCCCTTCAAAGCGGCGCCGAGGATATCGCCCAGCGATGCGCCCGAGTCCGAGCTGCCATACTGTTCGACGGCTTCTTTTTCTTCGGCAATCTCGCGGGCCTTGATCGACAGGCCCAGACGGCGGCTCTTGGAGTCGACGTTGGTGACGCGGACGTCGATCTTGTCGCCGACCGAGAAACGCTCGGGGCGCTGTTCGGCACGGTCGCGGCTGAGGTCCGAGCGACGGATGAAGGACTTGAGCCCGTCATAGGTCACTTCGATACCGCCGTCCTCGATCGAGGTCACTTCGACGGTGATGATCGAGCCACGCTTGACGCCACCGATGGCATCGGCGAACGGATCGCCGTCCAGCGCCTTGATCGACAGCGAGATACGCTCTTTCTCGACATCCACTTCGGACACGACGGCCTTGACCATGTCGCCCTTGCGGTAGTTCTGGATCGCGTCTTCGCCACGTTCGTCCCAGCTGAGGTCCGAAAGGTGAACCATGCCGTCGATGTCGCCCGGCAGGCCGATGAACAGACCGAATTCGGTGATGTTCTTGACCTCGCCCTCGACTTCGGTGCCGACGGGGTGGGTTTCTGCGAACACTTCCCACGGGTTACGCTGCGTCTGCTTGAGGCCAAGCGACACGCGGCGTTTCGCCGGGTCGATTTCCAGCACCATGACTTCGACTTCCTGGGAGGTCGAGACGATCTTGCCGGGGTGCACGTTCTTCTTGGTCCAGGACATTTCCGAAACGTGAACCAGACCCTCGACGCCGGGTTCCAGCTCGACGAAGGCACCGTAGTCGGTGATGTTGGTGACGCGGCCCATGTGAACCGAGCCCAGCGGGTACTTGGCGCCGACCAGATCCCACGGATCTTCCTGAAGCTGCTTCATGCCCAAGCTGATACGGTGGGTGTCCTTGTTGATCTTGATGACCTGAACCTTGACGGTTTCGCCGATCGACAGGATTTCCGACGGGTGGTTGACACGGCGCCATGCCATGTCGGTGACGTGCAGCAGGCCGTCGACACCGCCCAGGTCCACGAAGGCCCCGTATTCGGTGATGTTCTTGACGACGCCGTCCACGGTGTCGCCTTCGGTCAGCTTGGCGATGACCTCGGCGCGCTGTTCGGCACGCGATTCTTCCAGGATGGCGCGGCGCGACACGACGATGTTGCCACGGCGGCGGTCCATCTTGAGAATCTGGAACGGCTGCTTGAGACCCATCAGCGGGCCGGCATCGCGCACGGGGCGCACATCGACCTGGCTGCCCGGCAGGAAGGCCACGGCGCCGCCGAGATCGACGGTAAAGCCGCCCTTGACCCGGCCAAAGATCGCGCCTTCGACGCGCTGATCGTCGGCATAGGCTTTTTCCAGACGGTCCCATGCCTCTTCGCGGCGGGCCATCTCGCGGCTGAGCACGGCTTCGCCGCGGGCGTTTTCTGCGGCGCGCAGATACACCTCGACCTCGTCGCCGGGGGCGATTTCGGGGGCTTCACCGGGGTTTGCGAATTCTTTCAGATCGACGCGGCCTTCCATTTTGTAGCCGACATCGATGATGGCCTGGCCCGCTTCGACGGCGATGACCTTGCCTTTGACGACAGTGCCCTCGTTGGGCGTGTCCATTTCGAGGCTTTCATTAAGGAGGGCCTCGAATTCCTCCATGGATGCGTTCTGAGCCATGTGGCGTGTTTGTCCTTTACAAGTGCATTTTTCCGGCCGTGCGGTTGTCTCCGCCGGTCTTGGGGTTTCGTTGGTCAGGCGGAACGCAAAACAAAGAGGGCCGGTGATCCCGACCCTGCCCGATCTCTTTATGCGCGACGTTTACCGCCTTGTCGACATCGGGCATTTAGCCGCTTGCGCCTTGTATTGCAAGCCCTTCATGAGGTTTGCGCCAGGTCAGGCAAGGATGCGCCGCTCAACGCGCCAGCCGCGCCTCCACCTCGGCAATCGCCGCCGCGACCGCCTGTTCGATACTCATCTGCGAGGTATCTATCCGCACCGCATCTTCGGCGGGCTTCAAAGGTGCCGTGGCGCGGGCACTGTCGCGCGCGTCACGCGCGCGCAGATCGGCCAGCACCTCGTCAAGGGTGGTGTCGAACCCGTTCTCCTGCAATTCGCGAAACCGGCGTCCGGCGCGCACCTCGTCGCTGGCGGTGACGAACAGCTTCACCTCGGCCTCGGGACAGATCACCGTCCCGATATCGCGCCCGTCCAGCACCGCGCCGCCCGCGCGCCGGGCAAAGGCACGCTGGAAATCCACCAGCGCCTCGCGCACCTGCGGGTTGGCGGCCACACGGCTGGCGGCCTGCGCCACGTCGGGCGTGCGCAGATCGTCCGCCTCGAGATCGCTGGCGCGAAGTGCGCGCGCGGCATCGACCGGATCGGTCCCGTCCAGCGTGCGCCGCCCCGTCGCCCGATAGAGCAGCCCGGTATCGAGATGCGCAAAGCCGAAATGCGCGGCCACGGCCCTGGACACCGTTCCCTTGCCCGCCGCCGCCGGCCCGTCGATCGCGATGGTGAATGCCATGAGACGCCCCCTGGAGTTTCGGACCGTCAGGATTAGAGGATCGCGCCCGCCGCCTCAAGAGCGCACCGCGTTCTTCATCTTTCCCGAAAATACTCCGGGGGAGTCGCCCAACGGGCGACGGGGGCAGCGCCCCCGAAATCGTCACATGGGGAAATCTCTGGAGCGGGTAACGGGAATCGAACCCGTAACTTAAGCTTGGGAAGCTCGCGTGATACCTTTTCACCATACCCGCCCGACAGGAGCCGTAGGTAGGAAATCCTTGATCCGTGGTCAAGAGCCAACGCGCGAGCGGACAGCAATTTACGCCCTGCCCGGCGCCGCTTATCCGCGCCGCCGTCTGCGGCGGCGACCGCCCGCGTCGCCCCCCGAATCGCCCCCGGTGTTGAAGCTGGGATTGGGCAGGGGCACGATCCTGGCCAGTTCGGGGAACGGGTCGGTCTTGTGCGGGATGGCGTTGGCGGCCACGAAGTGATCCTGAAACTTCGGCTCGATGGCGGTTTCCACCTTGGTGATCTGGCGCACGACCTTTTCGATCTCCCGCCGCGCGGCCACGTTGCACAGCGCGATCCGCGCGCCGGTGCCTGCGGCGTTGCCCGCGCTGGTCACCTTTTCGAGCGGCACGTCGGGGATCATGCCCAGAACCATGGCGTGTTTCGGGCTGATATGCGCCCCGAACGCCCCCGCCAGCACCACGCGGTCCACCTTGTCCACGCCGCGTTGGTCCATCAGCAGGCGCGCCCCGGCATAAAGCGCCGATTTGGCCAGCTGGATCGCGCGAATGTCGCCCTGGGTCACGGTGATGCGCGGCCCGCCATCGGCGGTGGCGTCGTGGATCAGGTAGGAATGGGTGCGCCCCTCGGGGACGGAACGGGCGGTGCCCGTCGCCTCGGCCGAACCGATCAGCCCGCTTTCGTCCATCAGCCCGGCGATACGCAGTTCGGCCACGGCCTCGATAATCCCCGACCCGCAGATGCCGGTGATTCCGGTGGCGGCGGTTTCCTCCCAGAACCCGTCTTCGTCCGACCACTTGTCGCAGCCGATCACGCGAAAGCGCGGTTCCTTGGTGTCGGGGTCGATGCGGATCGCCTCGATCGCGCCGGGGGCGGCGCGCTGTCCGCTGGAAATCTGTGCGCCCTCGAAGGCCGGGCCGGTGGGCGAGGAACAGGCCAGAACGCGGCTGGTGTCGCCCAGCAGGATTTCGGCATTGGTGCCGACATCGACAACCAGCACGAGGTCCTCAGACTTGCCGGGCTCTTCGCTGAGAGCCACGGCGGCGGCATCGGCCCCCACATGCCCCGCGATACAGGGCAATACATATGTACGGGCGCGCGGGTTGATCGCCGTCAGGTCCAGTTCGCGCGCCGGCATCGAGATGGACTCGGACGTGGCCAGCGCAAAGGGCGCCTGTCCCAGTTCCACCGGGTCGATCCCCAGCAGAAGGTGATGCATCACCGGGTTGCACACGAACACCGTTTCCACGATCAGCGCCGGGTCGATTTCCGCCTCTTTGGCGATTTCCTCGGCCAGCGTGTTCAGGGCCTCGCGCACCGCGCGGGTCATTTCCTTGTCGCCACCGGGGTTCATCATCGAATAGCTGACCCGGCTCATCAGATCCTCGCCAAAGCGGATCTGGGGGTTCATGATGCCCGAGCTGGCCTTGACCTCGCCGGTGTCGAGATCGGTCAGGTGGGCCGCGATGGTGGTGGAGCCGAGGTCGATCGCCAGCCCGTACAGGCCGCTTTCGTGCAGGCCGGGCCAGATCTCGATCAGCCGCGCGATATCGTCGGTGTGGGATTTGTGCAGCGCCACGGTGACCTGGAACTTGCCCTTGCGCAGCACGGGCTGGAGTTTGGACAGCAGCGACAGGTCGGCGCGAATGCCGGGGATGTCCCATTCGCGTTCAAGCGCACGCGCCAGCCGCTCCAGATCGCCGGTGGGTTCGTGCATGTCGGGCTCGTCCACCTCGACGAAATAGAGCCGCGTCGCCGGGTCCATGTCGATCACGCGGGCCGAGGCAGCCTTGCGCACGACCTGCCGGTGGACCTGGCTTTCTGGGGGCACGTCGATCACCACATCGCCCATGATCTGCGCCTGACAGCCCAAGCGGCGGCCCGGCTTCAACCCGCGTTTCTGGTCATAGCGTTCCTCGACCTTGTTCCATTCGGACAGGGCATCGTCGGCCACCGTCACGCCGTGCTTGGAAAATTCGCCATAGCTGGGCGTGATCTGGCATTTCGAGCAGATCCCCCGCCCGCCGCAGACCGAATCGAGGTCCACCCCCAACTGCCGGGCGGCGGTCAGGACCGGGGTGCCCTTGGGAAACCGGCCTCGTTTGCCGGACGGGGTAAAGACGACAAGGGGGTCTTGCGACATGGGGAATCCTCATGCTCTGGCGTTCATCTCGGCAGAACATAAGGCACTGCTGACGGGGATACAGCCTGCAACCGTCAGAAAATGACACGCGGGCGGCATTTGGCGGCGCAGCGCCCGCGCCGATGCCCCGGATCAGGGTTTCAAAAGCCGCCGATAGAGCGTGTCGAGATACTGCCCGGCGCCTTCATGCACCGGACGATCCTCCATCAGCACGCGGACCTGCGCGTCGAAATCGGCATAGTGCTGGGTTGTCGCCCAGATCGAAAACAG
The DNA here is from genome assembly GCF_018862045.1 of Roseovarius sp. PS-C2. Taxonomy (NCBI): domain Bacteria; kingdom Pseudomonadati; phylum Pseudomonadota; class Alphaproteobacteria; order Rhodobacterales; family Roseobacteraceae; genus Roseovarius; species Roseovarius sp. PS-C2. The sequence continues at coordinate 127,441 of NZ_JAHKSQ010000010.1, forward strand.
CAGGTGCCGGGGATCGACCGGGGCCAGCTTTCCTTCGGCGATCCAGCCGGAAATCAGCGTGGCGGTTTCATCCACGAGAGGTTTCAGCCCGCTTTCCAGATGCGGCGCGATACGCGGTGCGCCTTGCAGGATCTCATTGGCGAACAGGCGGCTTTCACGCGGGAATTCGCGGCTCATCTCCAGTTTGCGGTGAACATAGCGCAGGATTTCCTCCAGCGGAGCGCCATCGGGGTCGATCTCGCGCAGGGGGGCGAGCCAGGCGTCCATCAACTGGTTGAGCAGGGTGACGTGGATGTCTTCCTTGCCATCGAAGTAATACAGGATATTGGGCTTGGACAGGCCCGACGCAGCCGCGATCTGATCCAGCGTCGCCCCCCGGTAGCCGTGCTGCGAAAAGATTTCGAGCGCGGCATCGAGAATGCGCGTTCGGTTGCGCAACTGGATGCGCGTGGGTTTCTTGGCGGGTGTCGCGTCACTCATACAGAGTCTCCGAGGGGCACATCCCCAGATATGCGTCATTTTCGGGCTCAAAGAAAGACCATCCATTCGGACAGAGTGATTGGCCCGGTTCTGGGATTTGCCTGCATCCTGTGCGATCATGGCAAAGTGGGATTCCGGGGGCCAGAAATTTCTTGACCGATTGGTCAACGTATGGTGCGATCCATTTGCGTTTGACTTGCCGCACCGATGCGCATCCCATGACGACGCACGATCACAGGCCCAACAAGAGGCCAATGCAGCAAAGCGAAAACAGGGAGAGAATGAGATGTCGTCAGCGGGTGAGAATCTTCGAGTGAACGGAGACAGGCTGTGGGACAGCCTGATGGAGATGGCGCAGATCGGGCCGGGTGTGGCGGGGGGGAACAACCGCCAGACGC
>NZ_JAHKSQ010000011.1:0-89702 GCF_018862045.1 Roseovarius sp. PS-C2
TCGCCGAGATCGGTCGCCGCCTTGATCGCCTCGGCGAACTGCGGTCGCGTCCGGAACATCCAGCCACCCGCCACCAGCGCGAGTTCATAGGGGCGGCCTCCCAACTCGGCCTGAATATCCTCGATCAGCACCTCGACCGAGGCCCCCTGCCCCACCACCCGCGCCAGATCCTCGCGCCCGACCGGCGCGGCGCTGGCAAACAGCACCGCCTCGATCCGCCCCATCCATTCGCGCCAGCGCAACTCCGGCGGCAGGTCGTTCAGCTCCCGGTCAAAGACGGCGCCGCCCTCATCCGCCGGTTTCCGTTTCCGGGTCGCTGTTGTCATGATCCAATCCCGTAGAGCCGGAACGTCGCCCGCCCGGTCAGCTCCCTCGCCACGCCCAGTTCGACCAACCGTTCGCAAAAGCGGCGCGCGGCACGATCCGTCATCGGAATCGACGTTCCGCGGATGCGCGGCGACAGCATCGAGGCCGGCGCCACGGCATCCTCGGTCAGGAACAAATCGACAGCGGCTTCCGATCCTTTTGCTCGCAGCTTCGGGGCCACGGTGCGAAGTGCCTCGGCCCGGCGCGCCAAGTCCCGCGCCTGCCGGATCGCGTCCTCGATGGATTCGAGGAAACGCGCCTGAACCGCCAGTTCGGCCCCCTGCCCGCTCGTTGTCAGATCGCGCAGCATCCCCTTGCTGAGCCGCTGCGCCGTAACCGGCAGCACCACCTTCCAGTTCAGCGCCCGCGCCAGGACGATATCGGACAGCAAGCAGGCAACCCGCTCCGCCCGATCGTCGACATCGAGCACGGCACGCAGGACAGCCCCGCAGCCCGCCAGAGGCCCATGAGTCCGGGCGCGTTCTTGCCCGGCGTTCAGCCAGACACTCACGTCGCCCGCGAACTCCGCACCAATCAAGTCGGCGATGTCACCGACCCCACCGGAACGGCACCGCACAGCCTCGCGCCAGAACGCCAGCAGATCGCCATCCGGCCCCCTCGCCTCGCCCGGCGGCGTCAGGTGCCAGGCGTCGCGAATATCGGCCTCCCGCGCCAGCCGCCCTTCCAATTTCGAGGTCGCCGTCGCGGCACTGAGCGCCAGCCGGTTGGCCAGCAGTTTCACCGGTACGCCATACCTGGGATCGCCGATCAATTGGTCGAGCACCATCAGCGCGGCCCCTGACCGAAAGGCCACAGTTTCAAGGGTTTCGGCACACCGGGACGTGACCCAGCCCGGCAGCTGCGGTAGGATGTTTAGGTCGTCGGAGATCGTGGCCGATTGGTATGTCATGCCACAACACTAGTCTCTCACGGCGCTTTCGTCCACAATATGATGCGCAAACCGCCCCACCTTGGCGCTCCTAATTATGTCCAATAATATTGCCTTATCGGACGTAAATGGATTAGGCTACATCACAGCCCCATTTTGCGCAGGATATCAGGGAAAAGATGCCGCCAAGGACCGGGAAATCAGCTTCAGCCCCGTCTGATATGTTCACCGCGGCTCAGATCGACCAGAGAGATCGGCGCGCTTTCACCCGCTCCCCCTCACACCCCGTCGATCAGGATATCCAGCGCGCGCGTCAACGCATCCCGATGCCCGGACAACGAGCCGACGACGTCGCGCAACTCCGCCCCCGGAACGGCGGCCAGTTCCTGAACCCGTACGATCCACTCTGCCCCGTCGAAATCGACCGTCGGCGTCAGCCCCGGAAAGGCCGCGTATCGGCCAACCTCGCGCAATGGGGCCACCACGCGCGACGCCTCGATCCCGATCAGATCGGTTTGCAGGTCAACCACAAGCTGCCCGCCGCTCAGCCGGTAAAGATCGAATTGCGCCATCAGGGCCGCGCCTCAGAAACTTCTGTACCGCGCAAGGGGCAGGCCCTCTTGCGCCACCTCGTCGGCATAGGCGCTGATCGCCGCGCTGTTTTCCTCGCGCCAGCGCCGGTTGCGTTCCACCTTGGCGGCCTCGGAAATCGCCGCTTCCGCAAGGCGCGACATGTTCAGCCCCAGCGACCGGGCCGTTTCCACCACGTCCGCGTCCAGCGTCAGATTGACCTTGACTCGCCCCATAGAAGCCTCCCGGAGAATACGCATGTCAAAGGAGTATAATCCTCACGCCTCCCCAAAACAAGAGGAGGCTGACGACATCGCCCTGCCCTCCCATGTCGCCGGGTCGGGCACGCTGGATCGGCTGGTGGACACCGCGCGCGACTATGCCCGCGCCGCCGCTTCCGAAAACACGCTGAAAGCCTATGCAAGGGACTGGGCGCATTTCACCCGCTGGTGCCGTCTGAAGGGCACCGATCCCCTGCCCCCCTCGCCGGAAATGATCGGGCTTTACCTTGCGGACCTGGCCGCACCGGGCGGCAACGCCCCTGCCCTCTCGGTCTCGACCATCGAGCGCCGCCTCTCCGGCCTCGTCTGGAATTACGCGCAGCGCGGCCTGACGCTCGACCGTAAGAACCGCCATATCGCCACCGTGCTGGCCGGGATCAAGCGCAAACACGCCCGCCCCCCCGTGCAGAAAGAAGCCATCGGCGCCGAGGACATCCTCGCCATGCTGGCCACCCTGCCCCACGATCTGCGGGGCCTGCGGGATCGCGCGATCCTGCTGATCGGCTATGCCGGGGGCCTGCGGCGCTCCGAGATCGTCAGCCTCGATGTCGGCAAGGACGACACGCCCGACTCCGGCGGCTGGATCGGGATATTCGAGGGTGGCGCCCTGCTCACGCTCAATGCCAAAACCGGCTGGCGCGAGGTCGAGATCGGCCGCGGATCAACCGATCAGACCTGCCCGGTTCACGCGCTCGAACAATGGCTGCACTTCGCCAGGATCGACTTCGGCCCGGTTTTTGTGCGCACCTCCCGCGATGGCAAACGCGCCCTGGAAACCCGCCTCAACGACAAACACGTCGCCCGCCTGATCAAGCAAACCGTCCTCGCCGCCGGCATCCGCGCCGACCTCCCCGAGAAAGACCGCTTGCGGCTGTTCTCCGGCCATTCCCTCCGCGCCGGTCTCGCCAGTTCCGCCGAGGTCGACGAACGCTATGTCCAGAAACACCTCGGCCACGCCTCCGCCGAAATGACCCGCCGCTATCAACGCAGGCGGGATCGGTTCCGCGTAAACCTGACCAAGGCGGCGGGGTTGTGACACGCATCAGGCTTTTCGCGGCGTCGATGGCTGTCGCGTTTCCCTTGGTGCCGCAAACGCCATGAACTCCCGCACGGTCTGTTAACGGCGCGCAAATAACACGCCACCCCTTGCCGAAGTCCTCAAACACCTTAAAGCTGTAGTCATGGCGATGATTCAGGATTTCATAACCCGGCTGGGAAAACGGCGGTCTCGCTTCTCGGCGCCGATTGCCCCGGACCACAGCTTTGCCGCCATTGGTGATATTCACGGCCATGACGATCTGCTTGAGACGCTTCTGGACAAGCTCGAGACCGAAGCGCCGGGTTTGCCTGTGGTTTGTCTTGGCGACTATGTCGACCGCGGGCCTGACAGCGCGCAGGTTTTGCGCCGGCTGCTGGAACTCGAACAGGGCAGGGGGCCCGGCGAGGTGGTTTGCCTGATGGGCAATCACGAGGCGATGATGATCGAATTCCTGCAGCTTCCCGACAGCAAATGGCCGCTCTGGTCGCGCAATGGCGGGCGGGAGACCTTGCGCAGTTTCGGGATCGACCCGGACGACGGGAGCAGCGCCGAACAACTGAGCGCTGCGTTGCGCGACAGGGCAGGGGGGGAACTGCTGGACTGGATCGCCCGTCGCCCTTTGATCTGGCGGAACGGGAATATCGTGGCCAGCCATGCCGGGGGCAATCCCACACGGCCAATCGAGCCGCGTAGGGGGCATGGATTGCTGTGGGGTCATTCCAAATTGTTCTCGACACCCCGAAAGGACGATCTGTGGGTCGTTCACGGGCACTTCATCCGCACGGCCCCGGAATTCCGCGATGGGCGGATCGGGATTGATACCGGGGCGTTCCAGACGGGCCGTCTGACGGCGGCGATCATCGAGCCGGGGCATGTGCGGTTCCTGTCGACCTGACGGGCAGGGCAGGGCGGTGAGTTGACAGCTGTCAACTTTTGCCCTGGAAGACACCCTCCAGCCCAAGAGTTGACAGCTGTCAACAATCGCCATCACAGCCAACCGATCAGCCGAATACGGCTCTAACATTGCAATAATCGCCTTACGTAGCCCCGGTGTTGAGCAACGCCATAACCATCGGACCGGGTGAGAAACCGCCATCCTGCGCTTTGCGCGACAGGGCCCTGAGATACCCGCCGGGGCTGTTGATCTCGGAGACACGTTGCAGGATGCAGGCCACGGTGATCGCAGCGTTTTCCGGCCCCATCGCACGTTGCGCTTCGAGCCAGGCGTCGGGGCTGATGCCCATCATGCCACGAACGAAAGCGGCCCCTTCGATCAACTGATGCCATGTCCGGATTTCATCCTGCATGTAGGGCTGCAAATCGGGGCAAGCCTTGGTGACCAGAGCGAGCGGCAGGTTTACCTGCTTTTTAGACTCCGTTTCAGCAGGTTCGACATCTGGATCAGGAGCGCTACCCCCGCCGCCTTGGCCATTTTCATGGCAAAGTTCAGATTCATGAGAGTCTTTATTTGAATTATGATGGTGACGCTCAGTTTCACTGTCACTGCCGCTCATTTCTTCTGACTCAGTGGCCAAACGGCGTTGCGTTTCAGCCAGCACGTCGCGTAGTTCTGCCAGGAGGCTCTGGAGATCGTCCAGGGGGAGTTTGCGGCGCATAGCCTTGTGAACGGTCAGAAGGCGGCTCTGGAGGGCCTCCCAGGCGCTGTGAGGGGCATTGTCCTGCCCGTAGGCCACCAGCTTGATCGCATCGCGCTTCATCAGGGTCAGTTCTTCGCGCATCCGGCGCAGGCGCTCGGCCGCGGCGCGGGTCTCGGCGGCGGCTGTGGTGATCTGCTCGGCCTTGACCAGCAGTGGGCGCAGATCGAAGCCGAAAGCGCGCGACAGGTCGCCATCGGCGCCGCGCACGGCGTAGCGTTTGCCGTTGGGGCTGTCGTGACGCAGGATCAGACCCGACTCCACCAGAACGGCCAGATGCCGGCGCAGGGTGCTTTCGGCCATGCCGTGCGCCCGTTCGCCCAGGGCGGCGTTCGAGGGAAAGACGATCAGCATGTCATTGTCCGACAGGCTGGTTTCCTGGTGAAAGGACAGAAGCGCGTTCAACACCGTCAGATCGCGGTCGGACACGCCGAAGGCGGCCTTGGCAGTGCAGAGTTCGCGGAACAGTTCCCATTTGTTGATATGGGGAATGGCGGGCTGCGCCTGAGCGGCCTGCGCATGTTTCATCAAAGCAGCCGAAACCGGCCGCTGCCCAAAGGGCGTCGTTGTCAAAACGTCCATAGCTTATCACGAGACAAAACTTTTTCGCCCGCCGGAGTCCGACGCCAGTTGACAGCCGCCAACCTGAGACCTTAGATTCAGAGGTGCTTAATCACGAACCAAGGGCCTCTCGGGAAGTTTTCTCGGGGGGCTCTTTCCTTTTCGTCCTGTCCTTTCGTGCCTCCTTGTCTTTTTTCTGCTCTGGTCCTCGTTGAAGCCGTAAAACGGCTATTCCCCGCGACGGTTCAGCCAGTCACGGTGAATATCTGAAAGATGGTCGATCAGCCATTTGTCGAACCCGTCCGCCGTATCGTGGGGCAGGGTCAGGACGGTGGCGTTTTCCTTGTGGGTGGCATGGCCGATGGGGGCGCCGTCGGCCCCCCTGAGCTTGCTTTTCTCGGGTTTCGGGCGATCCTCCTGCGCGCGGCGGCGGGGCAGGGTGAGCGCCTTGATCAGCGCCTCGAACCGCTTGTCGGAGCTGTCGGCGGGGCCGGACAGGTTGACGAGGGCCACGGCCTCGTCCGGGGTGGCGCCGTTTTCACCATCCAGAAGCTCGGCCAGGGCGATCCAGCGATCCCGCCCGACGGACGGGGCGGCGCCGATGGCCTCTATCACGTCGATCGGGATGCGGTCGATCACCGACAACATGCGGCTGATCACGGTCTTGTCCACATGCAGGGCGGCACAGATCGCCTTGCGATCATATTCCAAATCTCGCATCTGTCTGGCGAAATTGGCCTTTTCGATAAAGCTCAGATCCTTGCGGGCGGCGTTTTCCTGCCCCTGAGCCAGCACCAATTCCCGATCGTCCAGATCGCGCACCAGCGCCTTGACCGGTTGGCCGATGTCGCGCAGCGCCAGAACCCGACGGCGGCCATAGACGATCTGATAGCGGCCCTCGTCGCCGGGGTGGGGGCGCACCAGAACCGGCACCTGCTGACCGCTTTCGCGGATCGACTCGACCAGCGCCTGATGATCGCCGTCATCGTCATCGAGCCGGTCGGTCAGCCCTCCGGCGTCGATCTGATGCGGGTCGATCTCGATGACCGACCGGCTTTTGAGTTCGGCGATGGACTGGCTGACAGCGCCGATGGCGCCACCCTTGTAGCGCGGGCGGGCGGGATCGACGCGGGTGTCTTCGCCGGACTCGGCAGGCTCGGACGGGGCAGGGGCCCTGGTGGCCTCTTCCATCAATCCCTTGAGAAGATTCTTGCGTGCCATGGTTAGCGCCCCCATGCCTGCTGAATGAGGCCCTCGATCTCGCCGTTGACGGCATTGAGGGATTCCATCGCCCGCTCATAGGTGGAACGGGTGAACTGGCTTTTCTCGACCTCGTAAAGCGTCTGCTTGGTGATCCCGGCATCGGAAATCGCGGTGGATTTCAGCACCGGGTGGTTCAGGACGTGTTCCCCGAACATCGAGCGCATGAAGCTGACCATCTGGTTCTGCGGCCCGTCGCCGGGTTCGTAGCGGGTGATGACATAGCGCAGCCAGTCATAGGACATATCGCCCCCGGCCTCGGACACCACGCCCAGCAGGTTGGAGGTCATCAGAAGGAACTGGCACATCGACATCACGTCGAGCATCTGGGGATGCACCGTGACCAGAACGGCGGTGGCCGCGGACAGGGCCGACATGGTCAGGAACCCCAGCTGCGGCGGGCAATCTATCACGACCACGTCATACTCCCCTTCGACCTCGGCCAGAACGGCGCCGACTCTGGTGAAGAAAAGGTTACCATCCCGTTGCGCCAGCGCGCGGGGGGTGTCGTGCTCGAATTCCATCAGATCCAGATTGCCCGGCACGATGTCGAGATTGGTGAAATAGGTCTTCTGGATCACCTCGCGCAGCGGCACGGGGTCCTCATAGCGGATCGCATCGTAGAGCGTGCCGCCATCCAGCAGGTCGAATTCCGGTTGATAGCCGTGCAGCGCCGAGAAACTGGCCTGCGGGTCCAGATCGACACCAAGCACCTTGTAGCCATCGAGCGCCAGTTTCTGCGCCAGATGGGCCGAGGTGGTGGTTTTGCCCGACCCGCCCTTGAAGTTGATCACGGTGATGACCTGAAGGTGATCGCCCTCGCGCCGGCCCGGCAGGTAGGTGCCGGGGCTTTTGGCGCCGTCTTCGAGAAACTCGCGCAGGGCCTGGATATCTGCGGTGGAATAATAGCGCCGCCCGTTGCCGCGCACCTCGGGGGAGGGGCCCTTGCCGTCGAGATGGAGCTTGCGCAGATAGGCGTCGTTCACGCCCAGAAGGTCGGCCGCCTCGCCCGAAGTGAAGCGGCGCAATTCCTTGCGCGCATTGGGCGGAAAAAGCTGGGCGCGATGCGCCTGCAGCCGCTCGGAAAGCTTGCTTGCATGATCTCCGATCAGCGCGTCGATGCGGGTCTGATCCACTGCCATTCTGTCCTCATCCGTTTTCCGTTTGTTACGGAAAATCGCGTTTTATTCGTTTGTTACCGTAATTAAATGACCGGATTTTCCGATTCTGACAAGGACTTATTCACAATCTTGTGGTGAGGACAGGGCCGGGCACAAGACCCGTTCCGACATGCGCCCCGTATTTTCGATGTTTCAAGGATGATTTTCGACACCGCGTACGGGCCCGCGCCAAGCGGGCAGGAGGCCTGTCCCGACGTCGATATACAGCAGCTTCAGGCGTTTCGCGCTAGGTGACCGGCTCTTGCGGGAACGCGCCCGCTGCGAAGAACGCACCATCGGCCAGAACGTCTTCAACGGTCGCCAGGGTGACCGTTTTCTGGTTCTTCGAAAACGCATAGACCATCGAAAGGTCGCAAAGCTGGTTCACCAGACGGGGGACACCCCCGGTCTGTTCGTAAATGAGGCGGCAGGCGGCCTCGGCAAAAAGGTTCTTGCGGGCCCCCGCCACGCGCAGCCGGTGCCCGATATAGGCCGTCACCGTGCGTTCATCCATCGCGCTCAGGTGAAAGCTGGCTGCGATTCGCTGTGCGAATTGCCGTAGTTCGGGGCGATGGATGATGTCGCGCAGTTCCGGCTGACCGACAAGCACAAGCTGCAACAGCTCGTCCTTGTTGGAGTTGATATTGGTGAACATCCGCAGTTCTTCGAGCGACTCGATGCTCAGGTTCTGCGCCTCGTCGAAAATCAGGACCACCCTGTGACCTCGGGCGTATTCCGAAATCAGGTATTTCTGAAAGGTGTCGAACAGATCCACATAGGTGGCGTCGCGATCGGCGGGCTGGTCCAGCGCCATCAGCGCCCAACGCAGCAACTCCCCCCGTGATCCATGCGCGTTCGAAACCAGGCCAACCGTTACATCCTCGCCAATCCTCTTGAGGAACTTGTGCAGCAGCGTGGTCTTGCCTGCGCCGACCTCGCCGGTGATCAGGGTGATCGGCGATCCGGTCAGCGTACCGTACTCCAGCATGGTAAACGCCCGGACGTGTGCCGGCGACCAGAACAGGAAATCGGGGTCCGGCACCAAAGTGAATGGACGTGCATTCAGTCCGAAATGCCGTGTGTATATGTTCAGCGTACCGCTCATGGGGTTGATGTAACTTGAATCACGAATCTCATCCACCGCTTTAAGGATAAGTTTTGACGATTTGCCCTTGACTGCCAAGGTCTTGACGGTCGGTCTCTCTGAACTTGCCGCATTTTCGGGCAGGGGCGCCTTGTCGGTCTGGGCGCTTTGAAAAACGGGAGGGTCACCGCGAAGTTCGCCGGATGGCGCCGGTTCCGGGCTCTTCCTGTTCTCTTTGAATGCTACAACACGCCCCCCGGCTTGTGTCTCCGAGTTTTGGAGCGACTTGCCGGCCCGTTTGCGCCACAGGGTGAATAGGTTCTCCGGTAACATGGGGTCCTGATCATCCTTTCCGCACCTCGAAAGCCCAAGGCACGGATATGCCGTGCCTCACGCAGGGTGTGTCCGATCCTGGGGAGTAAGCGACACCTTTGACGACATGGCGACGGCACTAAGGTGATTTCATGTCACGGGGCGCAGGCCACCGTAAACCGGGTTGATTCGCGCCCCTGCTCTCTGGACTGCGCAGAAGGGTCCGAATTGCGCGCCTTATTTAGAACACAATCGGCAGGCAGGGTGAGTTTTGTTTCAGGTTGTGAACGATAAGGCTACTCAAAGTTGTGATGGCGGATTATATTTCCGCCTGTGCATGTATTTCATGCATTAACCTTTGATTAACTGATTTCACAATGTTAGCTTTGAGCTAATTCAAAATAAGTGGCCTAAAGCCTATATAAAAAACTGTTAATCCCGAGCAGTAAAATGAGATCGTCCCCTGGCAAGTTTTTACGCCAGTCGTTGGTTTTTGTGAGTGAATTTTAGGTTCCGATGCCGGGGATATTCAGGGATTGGTTATTATTATGACGATACAAGACAAAGATATTGGTAAGAATTTCAACGCTATCCCCGCTCATCCGCGTATCGTGATTTCGGGCCGGGGAACCCATCGTTCCTTCAGTATGTACAGCCGTATTTTCAAACGCGTTCTCGACCTGATTTTCGTTCTCATGTTGGCGCCCATCGTGGTTCCGGTCGTCCTGTTTCTGGCGATCCTCGTGGCGCTGGATGGTCACAATCCATTCTATTCGCAAAAGCGTATCGGCAGAAATGGCCGCGCATTCCGCATGTGGAAATTGCGCAGCATGGTGCATGACGCGGATACGCGGCTTCAGCAGTATCTGGAGTCCAACCCCGAAGCGCACGCCGAATGGAGTAACAAACAGAAACTGGCCCATGACCCGCGCACCACGCGGCTTGGCTGTGCGTTGCGCAAAAGCTCGATGGACGAATTGCCGCAACTCTGGAACGTCGTCATCGGCGACATGAGCCTGGTCGGCCCGCGCCCGATGATGCTCGATCAACGCCAGATGTATCCTGGTGTCGCCTATTTCGACATGCGTCCCGGCGTTACCGGATACTGGCAGATTTCGGATCGCAACAAATCATCGTTCGCGGACCGCGCCTCTTTCGATGCTCAGTACTACAATGACATGAGCCTTGGCACCGATCTGAAGGTGCTGGGGCAAACAATCGGCGTTGTCCTGCGCGCAACAGGTTGTTGACACCACTCACTGTGTGGTTAAGCCAAGGCCGTCTGAGGCGTATGCTCCAGGCGGCCTTGGTTTGTTCTGAATCTTGAAAATGCCCCACGGCGCGGCACGTATCGCGCTTGCCGGATGCAAAAGCCCGCAAGAGTCGCGCATGGCGTCCCAGCCTGATATCTGCCGGTAATGGAGCTTCAGTTGCTTTCGCTGACGTTTACGGGGCTGTGGCCGGCACCGCGCAGGTCACTCACAATGTTGCAGATGAATGCCCTCACCAGAACCAGAAGCAAAATCCCGGTTCCGCTGACCATATAGAGGGCCAGCGCTGCCCAGATCGACGACCCGAGCATCAGGGTGGCAATACTTGTCATCATTCCAGCGAACATGGCGACAAGAACAAATGCGAGCATATTGGCAGCCTCCGTGACGAACGTATAGCTGAGGGTATACCGCTATACGTGTTACATAAAAGACGACAAATGTGGGCAAATTCAATAAAAACAATGGCGACTTCGTGTTTAACGTGCATTTTTGCCTTATCGCTGCCGCTTGAGCGCCACATTTCCGCCACGATGAAAGGCAGATACGCCGGGTTGCTGATCCTGCGCGGTTTTTGTTCGCATCGGGCGCGAACTTACTATTTTCCAATGATCTTTCGCCCGCGCGCCTGTATGGATCGTGCCATCGCACGCAGGATCTGAGAATCGGGGGCCATGTCGCATAGCCAGTCTTATCCGGGCCTCCTGCCGCTTGCCCTTGTTCTGCTGGTCCTGCCTTGCGCGGCGATCGAGCTGATCTTGCAGGCGGCGGATTGGGGGCTGGTCGGGACAGCGCATTGGCGGGCGCTGGCCTATCAGTTCGGGGCGTTCTGGCCTGACCTGTTGGCAGGCCGGCATCCGAACTACGAGGCGCAGCCAGTATTGATGTTTCTCAGCTACGCGTTCCTGCATGGCGGGCTGGTGCATCTGGTCGTGAACATGATCACCCTGGTTTCCCTGGGTAATGCCGTGATCTACCGCGTCGGGCCATGGCGGTTCATGGCGATCTATGCCACCTCTGCGATCCTGGGCGGGGTGGTGTTTGCGCTGCTGGCCTCCAGCGGGTTTCGCCCGATGGTGGGGGCCTCGGGATCGCTGTTCGGGCTGGCGGGGGCGCTGATCGTCTGGAACGTGGTTCTGACCGTCAGGCAGGGGGCTGGCATCCTGTTGACGGCTGTCAACTTTGCCTGGCCGGTGGGGGTTCTGATCCTGCTGAACGTGGTGATGTATGTCGGCACGGATGGCGCGGTGGCTTGGGAAACCCATCTTGGCGGGTTTCTGGCCGGGGCGGTCATGGCTGTGTTCATGACGCCCCGGATGGGCGCATCAGAGGGCTGAGGCCCTTATTCGGCGACCACACCCATTGCCGCTGTCGTTACCGCTGCGCGGCTGACCTGTCCGGCGTCGGCGGACAAGCGATCGCGGCTCATTTCCTCGTGCCCGATGCCAAGAGCCACGCGCAGGTCGATATAGGCCAGCGACAGGTCGCGCAGCGCGCCCGCCTGTCTGGCGCGCGCGGATGACAGGGAGCGTTCCCGGTCGATCACGTCGAGCACGGTTGCATCGCCACCATCGGATATCAGGCGGCGCGACAGATCGAGCGAGCGCTGGTTCAGTGAGACGAGTTCGCGGGTCGAGCCGACGGCATCGCGTGCCGCCTGTAATTGGGCGAGGGCATTCTCGACCTCTTCCACCGCCGTCAGGACGTTCTGACGCCATTGCAGATAAGCCTGTTGCGCCCGCGATTCAGCCGCATCGGCCGAAGCTGCCAGCGCCGGTTGGGTAAAGACCGGCATGGTCAGTCCCGCCACGATACCTTCGTTCCATGACCCGCTTTTCAGGGGTGCGGTCACTAGGCCGCTGAGGTTCAAACTGGGATAGCGCGAGGCTTCGGCGACGCCCAGATCGGACACCGCAGCGGCATAGCGCCGTTCGGCCATGCGAATATCGGGACGGGCGCGCAGCAGATCGGCGGGCACGCTGGCATCGCCCCCGCCACGCGGAAGCGGCTGGCGGCCCTGATAGCCCAGATCGACCCCAAGCTGTCCCACCGGCTGCCCCAGAAGGGTTGAAATACGGTTGCGCTGTGCGACGATCCCGGCCTGGATATCGGGCACTTCGGTTTGTGTTTCAGAGACCAGCGCACGGGCGCGCAGCACATCGAGCTGGGTCGCCGCGCCTGCGTCGAGCATGGTGCGCATGTCGCGCAGGGTGCGCCGCCGCGAGGTCAGATCCTGTTGCCGGGTTTCGAGGCTGCGCTGCAGGAAACGCATCTGGACATAGGCCGTTCCCAGTTCCGACAAAAGCAGGCGGCGGGCCTCGGTTTCACCCAGTTGCGCGGCCTCAAGCCGTTGGCGTGCGGCGCGGCTGGCCCATTGCGTGCGCCCGGCCAGACCGAAATTCGCCTCAAGCTCGCCCGAGGCGGTATCGGGGCTGTTGGAGTTGCTGCGCGCGCTGGCGGTGAGGTCGCCGGTCACGGCAACGCTGTCGCGGCGCAGGACGGCCTCGGCCTCGCGAACCCTCTCTCGGGCCTCGGCGACGCTCAGATTGTCCTGCATTCCGGTATCGACCAGACGGGTCAGGACCGGGTCGTTGAAATCCAGCCACCAGTGCAGATCGGCGCGGCTGGCCTTGCTGACCGGCGCCAACAGCGAATAGCGGTCGGGAAGGTCCATTTCTGGCGGCTGGTACGTGGGGCCGACAGTGCATGCCGACAAAATCAATCCCGCGCACGCGCAATATAAAATACGCATGGTGTCTGCTCGTTCTCTGCCTCGCGGACCTTATCGCACGCATTTTTGCGTATCTTTTTACGGTCCTTCGGGAAAAGTTAACAGAAATTCGGCAATTTTTCCACGGCCTTGTGAGGTTTGCACAGGTTGGCAAAGACTGTTGCGCATTTGCGTCAGCCGGCTTTGGCAGCCCTATTCGCGGAATGCGCGGTGGAAAAAGCTGGCCATCGGTTCGATCAGGTATGTAAGGGGCGAGCGTGCGCCGGTCTGGATGAAGGACTGCACCGGCATCCCCGGCAAGAGCGTCTGGCCTTGCAGTTTGGTGATTTCAGAGCTGTCGGGGACGATCTCGACCGAGTAATAGGCTTCGCCCGTCGCCTCGTCACGCAGCACATCGGCCGAGAGGCTGCGCACCGCGCCCTTGAGTTCGGGGATTTCGCGCTGATCGAAGGCCGAGAATTGCAGCGAGGCCTCCTGTCCCGCATAGACTTCGTCGATATTGATGGTGTCGACCCGTGCGGAGACGACCAGGGGCTGATCCTGCGGAACGATATACATCAGGGGCTGCGCCGCCTGCACGACCGATTGCGCACCGAAGACCTGAAGGCCATAGACGATCCCGCCAACCGGCGCGCGGATGTCCAGCCGGGAGATGGTGTCCTGCAGGCTCAACCGGCGCTCTGACAGTTCGATTTCGCGAAATTCCAGATCCCGCAGGAGCGACACCGCATTTTCCCGGCGCTGCGTTTCAAGCTGCAGCAAGGCGATCCCGTTGCTGGTTTTCTGGCCGCGCAATTCGGCCGACTCGGCCTCGAGCCGCCCGATCTGGCCTTTCAGCCCGGCCAGTTCGCGCATCAGTTCGCTGACCCGCGAGGCGCGTGTGAGATTCTGATCCAGCAGTTGCTGTTCGGAATCCAGATCGTCCTGAGTCAGGCTGGCCTGTTCGTTCAGCGCATCGAGCTGCGCCTGCAGCCCGGCGATCCGGTCCTCGATCTGCTGGTTCTGTTCGTTGAGCAGGCTGATCTCCTGCTCAAGCGATTCATTGCGCGACTGGAACAGCGTGCGTTCGCCCTGCAACAGCTTGCCGACCTCGGGCCGGGAGGCGGCCAGAGCGACCAGAGCGGGATCAAAGGCGATTTCTTCGGCATTGTCGCGTTCGGCCTGAAGGCGGGCCTTGCGCGCCGCGAGTTCGCGCAACTGGGCCTCGACGATGCTCAGCTCGGATTTGGGGCGGCGACCGTCAAGCTGGATCAGGATGTCGCCCTCGTCCACGCGATCGCTGTCCTTGACTAGCAAATCCCCCACGACACCGCCTTCGGGATGTTGCACCGCCTGACGGTTGGTTTCGACCTTGACCTGCCCCGGCGCGACCACCGCGCCCGACAGTTCGGCCCGAACCGCCCACAGGCCCAGCCCCCCCACCAGCGCGACCAGCGCCAGAATACCGGCAGTCAGGGGCAAGGTCCCTTTCCATTTCGGGTCTTCATCCATCTGTGCGCCGCTCACATCGCCACCTTGTTCGACTTGTCCGGCTGTGCCGTCGCCAGACGCGGCTTGCGTGGGTCCGCAATCGTCTTGGCCAGCACTTCGTCACGCGGGCCGAAGGCAACGACCGCGCCCTTGTCGAGGACGATCAGCATGTCGCATTCGGCAATGGCGGCGGGCCGGTGGGTGGTGATGATCACCGACTTGCCGCGCTCCTTGAAGCGCTTGACGGTCTGGTTCAGGGCGTTCGAGCCTTCGGCATCCAGCATCGAGTTCGGCTCGTCCAGGATCAACAGGACGGGATCGCCATAGAGCGCACGGGCGAGGGCGATCCGCTGTCGCTGACCGCCGGAAAGCTGGTTTTCGTTGCCGTCGAGATAGGTATCGTACCCGTTGGGCAATTGCATGATCATCTCATGCGCGTTGGCCTGTTTGGCGGCCTCGACCACGCCCTTGGAATCCGACTCCAGCGACATGCGCCGGATGTTTTCCGAGATCGTTCCGGCAAACAGGCTGACGGTTT
Source organism: Roseovarius sp. PS-C2 (assembly GCF_018862045.1). Taxonomy (NCBI): domain Bacteria; kingdom Pseudomonadati; phylum Pseudomonadota; class Alphaproteobacteria; order Rhodobacterales; family Roseobacteraceae; genus Roseovarius; species Roseovarius sp. PS-C2. Next base: position 15,188 of record NZ_JAHKSQ010000011.1, read on the forward strand.
GCGGCAGGTAACCGATATGGCGGCCCAGATGCATCGGGTCGTATTGATTGAGCGTTGCGCCGCCAAGACGGACCTCGCCCGCGGCCATCGGCCAATACCCCGTCAGCACCCGCGCAAGGCTGGATTTGCCCGAACCGCTTTTGCCGATGATACCAAGCGCATGGCCCGGCTCCAGCGTGAAGGAGACGGAGCGCACGGTGGGTTTCCTGGCGCCGGGGGGCATGATCGTGACCCCCTTGGCCTGCAACAACGAACCGGGCACCGGCAGTTCGGTGCGTTCGTCGGGAAGCGGAACGGCGGACAGGAAGCGCTCCAGCGTTTTCCACCCGGCGCGCGCCCGTTGCAGGACGGGCCAGTTACCCATCGCCTGCTCGACCGGGGCGAGGGCGCGGCCCAACAGGATCGACCCGGCGATCATCGAGCCGGGCGTCAATTCGCCCTGCAACACGAAATAGGCGCCGAGGCCCAGGATCGCGGATTGCAGGAACAGACGGAACGCCTTGGTGAGCGAGGTGAAGATGCCCGTCCAGTCATTGGCGTTCATTCTTTCGCGCAGCGCCAGGTTGCGCAGGCGCTTGTAGCGGGTCAGCAGGCTGTCATGCATGCCCTGGCTCAGCGCGACTTCGCTGGCCTCATGGGTTTGTTCGGCAAAGGCATGGGCGCGCTGTGTCGCGATCTGCGCCATGCGCACGCGATAGGCGGTGACCACCTGGTTGAGCAGCGCCAGAACCACGATGATCAGCCCCCCGGCCAGAGCAACCCAGCCCAGGACAGGGTGGAAAATGAAGATCGCGGCGATGAACAGCGGCGTCCAGGGAATATCCATGACCGCAATCAGAACCGGCGACACAAATAGGTTTTGCAGGGCGTCCAGATCGCGCAGAACGGCGGTGCAGGCCGGGCGCTCATGCGGGTTGGCCGAGCGTTGCAGCGTCGCCCGGAAAACACGCGCATCCAGCGCCGTCTGGAACCGCGCCCCGATCCGCGCCATCACCCGCCCGCGGGCATAATCCAGCACCGCCATCAGCGCATAGAGCATCGTCACTAGCAGCGATAAGGCCACCAGCGTTTCCACCGATTTCGACGCCAGCACCCGATCATAGACCTGCAACATGTAAAGCGGGCCGGTCAGCATCAGGATATTGACGAAAATCGAAAACACGAAAGCCCAGAACAACAGCCCACGCCCCTTGCGACGCGCCGCCTGAAGCTCAGGGAGCCCCGGTTTGTCTTCAGTTGTCATACTTGCCCCAAAGCCTGTGGCTTTTCCCAATTTTGACCAACAATACTAATTGCTGCGGAAATGGAAACAATTTCTGACGTTTTGCGTTTCTACGCGTTGTTCCGCTGATCCACCTGAAACTGCAGAAGCCTTGCCTGTCGTTATAGCGTTCTTTTGCTGAACAGGACACAGGATCAACGGCTCCCGTCTCGGCACAGTGCACATGGATTGAAACAGGTTGGCAGGGGGCGCCAGCCTTGGTCCGGCATGGTTCAGACCTTGATCAGTCTGTCATCGCTTACCGTGATGCCCTGTCGGGCGAAGACGTTGCGGCTGTCAAAGATCAGCGCCGCATGCGATGCGATCAACTGATAGTCCGGGGCGCTATGGTCGGTGATGACGGCGATGGCCGCGTAGCGTTCCAGGGTCTCGGGGGTCAGCGGCACGGATTGCCGGCCCGCCAGTGCCGGGAATTCCCCGCCAGCGGGCAGGCGCGGGAAGAACGGGTCGTGATAATCGACTTCCGCCCCCAGGTTTTCCAGCTGTTCAAGCAGCACCAGCGCCGGGCTGCGGCGGGTATCTTCGACATCGCGCTTGTAGGCGATTCCGACCAGCAGGATGCGCTGCCCGGTGAGCGGGGTCTGAGGGTCGCTCGCGGTCGCTCGCGTGCGCGCGACCAACCCGGCGGCGATCCGGGCGGCCAGAAGCGCCGGGACGGAATCATTGCTGTGACGGGCAAGGTCGATCAGCGGCGTGGCCGAGCCGACATCCGCCGCGCGCCAGGACAGGTAGGCGGGGGACACCGGAATGCAGGCGCCGCCGATGCCGGGGCCGGGATAGAAGGGCATGAATCCGAAGGGTTTGGTGGCCGCGGCGTCGATCACCTCCCAGATGTCCACTCCCATTGCGTCAAGCGCGACCTTCAATTCGTTGACCAGCGCGATATTGACGGTGCGAAAGCTGTTTTCGACCAGTTTCACCGCTTCGGCTGTTGCCGAGGAGCTGACGGGCACCGCACGGGTGATGATAGCACGGTAGAATTCCTCGATCAGCTCGCGCGACTGAGGATCGTCCGCGCCGACCACCTTGGGGATGTTGTGGGTATCGAATGTCTTGTTGCCGGGATCTTCGCGTTCAGGAGAAAACCCAAGGAAGAAATCGCGCCCTGCCGTCAGCCCCCCGGCTTCGAGGAGCGGGCGCACCAGGGTGCTGGTCGCGCCCGGCCAGACGCTGCTTTCCAGCACGACCAGTTGCCCCTGCCGGAGATGCGGCGCGATTTGCCTGGCGGCGGCGCTGACAAAGCGCATGTCCGGTTCCTGATCCGGGGTGAGAGGTGTGGGAACGCAGATGAGGATGACATCGGCCTCCGACAGGGCCGCGTTGTCCTGCGTGGCGCGGAACCGCCCGGATGCAACCGCGCCGGAAATGCGGTCGGGCGCGAGATAGGAAATCACCTGCGCCCCCTGCATGATCCGCGCGACCCGCTCCGGATCGAGGTCAACACCGGTCACATCGAACCCCGCGTCATGTGCGGTCAGGGCCAGGGGCAGCCCGACATAGCCAAGACCCACAACCGCGACCCGCGCCTCGCGCGAAACGATGCGCCGGCCAACAGGAAGGTGGTGTGAGGGTTCATAATTCATGCCGCGCTCTGGTACTCTGAAGCTAAAATAATTCAATCAACGGATTTCCGGAAAAAAACCGGCCCTTTCAATCGATAAGATGGAACATGTGTCGAAGCCAACAAATTTTTTGAAAATGCCGCAGACCGGGACCCGCTGTTCACGGATCAGAGGCAGTTATGGCCGGACCGCCGAATTGTTCACCACCTGCGTGGGAAAGATGCCGGTTCTTTTCAGGTCATGGCGACCCGAAACCCATAGGCGGACGCGCGATCTGGCGCAGGCGGCGCAATGTCCTGCGGGCCATCAGATAGGGTTTTCCCTGCCCAGCCAGATGGGAGCGCCAGCGGGCGATATCCGTATAGTAGAACATCTCGAGCCGAGGCAGGTCGTGGATGTCATCCCCCGGTCCGGCAACGTCCAGCCGCGTGCCCACCGATGTGGTGTAATGCTGCGCGATACAGCGGCGCACGGCTGCACTGGCCGAGCCGTAAGGCGGCGCGAAATGGCGGATTGGCAGGCCAAGGCGCGCGCCGATATCACGGCCCGAACGAACCACCTCGTCTTCCAGCGCCTCGGGCTGCAATGCCGAGAGGTCGGGGTGGGTGACGCTATGAGCACCGAAGAGGACGCCCTCGGCGGCCAGCGTTTCGATCCGCTTCCAGCCCATCAGCGGGCGCGGCGGAGTGTTGCTACCGGCCCAGTTCTCGGCTCCGCCCACGCATCCCGAGGGCAGGTATACAATTGCGCCAAACCCGTGATCGCGCAGGATCGGCCAGGCGGTTTCGTCAAAATCGCAAAACCCGTCATCAAAGGTGATGAGAACCGAGCGCCCACCGGGCGGGGCGGTCAATTGATCGGCGGTGATCACCGGCAGGCCGCTCTCGGCCAGTGCCCGCATCTGCGCGGAAAACACATCGGGCGCAATCGAGGTGGGCCCCGAAGCGTCCGAGATCGAGTGGTACATCAGGATGTCGATCCGGCCCGCGGGCATCTTTCAATCCTCGACGATATGAGTGGCGAAGATCTCGCGGTAGCGCGCCCATCTGGCACGATCGACCTGCCCCGCGGAATCGATGCATTCGGCCGCGCCATAGGCCATGGCAAAGGCATGGTGGGTGTTGTCATGAGCAAAAAGCCCCTGCCGGCCAAAGACCAACACTCCATCAAGACCCAAAAGCCAGTCATCCACCACATCGAACCGGGCGTGATAGTCGATGTCATAGACCGGATAGGCATGGCTGAGCCGCCGGGTTTCGCAGCGACGCACCGGGACATCGACCGGCAGCCCCAATTGGTTCAGCCAGCCGGTAAATTCCCGGCCCAGCTCTTCGTCCGATATGTCCCACCATTTTTCACCCGGATCGCAGGGCAGTTCCGCACAGAGCACCGTGACGCCCTTGGGCTCGCTCCGGGCGGCGTAGTTCTTGGGCTCGGACATCCGGCTGATCGGGATCGAAAGCTCGGGAAAGTAATGCGCGTCGAACTCGGTAAACCGGTCGGTTTCCAGCACCAGATAAAGCAGGATCATACCCCGGAAGCGGATTCCTCGGGCGGCCTCGACCACCTCGGCAGGCGGTTCGTCGATCAGGCGGGTCAGGCCGGTCAACGGAATGGTTGACAGGATCAGGTCGCCGGACAGTTGTTTTTCGGTCTCGCCGTCACGGATCGTCAGGCCGGTGATCCGGTTGCCGTCGCGGTTGATCCGGGTGATTTCCGTGTCGAACAGAAATTCGGCACCGGCTGCGGCGGCCCTGTCCTTCATCGCCTCCGAGATTTGCCCGAAGCCCCGGCGGGGGTAGAAAAACCGCCCTGCGGTTTCGCTGCGCAGCCCCGGCATCAGGCGCAACATCTTCATCAGGATCTTTCCGACCGACCCGCTGCCGACCCGCCGTTCGGCCAGGGTGACGGCCAGCTTGTCAGGGTCAAGCCCCCAGAGCTTGCGCACATAGGGAAAGTAGAAATTCTCCGAAATCGTCGGCCCCAGCCCGTCATAGAGCACGCTGGAAAACGTGGCCGGGCCGCTGGCTTTCCTGCGGAACGGTTTCAGGACCATATCGCCAATCAGCGACAGGGCGAAAGGTTTGGGAAGGCGCAGCAGGGCATCGGACAGCTTCAGCGGGAAATGAATCCACTTGCCGCCCAGCCGGATCCGCCCGTGCCGCGGCCGGAGCAGCAGATCCTCGCCCAGCAGGGATTTCACGTCGTCGAGAACCTCGGGCTCGGCCGCCGGGTGGAACCGGTGCGAACCATAATCGCAGATCACGCCTTCGACCGGAAAAGAGCCCGAATTGCCGCCGACCCGGTCCGCGCGTTCAATCACGCTGACCCGCGCCTGACCGTTGCGGGTCAGCACATGCGCCGCCGCCAGGCCTGCCGGTCCGGCGCCCAGGATGATGATATGGGGTTTGGTCGAACTTGCGTCCGACCGTGAGGAATCTGTCACGTGCTACCCTTTCTCTCCGGCTCGCGCCTTCTGTTCCCTGGCCCCGCCCGACAGGGCAAGCACCAGCGCCCCAAGCCCGCCTGCGGCGAACAGAACGGCTTGCCACATCAGCCCGGCCGCGACGATCACGGATGGATCGGCGCCGAACGGGTCCAGCAAGGCCGCCAGGGTCGCCTCGCGCAGGCCGAGCCCATTCAGGGATACCGGCAAAACGGCAATTATCTTGGCCAGCGGCCAGGCAAAAATCCAGTATCCCGGAGCAATATCGGCGCCCGCAGCAACCGCCAGCCCCCAGGCCAGCCCGACCAGCAGCAGCTGGATCGCGATCGAGGACATAAAGGCAATGATCAGGGTTGCGGGATCGCGGCCAAGCGCGGCAAACGACGCTACCAGGCGGTCGACAAAGGCCCGACCGGGCAGGGAAGGGGCGATCCGCCAGGGCAGGGGCAACAGGCGGGGCAGGGCAAGCATACCGGCCAGCACCGCCGCCAGGATCACGGCGGCCTGGATCACCAGCCCTCCTGACGCGCCGGTGTTCCAGGACAGGACCAGACCGAGACAGGCGATCGTCAGCAGGGCGATCATGTCGATCAGCCGGTCGGCGGTGGCCCCGGCCACCACGCGCGCACCGTCTTTCATGGCGGCCTGTGCGAGCCCGGCCCGCACGGCATCGCCGCCCACGGCCCCCGGCAGGCACAGATTGGCGGCCAGCCCCGCGTAATGGGCCCGAATTGCCAGCATGGGCGGCATCCCGCGGCCCAGCAGAAGCCACCATTTCAGCGCGGCCCCGGCATGGGCGGCCAGAAACAGCGCCAGCACCAGTAAGAACACAGTGAGCGGAATCGCCTTCAGCGCGGCCATCACCTCGTCCACCGGCAACAGCCAGAACAGCACGCCCAACAAAACGGCGGACCCTGCGGCCCGGATGATCCAGCGCCTCCGGGCGGAGGCAGGAGAGGGCGAAGCGGTCACCTCAGGGCCTTAGATGCAGCCGCGAGATCATGTCGGCGATCAGGCCCAGCGACCATATCATGATGGCGGCCAGGAACGAGAAGACCGCCGTTTCGCTGAGGTTCCACTGAGTCAGGTCATAAATGGTTTTCAGCAAGCCCAGCACAAAGAAGGCCAGCCCCAGCGGGATGAACACCCTGAGCGGGTTGAAGAGCGTACTGATGCGCAGGATCAGAATGATGAAGTTGAGGAAATCGACAGGCCGGATCTTGGATTTGCCCACCCGTTTTCCGTATTCGATCGGCGTGTAGATCATCCGCTTGCCGTTCGAACTCATGCAAAGCGTAATCGTGGTGGTGAAAGAGAAATTCTGCGGCAGCAGCGGCAGAAACGGGATCAGTTCGGATTTGCGGAAAACACGAAGCCCGGAATTGAGATCCTTGAGTTTGCGCTCGGCCAGGAACGACGCGAAGGCGAACAGGAATTTCTTGGCCGGCCGGCGCATCAGCGGAACGTTCTTCATCGCTGAGCCCCGGTCGCCCACCACCATGTCCTGATCGCGGCACATTGCCAGCATTTCGGGCAGGTAGCGCGCCGGGTAGGTGCTGTCGGCATCGAGGATCGCGACATAGTCATACTGTGCCATCCGCACGCCACGCTTGAGACTGGCGCCATACCCGGAATTGACGTCGTTATAGGTCACGGTCGCGCCGCTGGCCTTGGCCTCGGCGCGGGTATTGTCATGGCTGGCATCGTCGACCACGATGATCTCGTAGGGGATGCCAAGCGGTGCAAGATGGGCGCGGACATCCTCGACCGTTCCGCGAACAGCGTTTTCCTCGTTGTAGGCAGGAATGACCACGCTCAGTTCCATGCCCGCGGTATCGGGTAGCGCCACCTCCTCGAGCGAGGCGCCGACCGGTTCGGCTGTCTCTGTCAGTTTATCCATTGAGGCGAAAGACCCTTTGTTTCCAATATATTCAAATTTCTCCGACCCCCTGAAAAGAGGCGTTCAGACCGCGTCAGCCGTTATCGGCGCATGTCAGTCGATCATACGCAACCTGAACATCACTTGTAAATTTGGCTAAATTCGAACGATCCGAGGTCAAGTTTCGTACATTTTCACCTGTTTGCTAAGACCACTTCATTATTGAAAAATATCAAGTTCTTTTACGATTTGTGAGGTTTTGGCATCATACGGACCGCCACGATCAAACAAAGCAGGCTGCTGTAGATGACGACCGTCTTAAGCCGGTAATCCTCTGCCATGAACCAGTGCAAAAGCGCCAGGGGAGCCGCCAGATATACCCAACGCTGTATTTTCTTCCATGTGGTTCCCAACTCGCGGACGGACCGATCATTGGAGGTAATCGCCATAGCCGTGAAGATGAAAAGACCGATCCAACCGAAGAGGACGAGAGGCTCGGTAAAACTCCGAAGTATTGGCAACATCCCTCCCGCCTGCTGCAGCCAGTAAAGTGTGTGTATGGCGCTATATGAAAAGGCTGCCACCCCGATATGGCGACGACGCTTTTGCAGCCACCGGACCCATTCGGCCCCTTTGAAAAGACGTCTCAAAGGCGTGACGGCCAGGCTGATCAACAGAAACCACACACCGAATACACCGGTCCAGTAAAACAGGTGCCCGCCGGGGACGTGAAAAACATAGCGTTTATAGATAATCCATATCATCGGCAGTGTGAGAACCGCCCAGAAGGCCCAAGTATTATTTAACAACTGGCCAAGATGTTTTCGCATGATATCTATCCAAACAAAGTCTTTACGCGCAAACATTCTAAACATCGAATTGAATGTCAATTTTCCGGGCTTAGTGCTTTCACGACAGCGGCGGCGACTTTCCGATGTCCTTCAGGCGTCAAATGGCCGTCGGGGAAAAGGTAGTCTTCGGGGTCAAGGATGCTTGAGATATTCAACAATGTCAGATCGAGTTCTTTCGATCCGAGTTTGTCCAGTTTCGGCGACTCCGACAGGACCTTCATGAAGTTTCCTCCTCTGCCGCCGGTGTTAATTTCGAACAGGATCAATTGTGGCGGAGCGCTCCCCCAGTCCCATTGTGACAATATCCCGATCAGGACATCAGGGTCTTTCATTTCCTGCAACGGCATCACTTCGGCGTCGGCTTGATCAACAAGCCCGAAGCGGGCGACGATTTCGTTCACAAGTGTGAACAGGTAACGGCCAAACCCATTGCGGGCAGTGGCGTTGCTTGCCACGAGGGCTTCGTAGTGATCTTTCGACATTGCATTGAGTGTGCCGGAAGCGAGAAACGTTCGGTTTTCCCATGCATCGTTGTCACTATACTGCAGGACCACGGTGCTCATGTTGCTCGTATCCAGCCGGGAGAGCATCTGTAACTCTCTGGCCGTACCGTAGGAGGATACACCTGCGTTGAGTGTCTTTTTGCCGGTTTCCAGTTCGATCAAATCGGCGAAACTCAGCCCTTCATTGACGCCCCAGCCCATGGCGTGGCTGTCGCCCAGCACAATGATTTCCGGTGCCTCCAATGACGTTTCGTCGTCGCGAAGACCGGCGGAATTCACAAAGAGTTCTGACGAAAATCCGCGATTTGAAAAATTGCATTTGCCCGGCCGCAATGTATAGCCAAGTTCCCGGTCGTGTTTTGCGCAGTCGGGTTCGTATTGAACGTAAGACACATTCGCCCAATAGAGCTTCCGGGCGAGGCGGTCCAGCGCGCCGATACCTGTAGGCTCGCCGCGTGCAACCAGCCAAGTCAGCATCGCCTCTGTCAGGACCAGCAGGATTGCCAGAAGCAGAGCGTTTATGGACAGCACCCGCACCATCGAGTCAGTCGAGTTCGTACTTGGTCGTGTAGTCTTCGGCCTTGGACTGATCCTGCTTGTCCTTCCACAGGACCGAGTTGCCAATGACGAGAAGGTCGAGTTCCGTTCCCATAAAACAGCGGAAGGCGTCCTCGGGAGTGCAGACGATGGGCTCGCCGCGGACATTGAACGAGGTGTTGACCACGACCGGGCATCCTGTTCGCTCGTGGAATGCGCTGATCAGCCGGTGGTAGAGCGGGTTGGTATCGGCATGGACTGTCTGAACTCGCGCGGAATAGTCGACATGAGTGACAGCCGGGATTTCGGATCGTTTGACGTTGAGCTTCTCGATGCCAAAAAGCGCTTTTTCCGTCTCCGTCATGTCCCGTCTTTTGTCTTTGGCCACATCGGCGACAAGCAGCATGTACGGGCTGACCTCGTCCAGCTCAAACCAGTCGGCGACCTTCTCGCGTAGCACGGAGGGCGCGAAGGGCCTGAAGCTTTCGCGGTATTTCACTTTGAGGTTCAGTGTTTTCTGCATCGCTTCGGATCGCGGATCGCCGAGGATCGACCGGCCGCCCAAGGCGCGTGGACCGAACTCCATACGCCCCTGCATCCATCCGACGGCCAGCCCGTCGGCAAGTGCGTCCGCCGTTGTGCCAATCATCGTTTCCTGATCCAGCGTTTCAAAGATCGCACCCGCATTCGTGAGGTGCCGTTCGATCTCTTCCTGTCCGAACGCGGGGCCAAGATAAGCGCCCTGCATCGTATCGGTGTGGCCATTCACGTAGCGCTTGCCACCACATTCCCGGCTCCACGCCGCCAACGCCGCGCCCACCGCGCCACCGGCATCACCGGCTGCGGGCTGAATCCACAGATTACTGAAAGCTCCGTCCCTGAGAACCCTGCCGTTGGCGACGCAGTTCAGAGCGACCCCGCCCGCCATACAAAGGGACGACAGCCCGTATTCCTTCGCAAGCGCGCGCGTGATGCTCAGGACAATCTGTTCCGTCGCCAACTGAATGGACGCCGCAACATCCATATGGAATTGCGTGAGAGGCCCGGTTTCGGGATTACGTGGCGGCTCACCGAACAAGTCATGGAACGCCTGGTTGGTCATGGTGAGGCCGGTCAGATAGTTGAAATACCTCAGATCCAATCTGAAGCTACCGTCAGGTTTCACATCGACCAGATTATCAAGGATTACGTTCAGGAAGCGCGGTTCGCCATAGGGCGCAAGCCCCATCAGTTTGTATTCGCCGCTGTTGACCTTGAACCCGGTGTAATAGGTAAAGGCGGAGTACAGGAGCCCCAGGGAGTGGGGGAAATGAATCTCCCGCTCCATCTGAATCTCGTTTCCACGCCCGACCGCCACGGTCGTGGTCGCCCATTCGCCAACCCCATCCAGTGTCAGGATCACGGCTTCTTCGAATGGCGAAGGGAAGAACGCACTGGCCGCATGGCTTTCGTGATGTTCGGCAAATAGCAGTTTGCCGTTTTCAAAGCCCGCGTCGTGTTTTCGCAGTTCCTTCGCAAGCATGTCTTTCAGGAACAACTTCTCGCGCAGCCAGATCGGCATGGCGCGGCGGAACTGCCCGAGCCCCCTTGGCGCGGTACCGACATATGTCTCAAGCAAGCGTTCGAATTTCAAAAACGGCTTGTCGTAGAAGGCAACGTGATCGACCTCGCCGAGAGACAGCTTGGCTTCCGACAGAACGTAGTCGACGGCATGGCGGGGATATCCCGGATCGTGCTTCTTCCGGGTAAAGCGTTCTTCCTGCGCGGCTGCGATGATGCGGCCATCCACTATCAGCGCAGCCGCGCTGTCATGGTAGTATGCGGAAATACCCAGAATGGCGGTCATCTATTGCGACCCTAAAACAGCGTGTAGATGAACGGCGCCACAGCAGAGCCCTGCGACAGCACGATAAGCGCGCCGAACAGAGCAAGGAGGATAAGGATCGGGGCCAGCCAGAACTTACGGCGCACCCGCATGAAGTCCCAAAGCTCAGATAAGAATGACATAATGTGAATACCCTAAAACTGATTGCGCATTGGGCTCAATTCCCCTTCACGCTTAATCCAATAGGTTTCCGCGTCCGGGTCACGCTTTTGCCTTAGCAGGTCGCGGCCCGTTGCACGCATGAAAAGTCCGATCGGCGTAACCGCCACGAAAAACACCAGCATCATCACGATCGGCGCGACAATCGCCCCGAGGAGCAACCCAAACTTTGTCCAGAGCCGGTTTGGCACTGTCAGGAGTCCGGGAGCGACGAGCGCAACAATCAGAAACAACGCCGCAATAACAAGCGCCCAAATGCGAATATCACCACCGTGAACAAGTGGATAAAGCCCGACAATCGCGAATACGACAGAAAAGACAATCCCCAATCCGCGATTCGAGCCAGGCTCTACCGAGTGATGCGACTGGACTTCCAACACGTCGGCACACCTCCCATACGCTATCGTTTTCAAATAGCATACATGTGCTTGCTGGGGAAGCCTCGTTGCCGATGCGCCCCCTGTGTAAGGCCGGTGAAAATTCGAACCGCGTCATCAATTGACTGTAGCCGGGCGCCCAGAATCACAAAAAATGTCGCAAAATTTAATGAAACGTGTGAACATGTTGCTTTGCAGGAGCGCAGATATTCTGTTCCGTCAGATCAAAATATTGCATGCTGGTTTGCTAGGGGGGGCTTATAGCGCAATATGTTCATTTCTTTTCTGTCTTTGGATTTCTTACTTTTTGCGACAGCCATCACATTGTTCGTTGCCGCGACACGAGGGCGCTTGCGGGAATACGGGTTCCTGGCCGCCAATATCGGGTTCATCTATGCGGTTGTGGGTCCTTTCGGTGTTGCTTCGGTGTTCTTCTTCTGTCTGTTCGGCTGGTTACTGACCAGGGCCTACGTGTCTGGCTCCAATCAGGGTGCGATACTCGTTATAGGCCTGTTTGTGGCGGCCTTCATTTACCTGCGCGACTACGAGTTCCTGGGGTTGGTCCTTCCTGACACCGTGCGCTTGTCGTTTTTGTCGACCATTGGCCTCAGCTTCCTTCTTTTCCGCATTCTCCACGTGATGATTGATGCCAGGGCAAAAATGATCGACCGGATCGAACCACTGACATACGCCAACTATCTTCTCGCTTTCACCACGTTCATGATGGGTCCCATTCAGCGCTATCCGGACTTCCGCGACCAGTGGGCCGACCGGAGCCGTGCCATCGCAATGAATTTCGAAAAGCATCTCGATGCCGGTCTGCGCATCCTCTGGGGACTGGTAAAGGTCTATGTCCTGGGCACTTTCCTCAACCGATTTGCATTGCAGCCGAGTACGGATGTTCTGTCACTCTCAGCGACCGAGCTGTGGGGGCAACTCATCGGTTTCTATTTCTATCTTTATGCGAACTTCTCGGGCTATTGCGACATCGTCATCGGCATCGGCAGTTTGATGGGCGTGCGACCACCTGAGAATTTCAATCATCCTTACATTGCCCAGAACATAGCCGATTTCTGGCTTCGGCAGCATCGGTCATTGACGTTGTGGTTGACCGATTACGTTTTCAACCCGCTCTACAAGTGGGCGCTGAGCTCGCGCATGGCGACCACGGTTCCGCTGGCCGCTGGCGCGTTCGCCGCAATGATAACCATGTTTGTCTCAGGTATCTGGCACGGCACGACGGTTGGCTTCCTCATCTTCGGCATCGTGCATGGCATCTGGCTCGTCGTCTACCGAGTCTGGGATCACCTGCTGACGAGCCGCTTTGGCAAAAAGCGTGTTCGGCAGATTCGGGCCACATGGCCGGGCAGGGCCATCGGGGTTGCACTCACCCTCAATGCGACGGCGTTTGCCTTTCTGTTCTTTCAGCTTGATACGCCGAGCGTGATGGCACTTTTTAACGGGATTTTCTGATGTGGTTTAGTCTGATGCGCCAAAGCAAGCTTCGCTTGACGGCCAAGTTGCTCGCTGCGGCAGTCATGATTGCCGTTCTTTTCACTTTTTCAGCGACGGAGGTGGAGTTTGTCTACACAGGCTTCTAGGAAACTCCTCCTTTCTGCCGGAGCGATCATCTCACTCGTGGCTGTGGGGGTGTTCACCTTTGTGATGCTCGTTTGGATATCAATCCGCGCTGAGCGAGACCTGGGCGCCTTTCCCTTTAAGGAAGAGGACTGGTATCGCTTCTTGTTGTCGTCACAATTCGCCGTGCAGGACAAGCCGGTCGTCATGCTGGCTGGTCCATCGCAAGTCCGTGAAAATCTGCGGGTCGAACGGTTCCGAGACGCCTTGCCTGACTTTCACATCTATCAAGGAGGGATCAGTCTCGGCACGATCGAGGACACCGAAATCGCCCTCAAGCTCATCGAAGCCGCCTATGGGAAAGAGGCGCTGCCCGATTTTGTCGTGCTGGGAATGAGCGTTCGCTATTTTGCCAACATTCCATCGGATCGGCCATTTTCCACGGTGATCAACACTTACAGCGGTTGGACAGTCAAGACTGATGCGGGCGGTGTTGAGATACAGCCGAAATCCCGTATCGATACTTTGGCAGCACGCCTGAAATTCGTTGGCAAGCTACCCGTGCGCTTCAACGCATCCGCACGCATCTGGGGTGCCACGGCAGCGCGTGCGTTGGCGGGTTGGCCGCCAACTGCCACCTTGCTAAATGCTGCGGGGCTGGAAGAATTTTGGGCCCGGCGCATCCTCAAGCTTGAATACCCTACGACGCCGTACAAGTTTTCCAGGCACACAAACCGGCCAGTCGAACAGGTTGCGAGCCGCCTGACAAATGATGACTCCTGGTTTGTGCAGGTTGTGCAGTGGGATGCCAAGGGTGACCGTATGGCGGCGTCGATGCGCCTTCGCAGATTGATGGCATTTCTCGAAGAGAACGACATCAGCGTCGCGGTCATCAATATGCCGGAACGGGCGATTTTGCGGGAATCGTTCACATTCGACTACGAGGACTATCTTGGCGCTATACGCGATGTGATCGGGAAAACGCCCTTCATAGACATGCGGACCTTCGCAAGGGATGAAGAGTTCCATGACGCTGAACATACATTGCCAATGGGGTCCCGACGGATGACCGATCACATCCTCACATGGCTCAAACCGATATTGTATGAGTAATACCTTAGAACCGCATTTCAAATAAGGCGTGACGAATATGTCAAATGTGCTAATATACTGTTGTCAATAGATTTTGTCTGGTGGGACGCATGAATTTGAATAAGCAAGCTGGTGAGCGCGCCGCTGACAGCGAAATTGATTCTGAACAGTCGCGCAATGCCATCTTGTCATCCTTGCGTTCCGCCGACGGAATTGCTGATTACTTGTCCCTGTGCCGCAAGTGGCGCGGTCTGGAACATGCGCGATCCGACACCGGGACGGAACCGCTGCGCATCGCACTGCTGAGTGGTGCAACGACAGATTTCCTGGAACTGCCACTCCGTGCTGAACTTGCCAGTCTTGGGCTTCGGGCCGATATCCATCGTTGTGACTTCAACACTCATGTCAGTGCCCTTCTGGAGTCTGACAGCACCACTGCGGCTTTCCGTCCGAATGTGGCCGTGGTCCTTCTGGACCTTTCAGACATTTCAGAGTGGCCGGCCGCCGGTGACGATGAAGCGGCTGTGTCCGCCTGCGCCGATAGCTTCGTCGGGCGATGGCTCGGGCTTTGCGAGGCCTTCCACAACAACACCGGTGCCGAGATCATCCTCGGCAACCTGCGTCTTCCGACCACCTCACCCAACGGTCATCTCAGCCGTCAGTTACCTTGGGACCGGACGAATTTTGTGCGCCGGATCAACCAGCTTCTTGCCGACAAGGCACCGCGTTTTGTCCACACTCTCGATATCGAAGCCCTTTCCGCGCAGCATGGTCTCAAAACCTGGTTCGATCCGCGGTTCTGGCATCACGCCAAGCAATCGGTTTCACTTGATTGTATCGTTCCTTTAGTGCGCGATACGGCAGGCATCATCGCTGCGTTCTATGGCAAGACGGCAAAATGTATCGTCCTCGATCTCGACAACACGATTTGGGGCGGCGTCGTGGGAGATGACGGTGTTGATGGCATCCGCATCGGTCCGGGTGGGGCAGAAGGCGAGGCTTTTCAGGCCTTTCAAAGCTACCTGTTGCAATTGAAGCAGCGCGGCATTCTCCTCGCTGTCTGCTCCAAAAATGAAGAAGCGAACGCGCTTGCCCCGTTCGAAGAGCTCGAAGGCATGGTTTTGAAACGAGACGATATTGTCGCGTTCAAGGCGAATTGGGAACCGAAACCTACGAATATCCAAGCCATTGCAGCCGAATTGAACATCGGTCTCGATGCGATCGTCTTTGTCGATGACAACCCCGCAGAACGAGCCCTGGTTCGACAGGCGGTTCCTGATGTGAAGGTCCTGGAACTGAGCGATGATCCGTCAGACTATCCCCTGCTGCTCGATCGGTCCAGCTGGCTGCAGACGCTCGAAATCACAAAAGAAGACCAACGCAAATCAGAACAGTATCGTGCGAACCATTCCCGCGCAAAGCTTGCGGAGCAAGTTCTGGATTATGATAGTTATCTCGCGTCATTGGAGCAGAAGGCGGCAATTAGGCCCTTCGACGCGCAAAATCTCGACCGGATCACGCAGCTTATCAACAAGACGAACCAGTTCAATCTGACAACCCACCGCATGACCCAAACTGAGGTCGACGCGTTGGTGGGGCGTCCGGATGCGATAACTGCCTATATGAGACTGTCCGACACGTTCGGCGACAACGGCTTGATCAGTGTCGTCGCGGGCCATGTGGAAGGCGGCACGCTCTTTATCGACCTGTGGCTGATGAGTTGTCGGGTGTTCAAGCGAGGTGCAGAACATGCGATGGCCAATTATGTGATGCAAGCCGCCTCTCACCGGGGCATTACCAAAGTAAGCGGTCTGTACAAGCCGACAGTCAAAAATGGTCTGGTTGCCGGTTTCTACGGTGAACTTGGATTTTCAAAAGAGGACGTTGACGGGGAAGGCAATACGACATGGACCGGAGCAACTGCTGACTTTCAGCCGCTTCCGGTCTTCATTGAGGTAAAGGAGGAGTTTTCTTGACCGAGAACGAGATATGGAAGCGTGTATCGGCCGTGTTTCAGGAGGTGTTTGACAACGAAGATATTGTTCTCACCCCCGAGACGACGGCGGAGGACATAGAGGAATGGGATTCGCTTACGAATATCCAGCTTCTTATCGCAATCGAAAGGGCCTTCTCGGGGCTGAAGTTCAGCACCGGTCAAGTGGCAAATCTGAAGAATGTCGGCGATCTGGTCGCAGCCATCGATAGGCATGTCTCTGACTGATACCAACAGTCGAGGTGCTGTCATTTGTGGATGGCTCCTGTTTTGCAAGGGTTCCCTTGAGCGATCTTGTTCGACTGAACCGCCAGCCAGGATGCTCATGTCCGAAGGGCAATCACCGTAGAGCTGATTTGATCTGCGCCGAGGATGGTCTTGCCAGGGGCACATATCGGAAACCGGCTTTTGTCAGGGCTTGTCCGAAAGATTCGCTATATGTGTCGCAAGCTCGGCGGTTGCAGAGACATACATCGTAAGATTGTTGTATGCGAGAAGGCCCGTACAGATAAGCGCGAGCGCCAATACCGTAACGCGCCTTGACGAAAGCGCGGAACAGCCAGCAACAAGGACCATTGCCGGCACGTAATTCAACGAGAAAAGAAATGTTTCATCGCCATAAACGAGGTGAAGAAACAACTCGAAGGCTATGTAGAGCGACAGGACATGAAACAATCCCCGGCTGACCCCGGTCCGACAAGCGAACTTTACGCCGATAACCAGCAGGGTCATCCAGGCCAGAAGCCCGGCGATGGCCGCGGGCGCCAGTTGAGAGGGCATGACGGTTTGGATCGTCAACCCTGCCCAATCCGGGCTTGCGGCATTTTCCAGGTTCGGAATTGCCGGCATAGCCACGCCATACAGGAAAAAGACAATTACTTTATTGAGGGGCCCGCCAGCCGATTCATGAAGAACAAAGCTCCATTCGTGTGAACCCGGCACAAAAAATTGGGAGTTCGGATCTATTACCTTTTGCACGGCAAAAAGCACCGTGACGATCAACAGCGCATCAAGAGTAATGCGGATCGCCCGCTTGTAACTGTTGGCGCTGAAAGCGAGCAGTATTCCCGCCATCCAGTTTGTTGTTGCAATGGACAGGGATGATGCGCTTGCAACTGCATGTATGAAAGCGGGGAGTTTATACCTGAAAATGGCAACTCCCAGTGCAAAAGTTATCATCAAGCTGAGGGCTCCGACACCATAAGATTCCGGAACCGGAAACCAGAAGACAGAGGCGCTTGTCGAAGCGCCAAGAGCGGTAAACACAATCGCATCGGGCCGCCGCAGGCCGAGCCCGCGCAGGGTTGCATACAACAATCCGCCCCAAAGACCCGCTATTGTTGCGAGATAAAGCATAACGGCGGTGATTTCCGATAGCCCGGCGATGATCATAGCCTTGGTCGGCACATACATGAGCAATGTTTGCAATGGATGCACGTATGTACGGTAATTATGCGGCCCACGGGCGGTCATGGTTTTCTTGACTCGCGCGAGATCGCTTTCAAACCATGCACCGGTATCGAATGTCGGATGTGTTGCATGTTCCGGCATCTGGTGTGCCAGAATGAAAGTCGCCCCGCCCAGAAAAACAGCTATAACAGCAACCAATAACAGGTCGCCGCGTATGGCGCACGTCCATCGCCAAAAGGATTGTACCGTTTCAAAAACGTTACGCTTGATAGCGGGCGCATCGCTCCGAACCTCGGAAATCAAACGGTTGAGCACAATCCACCCATTTCAAAGTTACAAATGTCCTTTGCGTCAAAAGTAACACCATTATTTGCTGAACAAACAACATTTCATGTTACCCGGACAGCCAATGTTGCAAAAACCGCCGCGCATAATGCGTATGTGTCAGTTTCTTGCGATTGCGCGGCGGAATGATTGTTCAGCCAGTTCTGCGCCCTTGTCCCAACTGAAGTCCTTTGCCTGTGTCAGGGCTTTGCGGGCCAGTTCGTTGTGCAGGCCGGGTTCGGCCAGGAGACGAACCGCCTGCGCTG
This sequence comes from Roseovarius sp. PS-C2, assembly GCF_018862045.1. Lineage (NCBI taxonomy): Bacteria > Pseudomonadati > Pseudomonadota > Alphaproteobacteria > Rhodobacterales > Roseobacteraceae > Roseovarius > Roseovarius sp. PS-C2. The sequence goes on from NZ_JAHKSQ010000011.1 coordinate 33,332, forward strand.
TCAACGCGTCGCTCGACAGGGGGTCGAAATAGAGCCCGCCATCGCCCACCACTTCCGGCAGGCTGCCCCGGTCCGAACTAAGCACCGGCGTGCCGCAGGACATCGCCTCGAGCGCCGGCAGGCCGAACCCCTCCCAGAGTGACGGAAAAACCAGCGCATCGGCTGTATTGAGCAGGAGCGCCAGATCTTCATCCTCGATCTCACCGGTGAAGACAATGCTCTCGGAACGAGCGGCATCTGCGGCTGCGCTGGCCTTGAGATCCTCGACATTGTCCCAGAAACGCGCGCCGGTAATGCGCCCCACAATGGCCAGCCGGGCGTTTGGCACCTGCGCGAGAATGGCAGGCATCGCCTCGATCAGGCGCAGAACGTTCTTGTGCCGATTGAACCCGCCCAGATAGACCAGCAGGGGCGCGTCCGCGGGAAGGCCGTATTTCTGGCGGGTATGCCGCAGAAGGGGCGCTTCGCTGACCGGCCGGAAGACAGGCTCGGCGCCTTCGGTGATGATATCCATATGGTCGTGGGAGATACCCAGGAAGCGGGTCAGATCCCTGGCCGAAGCCTCGGAGATTGTCATCACCCGTGTTGCCTGCTTCTTGGCCAGCCAGCACTTTGCTTGCCACAGCCGGAAATTCAGTTTCCGCGGAAAAATCAGATCAGGGAAGCGTTCGGGAATGGTGTCATGGAAGCACACCACCGAGGGCCGTCGGGTCAGCTGGGGGAAATAGGAATAAACCGCCGGGTAGAAGAACAAGTCGCAGTCCAGCCGCCGCGCGGCTTTTGCCATGGTCCAGAGATCCGCCCCACCGCGAGCCGCCGCGCCGGACGAGGCTTCGGACATCGACTTTTCCGACCCCGCGACCACGATATCGACACCGTCCGGGACAGGCCGCGTTGGCGGTTGATCGAACAGAAGCGTGTAACGGAACTCTCCATCGCGCGCCGCCAGCGCCGGGATCAGATTGCGAGTGAAGCGGCCAAAGCCGCGCTCGTTTTCCCAAGAACTGGCGTCAACACCGATATGCAGCATTGCTTTTGCCTCGATAGCGGCCCGGACATCCGGGCCATGCGTTATTGCCTCAGTTACATCAAATCGACGACCGAGAGGTCAGCCATATCGATTTCGCAGATAGTCAGCCGTGGCCGCCAGCCCTTTCTCAAGCGAATACTCCGGCTGGTATCCCAGCCTGGCCTGTGCACGGGTAATCGCGCACCGGCCCCTGGCGGCAAAGAGTTCGAGAAGGTGCCGGTCGGGATAACTGGGTTCGTTCCCCGCGATGACCCGCCGCTTGACAGCCCTTACCAGCGCCTCAAAACGCCGGCGTCCCAGCAACCGCCGGCCAAGCGCACTGATACGGGCGGCGGTCGAGGGTTTGTCGGGCGCACCGTCATGCACCGGCTCCGGCCCGAGCCGTTCCGACAGCATGTCGTAAGGCTCGGACCGGATCTCACCCTTTCCGATAATCCGGGCATAGCCGTTCAACAGAGCGGACCATGATACCGGTTCGGGCCCGGAGACGATGAACCGCTCCTGCCCCAAGTCTTCGAGGATGGCCGCGCGCAGCATCGCCTGCACCAGGTCGTCGACGAACACAGCGTTACAAAGCCCCTCCGGCTCGGGCAGGACTTGCCCCCCCTTGGAGAGTTTTTCTGCCAGTTGGTCGGTCCAAAATGCGCTGCCCGGTCCATAGACGAGAGTCGGCTGGAGAATGGCCGCGGGAACGGCTCCGTCCATTAGCCTCGTTTCCATTTTGATCTTGGCCTGGCGATACGGGCTGCCGCCGGGGCGCTGCATGGTGCCCGTTTCGTCCGTATCCTTGTCCGGCCAGCTATCATAGACCACAATCGAGCTGGTATGAATGATCCTCCCAATCGCCGCGGCGTGGGCGGCAGTGAAGAGAGAATCGAAATCCGACAGGTTTTTTTCGGCTGTCGCGCGCATGTCATAGGCCAAGTGGAAAAGCGTGTCCTGTCCGCGCAAGGCCGTCTCCAGTGCGCCGTGGTTGCAAAGCGCACCGACCACCACATTGACGCCCGTTTTTTCCAGGTCGCGCGCGCCGTGGCGGCTGCGCAGCAGGGCCGTGACCACCGCGCCGTTTTCCAGCAATGCCGGGATCAGGCGCGCCCCGACGAATCCCGTTGCACCGGTGACAAACACCCTCTGTCCCCGCAATTTGTCCGACCCGGTGAATTTCATGGTCTCCTACCCTTTGTCAGGCTAAACCAATGCGGCAAATCGTTGTGTTTCAGGAGCCTAGCGCAGGGTAACGACACATTCTACTCCGTTTGCAGATGATTTGCTGCTATAGAAGGCCGTGTATAGTGCCACGCAATTATAATCGTGAATGAGGAATTTGATGAGGATCGGTGTGATCGGTGCGTCCGGCAAGATTGGCCAGATGCGAGTACAAAATATTATTGAAAACCCTGATACGACATTGGCAGCGGTCTTGGATATTGAGATGCACCGCGCCGTTGCAGTCGCAAACGATGCGCCGGCTTTTACTGATCTGGACAGGTTCCTTGCGACCGATATGGATGCTGTCGTGATCTCGACCCCGGCTCATGTCCGAGAGAAACTGTGCCTCAAGGCGTTTGGGCATGGGCTTCATGTCCTGACCGAGAAACCCCTTGCCCCCACGGTGGAAGGGGCGAGGCGGATTGTCGAGGCCGCCAAGAAAGCGGGCAGGGTTCTGGGAGCGGGCTTTAACATGCGTTACTACCCGTCCTTTGCATATGTAAAGGATGTTGTGACGTCGGGCCAGATCGGGGAAATCGACCATGTCCGTGTCTATGGCGGTCATGACGGGCTGGGTCATTTCACGCATGATTGGGAATATCAGTCGGAATTTTCCGGTGGGGGCGCATTGTGGGATGTGGGCATTCACATGACCGATATGACCCGCCACCTTCTGGGCGAGATCACGAGCGTCTATGGTGTGACGGACAACAAGGTCTGGCAGGTACCCGGATCGGAAGACAATGCTCTTGCCATCTTTCGGAACGCAGAAGGAACACCCGCTATTTACCAGGCCAGTTGGATCGACTGGAAAGGCTATAAAAGCGCGATCGAGGTTTACGGTTCGCACGGAATGGTGCGTGGATCCTATGCGCCGATGCAGAACTTGCTGATCACCTTGGACAAGCCGGGCGGGACGGCCAAAAAGACTCGGAAATTCTACCCGGAAATCATGGTTCGCGAAAAGCTGAAGTCATGGAAAACGACCGCCGTCATGTCATTCGCCGAGGAACTGGCCGATTTCATTCGCCTGACTCGCGGCGAAACCGGTCTGCGGTGTGCTGACGGTCATGCTGGCTTGCGGGCTGTCGAAATTGCCGCTGCCGTACCGGAAAGCTCTCGTACCGGTCAGCCGGTTGTGCTGGAAAACCTTGGGGATATGAGATCCGATGAGCAATGATCCGACGCTTTCCATCGTTCTGACGATTGTGCAGGGCGGTACCTATGTACGCGATTTCCTGGAAGCGGTGCATAGCTTTGAGAACCCACCGCCACTGGATGTGATCATTCCGTATGATGCCAGTGTCTCGGATGTGGCGGAATACGCAGACGCTTACCCCGACGTGACATTCCTTGACCTGGGTGTGATCACCCCGATCCGCCCGATCACCTCAGAGGCCGGCAAGCACGAACTTTATGACCGCCGCCGATCGGCCGGCCTGGCCGCGGCCAAGGGCGACATCATTGGCATTCTCGAAGATCGCGGCCTGCCACAGGCGGATTGGGCACGCACCATTGTTCGGCTTTATGCCGAGACAGGAAAGAACGTGATCGGTGGCGCGATTGAATGCATGGAACCCGTGAGCGCTTTGAACTGGGCATTCTACGTTACCGACTTCGGCCGCTATGGCCGGCCTTTTGAAACCGGACCCGCCGACTGGGTGTCGGACGTCAACCTGACCTATAGCCGCAAGGCCTTGGATGAAACCCGGCACCTGTGGAAAGACCGCTATCACGAACCGATTGTGCATTGGTACCTGATTGATCAAGGCGAGGATCTGTGGCTGTCAAACGAGGTGATCGTGCATCACCGGCGTCCGAAGGCAACCTTCGGGGAATTGCTGCCGGAACGCTTTGACTGGGGGCGTTTGTTCGGAGAAATCCGGGTGCGCAATCAAAGCACGCCAAAACGTTTGGCGCTGATTCTGGCAGGTCCGCTGATCCCGCCACTCCTATGGTTCCGGCATTACAAACTGCAGGCCAGCAAGGGTCGCGGGATGCGATATATCAAGGCGTTGCCCTATGTGATGCTGTTGTCAACGGCATGGACCCTGGGCGAGGTCTGGGGGTACATTACCAAACGTCCTTAGAGACCTGTCAATTCGTAATAGGTCTTTTCGAACTGGCGGTGTACCCAATCCGGGTTGAACCGATCTTCGCGGCTGCGTTCCAAGGCATTGGCGGCAAGGCGCGCGCGGCGTGTCTCGTCCGACAGCACATCAGCGACGGCGGCGCAAATGGCATCGACATCGCCGATGGGCACCACTGCGCCGACAGTTTCATCAATAAGCTCGACAACGCCGGAACAGGCGGTGGCCACCGCTGGAGTTCCGGCCTGAAATGCCTCGGCTATGGTAAAAGGGAGCGCTTCCCAGCGGGATGTCAAAAGGAACAGATCCGCGGCCCGAAGAAGGCGGATTGGCTGATTGGTCCTCCCGATGAAGTTAAGGTGCTTCCCCAGGTTCCTTTCTTGCGCAAGCCTGAGCAGCATCGCCTCGTCCGGGCCATCCCCGGCCACGACAAACCGGTATCCGGGATGCGTGTCCTTCATCCGGGCAACGCAGTCGATCAGAATGTCGATCCCTTTCTGATTCAACAGACGGGCCAGCGTGACGATCATCCGTTCACCGTCACCAAGCAGTTCGGTGCGCAGCCGGGCGATGTCTTCATCGGTGTCATCAGGCGGGGGCGAGACCCCCAATCCGATTACTTTCAGCTTGTTGCGCGGGACACCTCCGATGTTCACCAGATCCTCGGCCGAACGGTGGCTGGGGGTAATGACCAAGTCACATTTCGCCGCGATTCTGCCGAAGGCGGAGATACGTTCAGGTTCGGACCCATGATACGTGACCGCAAGCGGTATACCGCGTCCAATTCTGGCTATATCGGCCACCAAGGCCGGTGCAGATTCATGGCAATGGATCAGATCAACCGGATTTCTGATCAGCCAGCGCCGCAAGAGCCAGGCCGATGTCATCATATAGCGCAACCGGTTGGCGATATAACCGCCATCACCAGCCACATACCGCGTCGGCAGGTCGACAAACCCTGTCTGGTTTTTCGGTCCTGCCCATACATCGGCAGTACCGGCCAGCGTTACCTTATGACCATGGTCGCGCAACCAGTCGCTGAGGCCGAGAATATGACGCGTGATGCCGCCCATACCAAACTGGGTGCCCATTTCGAGCACATGAAGCGGCTTGATAGGAGGATCGGGCTGCATGTTCAAAAGGATAAGCTCAAAACCGGATAATGTCGCGCAATCATAACAGTCGTATGCAGTTCGCCTATGTTTCTCGCGGATTCACAGCGGATGCAGGCCCGGTTGCAGCTTGTACGCAACACTGGATACGAACCGGGCGATCACATGGGTTCCGCCTTTTGATTGTGGCGGGGATCGTGTTTCATACTGGAAGGTCATTGGCTATCCGGTACATTCCGAATGAGATCTTTGCGTATCCTGATGTTCACCACCTTTTATCCGCCTTATTCATTCGGGGGGGATGCGGTGGGGGTGCAGCGCATGGCGCGGGCGCTGCAGGTGCGCGGGCACGACGTAACCGTGGTGCATGATGAAGATGCCTATCTGTCCCTTGGCGGGAAAGAGCCCGCCCCGGCCCCCGATGACGGGGTTCGGGCGATCGGGTTGCGCAGTCGGCACGGGGTGCTCTCGAACCTGCTGACCCAGCAGACCGGGCGGAATATCGTACATCGCCGCCGGATCGGCGAGATCATGAATGACGGAAATTACGACATCATTTGGTACAACAATGTCTCGCTCGTGGGGGGGCCGGGGATTCTGTCGGCGGGGCAGGGGTTGAAGCTCTACGAGGCGCATGAGCACTGGCTGGTCTGTCCTACCCATGTGCTGTGGCGCCATCACCGCGAACTGTGCGACGAGCGCCAATGCCTGCGCTGTGTGCTTGCACATAAACGCCCGCCGCAGCTCTGGCGCTATACCGGCTATCTTGACCGGCAACTTGACCACATGGACCTGATCGTGGCGAAAAGCGAGTTCAGCCGTGCCAAGCATCGCGAATTCGGTCTCAGGCATGAGATGCATGTACTGCCTTATTTCCTGCCCGACATGGACCAGTCCGCATTGCCCGAACCGGCGGTGCACGACCGGCCCTATTTCCTGTTTGTCGGTCGGCTGGAGAAAATCAAGGGGCTGCAGGACGTGTTCCCGGCTTTCGAACGCTACCCTGACGCCGACCTGCTGATCCTGGGCGACGGAGATTATGCTGGCCCTCTGAAAAAACTGGCGGCAGGAAATGAACGGGTCAAATTCCTGGGCCGTAAAACCCTCGATGAGCTCAATGCCTACTACCGTGGTGCACTTGGGCTGATCGTGCCGTCGGTCTGTTACGAGACTTTCGGAATCATCCTGATAGAAAGCTTCCGACTGGGCACGCCGGTGATCGCCCGGCGACTGGGCCCGTTCCCCGAGATCGTGGAGCGGGCGGAGGCCGGTACCCTTTTTGAAACCGAAGATGAGCTGATCACCGCGATGCGTGATTTGCAGCACAACCCGGACCGGCGCGAGACGCAAGGCCGCGCAGCGCGGCAGGCTTTCGAGGATATCTGGAGCGAGAACCGGGTGCTTGCGGCCTATGGAGCGGCGCTGGCTCGCGCTGCCCGGGCAAAAGGGGACAGTGAACTGGCCCATGCCCTGGAGGCTGGCGCCTTCGAAACAGGCGCCTGACGCATCCCGAACAGCATTAGCCAGCCAGCATTCCGATACGATGAGCGTTGGCCATCACGGAAAAGGTTATGGTCGTCGCGGGTATGCTGGGCAGAACCGACGCATCGACGACATGAACCCGATGACCAGATCAGTCATGCCCGGTGCGTCTGAGGACAAGAATATCTCCATCGCCCAGCGTTCCGGGGAACCGGCGGACCGGCTGCAAGACCTGCCCGGTATCTTCTCTCAGCGTCGGGATCATCCTGTGAGAGCGCGCAGGGAAGGGTACGACCAATATGATCGGTCCGGGATAGGACAACGCCCTGTCATAGTCCTGCTGCGACATCAGGTTGCCCCAGTCGGCTCCGAAATAGTCCGAAAAAATAGGGCCGCTATGGCCTATGGAATAAACACGTTCTCCGGGTATGCGGATATCTTCCACCAGCCTGTAGGCCCCCGCAAGGTCCTGTTTGGGCTTGGAATAATTGCGGTACACCAGCGCAGCGGACAGAACCACCATTACGGCAGCAGCGGCAGCGAACAGGTAGCGCGCAAGTTCCGGCCGCCCGGCCAGCCTCCCCACGGCATGGGCTCCGGTTGAAGTGCCAGCCACGATCAGAATGATGACGAAACCAATATCTGCAAAGAAGAACCGCGGCCATATGCGCATGCCCAATATCTGGAGCAGCACCAGCGTGAGGACGATATGCGCCAGCACGATTGGCGCGAAAAGAGGTGAGCGGCGGTGCAGCCCAACCGCGCCGATGCCCGCCACGACCAGCACCCCCGCCGCGACCAGCAACGCCAAGGCACCGATCCTGCCCATGGCCGTCCGCACGCCCTCCAGCACGGTCCAGAGCGGGTTCTGGTATTCCTGCATCAGATCGGCCGAGGACGTTTCCGAGACAGTGCCCAGCGTGGCGAAAATATCCGGCAATACCGGTGCGTAGAAGGCAACCAGCAACGCGATCCCCGTTGCGGCTCCCACGAGCGGCGTAATGAACAGATCGCGAGAAAATCGCCCCTTCAGTGCCGATGTAGCCACAAGCACGAGCCACACCATTCCCAGGGCGACAAAGAAAAACGCGCCGGTCAGATGAGTGGAAACGGCTGCAGCCAGAGTCAGCCCAAACGCTATCCAGATACCTCGCCGCGGCACCTGCACCCCCCGCAGGAAGAGGATCATGCCCAATGTGCTCCAGAACGCGAGTTCGGTATAGCCGCGGGCATTCTGGGAAAACCAGACCTGATGATAGGACATGGCAACCAGAAGCGCAGAGACATGTGCCACGGTTGCTCCGGCGATGTCGCGGGCCAACCACCAGATCGCCAAAACAGTGCCGGTCCCGAACAGCACCGCCGGCAACCGGTAGGCCCAGATCTCGTCGCCAAACAGCGTTGCAGCGAGTTTTGACTGCAGAGTGAACAGGTAATGATTATTCATCGAATAGCCCTGCGTGATTTCACGCCAAGGCCCCTGAACATAGGAATGCACCGTGACGATCTCGTCAAACCAGAGCGGCGCGTTCAGCCCGATCACCCGCAAGATGATGGCGAGCACCAGTATCCCGGTCAGCCAGACATAGTCACGATACCTGTGCGCCTGATGCTGCATCGTCGCACTTACACTGTTGTCGGCACGCGCACATCGGCAATTATGTCATCGATGATCCGCCGCAGGGGCAGCATCGGTCGAAATCCGGTCACGCGTTCCAGTTTCGACACATCCGGCAGGCGCCGCTGCATATCCTCGAAACCCTCGGGATAAACCTGATCATATGGGACCAGCCGTATCTCCGAACCGGACCCCGCCGCCTCGATGACCTGTGCGGCCAGACTGTGGATGGTAACCTCCTGGTCAGTCCCGATGTTGAAAACCTCACCCTGTGCCCCCGGAGAGATCATCAACCGGCACATCGCCTCGACCACATCCGCCACATGCCCGAAACAGCGCGATTGTTCGCCGGTGCCGTGCACCATTAGCGGAGCCCCTTCCAGTGCCGATTTGACGAAATTCGGCAACACCATACCGTAGCGTCCGGTTTGACGCGGACCGGTTGTGTTGAAAAACCGCAGGACCGTCACCGGAAGACCGGATTCGCGGGCATGGGCCAAGGCCAGAAATTCATCCAGCGTCTTGGCACAGGCATAGGACCATCTCAGGTTTTTCGTGGCGCCAATGGTCAGGTCATCGTCTTCCCGAAACGGGAATTTGGTGGTCTTGCCATAAACTTCGGAACTGGAGGCGATGAACGTGTGCGCCTTGTTCTGCAAGGCCGCATCCAGCACGTTTTCGGTGCCCGCGACATTGGTGAGTATCGAGCGGCTGGGTTCATCCATAATCAGTTTGACACCGACCGCTGCGGCAAGGTGAAACACGACATCGGCAGGTTCGACCAGCTTTGCCACCAACGGCCGGTCCAGAATGGTCCCTTCGACAAACTCGAAACCACGCTGGCCAGTCAGCGCGGCAAGGTTTGACAGCTGCCCGGTGGAAAGATCATCCAGCACGGTGACCGTGTGACCGTCGAGGATGAGCCGCTCTGCAAGGTGGGAGCCGATGAATCCGGCGCCGCCAGTAACCAGAATATGCATATGTCCTCGCAAAAGCTGTTTTCAAACAATCAATTCACCCTGTTTATAGCACGCACCCAATGAGACATCTACAATTCTCAGTGACCTGAGCTGGCGAGCAGACACGGGTGGCAGGATTTCCGAAACGGACTCCCGCACTATGGATTCCGAGATCAGCACGAAAGCGGCGGCCATCGCCAGAAAGCCGAAGGTCTCGACACCCAGAAGGCGGGCAAGAATGGCGAAGATGACAAAATTGATTGCCTGCTCAATCCAACCGCCCGCAGACATCCAGGCGACACCAGTGGAGAATTTTTTCTGCATCGACGTGGCCTACTCGGCGGCGATCGTTAACACCCCTGCATCGGGGATCGAGGCGGTCAGCCAGCCATCCTCTCCGAGGGTGACAAAATCAGGAGATGCGACTGATCCCGATGCGATCGCATACGATACTTGGTACCTGCTATCCTCCGGCAGTCCCGAGATACGGAGTGAACCGCCACGCGAGGCTTTCACGATCACTGTGTAACGACCGTCAGTATTGATGAAGGCAACCGGATCAAACATATCGGGTTGAGTAGAGACCGCCCCGATACGGACGGCTCCATGACGAACATGACGGAAATATTGCAGGTTATACCTGACCTCTGGTTGCAACTCGAGCCTTTGGGTCGGCTTGTTCTTCGTTGTGAAAAGCCCTCTTTCGACGCGCCCTTGCCAGGCAGAATTGTTCCCAACAGTAAGGTCTTCATGAAGTATCTCATGAGTGGCATTTCCGAACCACCATTCGAGCATGGAAACCCTCTGCTTGTGCTGATTGGCAAATTCGGTGACCTGGTTGAGAATCTCTGGCCATGCCCCCCAATAGCGATGATATGAAACCTCATCGAACGCATCCATTGCTCCGGGAACAGATGCGATGCCCTCCAAATATGGCATGATGTTTTTGATATCGGTCACCGATGGGGCAACAAAAGACGGTTTGAAACCATGTGCACGCAAGCGGGTTGCAGTTGCTGCCATTGCCTGTCCGATCATTTCACCACTCCATCCGCGGTTATTGAGATCGGGCTCCAGGACAACCTCCCACATATCAGGAACAAAGCCGTATTTTTCCTGCATATGCAAATAGGTGGCGAGGACAAACTCGGCATATTCCTCCGCATCGGCATGCAAACCGGGACCGGAGAAATTCACATAGCACAGGTTGATGATTAAAGGTTCGCCCCGCGCTGCAAGCCGTTGCCGGATGGGTATAGCGGTATTCTGAATGTGCCAGTCAAGCTCGGCAAAATCAAATCCACCCCAATTGATCTCGAAGGGATCGGCATTGTCATTGTTCGACTGATATCGCGTACCCTCCCATGTCTTTAAGTCCAATTTCCCGTTGATGAACCGGTGAATGACGCCTGTGCTGCTTTCCGCGCCGGAGCGGATCTCGACCCGAAGGCGGTTGATGCCAACTTCGTTGACGATCCGGTCCAGCATTTCCTGACGGTAAGGTGTCCAAACAGGTGCTGTCGGATTGTCAGGAAGATCCGCCGTCGCCTCCCATCCGGACATGGTCTGAAATGTCGTTTGAGGGTCTAACGAAATATCAGCGGCCTGGGCCAATGTGCCTGATGCGACCAGAAAAACTGCAATACGGCGGAAATGCCGGAGTTGTTTCAAAACCATAGGTTCGACCACATAAAACTATGACCTCATCAAGCAATATGGCATTAAGGATAGAAAATTACTCAAGAGTCAGCAACAGACAGATACTGACATCTGAATGGAAGGTAATCCCATTCGCATCCGTTCGAAATATAAGGGCCTAACGGCCACAATTATACTATTTGCACTATTTGTTATCGGCATGGTCGGCGCTGTGGCGTCAATTGGGTGGACAACAGCAGTCCAGGCTCTTTCAAACTTGGGCACCGGGAAGGTGGTCCTGCTTCTTGGGTTTGCCACGAGCCACTATTTTATTCGCGCATTGCGCTGGCATCTGTTAACACGGGCCGTCGAATTGCCGACGACATTCAGACAAAATATGCGTCACTTTTTTGGTGGGTTTGCCCTGACCGCGACGCCCGGTCGACTGGGCGAGTTGGTGCGACTGCGCTGGATCGGGCGGGAAACAGGCTGGCCACCCGAGCGCAGTATCCCGATTGTTTTCGCCGATAGGGCACTGGAGCTTGTGGCCATTACACTTTTGATTGTTCTTGCGGTCGGCATGTCTAACCTGGGAACAAGCGCAATCTGGCCAGTTGTTGCGATCTCGGTGATGCTGGCCTGGATATCGTGTCGCCCAAAACTTTTGACTCATGTGGTTGAGATGACTTGGCGCGGCCTTGGGCGCGGCGCCCGTTTCTTTGTCAAGCTTCGCAGAGTAACGAAAGGTCTGGGGCCATTCATGACCCCGAAAATCTCAGGCATTTCGATTATTCTAGGGATGATCGGCTGGTTCTTGGAAGGGGCTGCCTTTTACATCTTGTTGGCTTGGTTGGGAGTAGAGATATCCTTATGGACTGCCACAGCGATTTTTCTGGCGGCGGTATTGTCAGGCGCATTGTCGGGCCTGCCCGGCGGTCTTGGCGGAACAGAAGCCGCCAGCGTTGCTTTGCTTCTTTTGCAAGGGGTCTCGCTTGAAACAGCGCTGCTCGCAACCTTGGTCATACGCCTCACGACTTTATGGTATGCCGTGCTGCTTGGATTGGCCGTGTTGCCATTTTCCGAAGCGGGATCAAGGCACATTGCAGTGCGATAGCGGTGTTTGATGCTAGAAAGTGAATGCGACCCAGACAAACAGGAAGATTATGACAAGGCAAGCCCAGCTCACTTTGTCCTTTACGGCAAAGATAATAGGATCGTCATGCATGCCGCCCCGATGAGTGATCATGTAAACACGGGTCAGCCAATACAATAAAACAACCGCGCTCCCCCATAGTATTTCGGGACTTGAATACGTTTCGATCACCGCAGGCGAATTAAAATAGAGGGCCAAAACCAGAATGGAAACAAACCCCGACGCGGAGCCGAGCTGACTGACAAGCGGAAGATCTGCAACGCGGTAACCCCGGCCCGCTACGTCGGGTTTCCCAGATGCCTTGCACTCTACCAGTTCCGCCTGCCGCTTCACGGTTGCAAGGGTGAAAAAGAAGAACAGGGAAAATTCGCGCAACCAGTCAGAGACGGGAATAGACGTCGCTGCGCTGCCAGCCAGAATACGCAAAGTATAAAGGCCCGCCAACATGCAGATATCGATAATTACAATCCGTTTCAGCCACATGGAATAAGCCAAAGTCGATATGTAATAAAAAAGCAGTACTGCAAAAAACCACCAACCAAGATATGCCGCGACAGACAATCCCAATACAAGCGGGCCCGGAACAAGCCAGACACTGTGAACTATCGGAAGCGCGCCTGACGCGAACGGCCGGTTGCATTTGGTCGGATGACAGCGATCCGCGGACAGGTCCAGAAGATCATTCAGAACATAAACACCCGACGCGACACAACAAAATGCGACGAAAGCGAGTATGCTCTGAGTAATGGTTTCCGCCCCAAATTGATGCGCCGCAAGCATAGGTATAAAAATCAGCAAGTTCTTGAGCCATTGCTGAGGCCGTAGCGCTTTCAGATACGGAATGATGCCCTTTGAGCATGATGTCAGGTGATCTGCCTCGATATTCATCGCGTTAACTTGTGCTTTGAGGGCATCAGGGATGTCGACGGTGACAGCCTTGGCCGCATGCTTCCATGCATGCAGGTCAGCAGCACTATCCCCGATATAGACAAAGCCGTTTTCACCATACCGCTCTACCAGAAACGCCGCTTTGTTCGGTCCCTTCAGATTGTGGCTCCCATCTGATCCGTGACTCTCGTCAAAGAGGCCAAGATGTTTTGCGATCCTGTCTGCGAGAACTTGGTCAGACGCTGTGACAAGGGCTGTTTGGCCGCCCTCGGCCCTCCAAGAACGGATGTAATCGATCACCTGATCATTATACGGCAGATGTGCGACCTCGACCGCACTCTCTCTTGCGAGGACTTGTTTCAAGCACGCCTTGCCTTTGATCAGCCCGCCAATTGCCGAGAACAGCGAGCGCCAATCCGATGCAATCGAAGACCAGAAAGTCTCGAACAACATGTCTGTTCTGAGAAGGGTTCCGTCCAGGTCGGCGACGAGCACTTTAACTTGTGCCATTTCTACCTCTTAATCGTGAATACAATCTGATAAAATATCTTGTCCCCGTGTCCGTCTCCTTGCCTCAATGTCAGGAGGGCAAAGCGTCTGCAAATCCAGAGGCGGAAGTGATTCCAGTTTTCCGGACAGGTTCGCAGCGCTTCCAAGATGTATCTTGTTTAGGTTTCATGCTGCCAAATTCTGATTTCGACTATTGTACTATGCCTCCTCGGACGTTCGTCATTCAAGCGAGGAATGGGGCCACCCGGTATTGTAGAGTGCCGTCCAGTTTCTGATCACACGCCGAACCTGAAAGCCGTCTGTGATTTCCTCGAAATAGATGACTCCTGTTTCATAAAGCGCCGGAGGCGCTCGATGAAGATGTTGTCCATACAGTGACTCCGCCCAGCCATCGAGATGCGCATGCTCGCCTCAGTCAACGCGGTGATCTCGACCGATCCGGTGAACTACGATCCCTGGTCGGTGTTCGCAATCTCGGGCGGACCGAACTTTCCGGTGGCACCGGTCAGCCGCTCGGTTTTGCCGCTGCGGGCAACCACATCGGCCATGCCCCTAACGGTCTGGCGCTTCCATGTGTTGACTTGGATCGTCTCGCCATCACGCAACGCCTCAAGCGCGACCTTCGCCTTGAACTGACCTGAGAACTTCCGGCGTTTCGCCATCTCGTATCCCTACAAAAGGTTCGGGATACACCTTAACCGACTCTCCGATTTTCCGGGACCACTCCAGACCACAGTATGATCCATCACTGGCCCCAGGAATACGCATCTGAAATCGAGAAGGCATACACTGACCGAGGCTTGTCCGTACTCGAAGACCGTCTAGAAGCATGAAGGTCAACTGTGAAACGCTCTGTCGGTGACTTCAGCGGAGGCTTGCAACAGGGCCAACGATGCCGAGTGCAAAACATTTTGCAGTATACGCGTAAGTGTTTCGCCCATCTAGCGGCGGGTCGGGTAGTTCTTTACCAGGGTTGAGCCGGCATTCAATTTGGCGATCAGGCTGCCGGGCCGAACACCGTATTCATGATATCCATGGGTGGCGCCGGTGGCATAATAGATGAACTGGCGGTCGTAGAAGCCGCGAGCGCCCGGTGACGTATCCTGAATGATCGCATTATTGAGAATGACCCAGTCCCGCTGGTTATGGTAGCCGATGATGCCGCTCGTAGCGTTTTGCTCGATCACCACGGATGTTGACCCTCTCGAGACATTGATGCGCGGAATAGTGACATTGCCTTTTTCGGCTCTGTGGACCCGGATCAGCGAGTTCCTGCGGATGGAAAGCCCATCGATCGCGTGCACGGAAATACCGTGGGTATGCGCGTTGTAAATGACATTGTTTTCGATCAGCACGTTTTGATGGCGCAGCATCGGGTCGCCAAGGTTCTTGCCGTCGCCTCCCATCCATATGGTTTGGGAATAGTCGCCCGCCCCCATGTCAAAGACATTGTCCCGGATCACGATATTCGTGCTGCGTTGGTTCGAACTGCGCGTGATCTGCAGCATGTCGCGGTGATCCCGGCCAGGAGCTCCCCTGAAGTTGTGCAGCCGGTTGGCGGCAATCATCAGCCCATCTGTCACGCCAAGCGTCATGCCATCGGAGCGGATATCGTAAAACTCATTGCCGCGAATGGTCAGGTTGGTGTTCTTGCCCCCGGTAAGGGCCTTCCACCATTTCCGGAACACGGAACCGGTGACGGTAATCGACGCGCTGTCACGAATGCGCAACCCGCGCCCATGACCCACAGTTCTGTTATGATCGCCGTCGAACAAGGATCCGGAAATGGTGATGTTCCGGCTTTGAAGGATACTGAACCTGTTGGCGAAGTCCTTTTCTCCAGGAGAGTAACTATAGTCGAACACGACGCCGTCAAAGGTAACGTTTCCGGCCCCTTTCAGCCGCAGGTCCGAGAAGCAAGCCGGGGCCGCCGGGTTAGCAGACCGAATCGTTACGGCGGCATTGTAGGTTTTGCCGAGCGACAGCCCGCCGTAATTACCGGGCGCGAGGATGAATGTCTCGCCCCCCTTGGCGTTTTCGAGGGCTGCGCCGAGGCCAGCAGCATCCCTGACAGCCTGTCCTTTGGCCGACCCTGAAGGTTGGGTCGTGAATTTTTGCGCCTCGCAGGACGGCTGGGCCGCGAGCGCAGAACTCAGCATCAGCAGCATCGCGCCCGCCAGAACAAGAGGGGGTGGTCTGCGCATCGGAAGTACCTCTCCGGCCGGGTTTGCACGAAAGTGTAGGTGCGATGTGGAGCGCTGTCCACTGGCAAACAGGCTGCATAGGAGTAGTTCCCGGCCCCTCCACTGTCCTGCATAGGGCAACAATCTGCCGATACACTATCGGTTTGCGCGGGTATCTGCCTTTTTCAGATGTTTCCTTCCCGGTGCGTTGCACTTGTCAGAATGTTTCCGCAGAAGCACAGGCAACGAGTAAGGGAAGGAATAATTCCCAGTCAAGAACGAGTTCGCTCGGAAACGACCGGTGGTCGGAGCTGTTTTTCATAGCAGGCGCATGTTTCCAACCATAGCCGTATTTTGGTCATACTGATGCCTTTCCCAAAGGCAACGGTATCGTTCGGGCAAGTAGACGGGGCTTTTGCGCGCTGAGGGCGCTTTGAACAAGAACGCAAGATGGCAGGTATAAGATGGCAACGCAAACGATCACGGTAAGCACGACTACCGAGCTGAATCAGGCACTCTCGAACGCGACGGGCGGTGAAACCATCCTGCTCGCTGCGGGAAGTTACGGCAAACTGGTCCTGAAAGGGACGCAATACGCGTCGGACGTCACGATCAAGTCGGCGGATTCCAGCGCGATGGCAAGTTTTTCCGAGGCTTACGTGACCAGCGCGTCGAATATCACATTCGATACGATAATGTTCGACTACACATACAGTTCCGGAGATTCGAGCTACGCCAGCAAGTTTCGGGTCGAAAACAGCAGCAACATCACCTTTACGGACTCTATCTTCGATGGTGACTTTGCCAGCGGCACCGGCACCAGCGCAGATGGCACCGGTTTTGGCAAGGGCCTTGTGATCCGCGGCTCGACCAATGTGGAAGTGATCAACACTGAATTCCATTCCTGGTGGAAGGCCTTGGGCGCATCCATGTCGAACGACATCGCCATGATCGGTAACAACATCCATACGATCCGCTCCGACGGCATTTCATTGGGTGAGGTGCAGAATGTTCTGATCGAGAACAACTATATCCATGATTTCGGCGGTGCTGCGGGCTCCGGCGATCATCGCGACATGATCCAGATCCAGCGCTCCGGTGGCACGGGGAGCAGCGATATCATCATTCGCAACAATGTTCTCGACATGGGAGCGGGCGATTATACCCAAGGCATCTGGGCGGGCCGTGACAAGGCCAGTTATTCCGACCCGACGAACTGGAACTACAATATCACGATCGAGAACAATATTCTCTACAACGCCCATGCAAACGGGATCGCCCTGCATCAGACGGACGGGCTGAACATCCTGAACAACACCGTGATCGCGGTTCCCGACCCGTATCAGACTGGCGGGGTCACGATTCCGAAGATCATCATTTCCCCCGATTCCCTGAATGTGGCGGTGACCGGGAACGTCGCCCCTACTATCGTGGGCGATCAGGGCCAGGCCGATTGGACCCTGCTGAACAACGCTCTTGTTGCGCCCGGGAGTTATGATTCAATTTTCACCTATTATGCAACGGGCATGGTCGATGGCTACAATCAGTTCGGTGTCATTACGGGGAGCCTTGTGGATTCCCTGAATGCCGGTTCAAGTTTGGTCGACAATTATCCGTATGACTACAACAGCTGGGTTGGCAGTTCGTCCACGGTGGTGAGCGGTTCCGGCTCGAATACCACGGGTACGGGTAGTACCGATACGGGCGGAACCGACACAGGTAGTACGGACACGAGTGGCACCGATGCAGGTAGTACCGATACGAGCGACGCAAACGCGGGTGGTACGGACACGAGTGGCACCGATGCAGGCAGTACCGATACGAGCGATGCAAACGCAGGCGGTACGGACACGAGTGGCACCGATACAGGTAGTTCAGACACGAGCGGGACCGATACCGGTAGCACGCAGTCTCCGATGGTTTTCGACGATTTCGTGCTGGATATCGCCGGACTACCCGGGAACGATCAGGCGAAGTTGAGAGACGATGCCACTGTCGTGGACACCGCCTCGGGCCCGGCCATTCTGTTTGACGGACAGAAGGACCGGGTGGAACTCGGCCGGTTGCACCAGTTCGAGGAATCCGAACAGATCGCCTTTACGGTTGAGTTCACCCGGGCAGAGGCGGATGGCAGCGCGCAACGCCTGGTCTGGAATAAGGGCCATGTGGGCCTGACCTTGGTCGGAGACGGCCTGAAAGCCCATGTCAAGAATAACGACAGCAAATTCTATGAGGGTTTTGCGGTTGATGATCTGGGTATGAACGATACTGACACGCACCAGATCACATTGATCGTCGATCAGGTCACGGACCAGTTGCAGGTGCTGGTCGATGGTCAACTGGTTCTGAACGAGACGAATACGGATTTCGATTTTGTCGGCTCGAACGGCGGCATGGAATGGGGCTGGAACATCGGCCTTCGCAATCGCGATGTTGATGGGCTTGTCAGCGGGTTTGCGATTGATGACGACATTCAATTCGTCGATACGTCGGCCGGGCTTGTAGACGATTTCCTCGTCTGATTGTCTGGACGCCGGACGGCGGACATAGCCGGGACAGGAAAATGCATGCGGGGCCGGGTATTATGGCCCCGCATTCGGGTTTTCCCGGTGTGCTGTATTGCCAGTTTCGCCGTGGTTCTTGCATATAGGCCGGACAAGGGTGAGAGTACGGCGCCATGATTTTATCGGATCGCTATCGTTTCATATTCATCCATGTGCCGAAATGCGCAGGAACCTCGGTGCGCGCGGCGGTCCTGCCATATCACGATGCCGATGACCGGTTTCTGAAAGCCGTCGAGAAACACCCGGAACTCGGGGAGATTGATTACCGGCATCTTCCGTTGGCGTTGCTGCGCGAGCTCGATCCCGAAGCCTTTCACAAGCTGAAACGCTATGACAGTTACGCGCTTTTGCGGGATCCTTTCCAGCGTTTCCGCTCGGCGATGTCGCAGCGGGCCAAGATGTATCTGGGCAAGGAATTCGCGCAGATGGACGCGCAGGAACTGCGCACCGAGATCGAGCGCGTAATGGATTACCTGCGGTCTGAACCGACCGTGATCGCGCCAGCGTTCATTCATTTTGCCCGGCAGTCAGATTTTGTGCAGCTCAGGGACGAGAGACTGGTGCGTCATCTGTACCCGGTCGAGAGGGTAGATTTGTTCGTGCAGGCGCTTGGCCGGCATATCGGCACCGATGCGCTACGGATTGAGCATGCCAACAGAACGACAGTGTTCCGCTATCCACAGCTGAAACATATGGTGCAGAGCGGCAGCGCCCTGGCGCGACATTTTCTACCGCAGCCGGTGCACGAAACATTGCGCCGTTCGGCACGGCGAGTCCTGATGAAACCGGGCGCCAAAGCCGACCTGCCCGCGCTGCGCGAGGATCGCGTCCAGGAGTTCATCGCCCATTACTATTCGGCCGATATTGCGCTGCATCAGGAGCTTCTGGCAAAGGCCCCTGCCTGCGCCTGATTTGGCTCCGACGATATCCGGGGATCACCCTGACCTGCCTGCAGCAATTCCAGTGCCGCAGCAATACGTTCTGCACTCCAGTTCCAGCGCAGTTTCTGGACCGGGGTGGCGCCGGTTCTGAGTAATGCGGCGGTTTCTTCGATATTTTTGCCCTGCGTCACGGCGTCATGCACCAAATGCGCCCCGTAGCAACTGATCTTGGGAATATCATCGAAGGCACGCCGAAAAGACCGGCTCGTCAGGTAAAGATAGTCGAGCATGATATGGGGCCAGTAGTAATTATGGGGCTTTGTCCGGCCCTGCCAATAGCCGAAACAGGCATCTTCCCAAGCCGAGATGAAACGCCCGCCCGGTTCGGACGCAAGAAACCAGTTTGTCATTGACCGATGCATGCCCGGCCAGATGAACCAGGCATCGGTTTTCGTCCACGTGAAGGCGAAAAACCCGCGTTGCGCCGCGACCGGCAGCCAGGTGTCGAGGGGAGCCAGGCAAAATGTCGTCGCGTCGGCCCAGACCCCGCCGTGTTGCTTGAGCAGACGCAGGCGCAGCAGGTCCGCGTAGGCCTGAACCGGAAGTTTCGACGGATCGTGCGGCAGATCAACGATTGTTGCCGCTGTCTGCGCATCCAGAACGCGGATATCCCACCCGGGATTTCGATTGCGCCATGAAGCGATGCAGGTGCGCACCAGATCCGGCGCGTTACTCTCTCCACTGTCCCAGTAAATCCAAATTTTCCTGGGAATTTGCCGCGGCGCGGACTGCGCGAAGTGGTTGGGTTTGCCCCACAGCTTCTTGCGGGCGCGTCGCCACAGTGTTGGCAACACCCGGAGACCTACGATCAGAGTAAACAGCCACATCTGAGGTTTTGGAACACGCATGCGCATACCTTTACAACATCATGACAACACTTCTAGCCATCGCAGAACACGAGCGCCAGCATCGCGTTTAATATACCCGGATTTGGCGCAATGGTGGCGAAATAGAGTGATGCCACAGAAACAATTCAAGCGACATGAGCGTATTGTTCTGCCATGACATGCGCGCCATCCCACTCACCGGGATTCTGTTGTAAATAATGAAGAGATACATATTATTTTTTGGAATAGGGCCGTATTCGGGCCAAAAGGATAGATAGTATGGCGGTCATTTCACAGGCGTTGAAAGCGGTTTACTTTGATATCACGAAGGTGGGCAGCAGCAGCCTGAAGGAAACCCTTTGGGAGCTTGATCATGGCGCGCCCTTCAAAGGGCGTGGTGTCCGGCGGGTCGTGAACAACCTGCGCTGGCGGCTGGCCGCGGCCAAGCTGATGCAGCCGCGCAATATTCATGAGCAGGAAGGCTACCGCACACAGATATTTTCTCTGTCGAAGGTGCCGGAAGGGTACATCACATTCACGCTTGTGCGCGATCCCGTGGCCCGCATGAAATCCGCCTGGAAAGACAAGATTCACCGGAACCAGTTCCGGTGGCGTGCCGAAGAGATGGATATTGAGAACGAAGGGTTGCCGCTGGATCCGACATTCGGCGAGTTCATTGACCATTTTCATGAGTATCGCGCGGTCAGCCGCCCCGTCCGGGTCCATACCACGCCGTATTCCTGGCATTTGGGCGAGGACATCGGATTTTTCGATTGGGCATTTCGGCTGGAAGCCTTGGACGAGATGCATGCGCGCCTTTCCGAACGGCTTGGCCAGCCCTTTCCGATCCACCATGCCAACAAATCCGGCTTGAGCCAGCGGGACGACAGGCTGACCCGCAGGCAGATTGACACTCTGCTACAGATCACCCAGGCGGATTACAGGTTGCTTGGGGCTATGTATGACATCAATACTGCCGAGAACGCGCTGGCGGCCTGATACCTGCAGGTGCGAAGATGTCCAGTCAAAGTCTGGCCGGATCGTGTAGGATCGCGACAAGGAAGACATATGCTATGACGCTTGCAGCACAATCCGAAACCCAGACGGCACAGCAGTCGCCCAACAGGCTTCTCATTGCTTTGCTGATGTTGTCGCTGGTGATGCCGTTCTTCTTCTATTTGGGCGGCCTTCGGCTGAGCATGTATCGTGTCTACCTGCTCGTTTTTGCTGTTCCCGTCTTCGTGCGCTGGCTTGCCGGGGCAGGAGGGCGCATCCGAACATCGGATATCCTGGTGATCATTGCCTCATTCTGGATGATGGCGGCTCTGTTCATCAATCACGGGGTCAACAGTCAATTGGAGTTTGCAGGCATTCTGGTCGTCGAAACTATTGTCCCCTATCTGGCGGCGCGCGTTCTCATCCGCGATCTGGTGTCATTCCGGACCTTCGTGTGGTGGTTTTTCACCATCGTGATGGTGCTGCTGCCCTTTGCATTCTACGAGAACCTGACCGGGCGACCGATCCTGATGGATTTCTTCCGCGGGGTATTCAAGGTCTACTACAACGTGAATCAGGAGCCCCGGCTGGGACTTGAGCGCGCCCAGGCTTCGATGCCGCACCCGATTCTGTTCGGGGTCTTCTGTGCGCCCGCATTTGCGTTATCCTGGTATGTGCTCAGCCCCGAAGGCAAATTTTTCAAGCAAATTCGTCGGCCCCTTGTGGTAGGCGCAGCGGTATTCAGTTCCCTGTCATCCGGAGCGTTCATGGGGGTTCTGTTGCAGGCGTTCCTCATTGCCTGGGATGAGATTCTGAAATCGATAAAAACGCGCTGGAGAATTTTTGCGCTTATTTTCGGCCTGCTTTACATCGTCCTCGAACTCGCCTCGAACCGCAACGCGTTCCAGATCATCGCGACGGAGTTCACCTTTTCGCCAGGCACCGCCTGGAATCGGATTCACATTTTCAATAACGCGATCGACGATATATTCAGGAATCCGGTTTTCGGGATCGGGCTGGGATATTGGACACGTCCGAACTGGCTGCGGGCAAGCGTGGACAATTACTGGCTTCTTGTCGCCTTGCGGTATGGCATCCCGGCTTGGTTTCTCATGACTCTGTCGGCGCTTGTCATGTGCTGGACCGTTGGCCGGGCCCGATTGACCGGGCTCCATGCGCGGGCCCGCACCGGATACCTGATCGCCTTCATCAGCATGATCGTTTCGGCCTTCACCGTCCATCTGTGGGATGCAACATATTGCATGTTCATGTTCCTGCTTGGGGCAGGGGCATGGTTTACCGATACCGATGGCACACAAGACCAGGGGCCTGAAAGCGGTGGGGTAAAACCACCGGGCAGGCGGGAAATCAGATATACGAGGTTTCCGAAACAGGCACCGGACGATGCACCTTCCTGAACCGGCCCGGTTCATGCCGCGCCCCTGATCCTGCGGGTGTGTCAGCCGGTCACCGTCCAGCGCCGTCGGACCATGCCGAGCGCGCGGCGGAGGCGACGCAGGGGCGGCATCTGTCCCGCCAGGACAGAGCCAATCATCGCGTCGGACATGTCGCCGCGCAACGATGTGCGCGGGCGCAAGAAAGCGTCCCGGCGCAGCCTGCCGCCGTCGCTCGACCACGCAGCGGTGTAGCCAGCGGCCCGCAGGGCACGCAGCACACGGGCGTCGTAGCGTCCGAAGGGAATGCCAGCCTCGGCCACCGGGCACCCGCAGATATCTTCGAGTCGAGCGCGTGAACTATGCAACTCCTGCGCAAGCGCATCATCATCCAGCGTGGGCCACATGACATGGCCGATGCCGTGGCTACCGATCTTCATGCCGGCCTGCTGCAATGCTTGTATCCGGTGGCTGTCCAGGGATCCGGGCTGACCTATTCGACCTGTCAGAACGAAGAAGCGGGCCTGCAATCCCCGGGCGGCAAGAGCGGGCAGGGCGATGTCGTAATCCGAAAGGTTGCCGTCATCGAAGGTCAGGACAAAGACCGACGGATCGGGGGCAGCCGCGACCTGATCCAGCACCCGCCCGAACTGGTCCGGGCTCAGCCAGTAGGGGGCTTCGCCGGGTTCGAGCGCACGCTTGGGCGCTCCGATCCCGTGAAAGTTCAGGCCGATCGCACGAGTCATCGTTTTCTCGCCTTGATGCGGGCATGCAGGGTCTCGGCGGCGCCGATCAGGGCAGAGGACAGGCGCGCGGGACGGAATTCATAAGGGCCAGGCGCTGTAGTATCCACTCCACCGGTCCGCTGTTTGAAACGGGTAACGCTGGGGTTGGTTTCAGGGTCTATTCCACCCAGATCGAAGCATTTCATGCCCTGCCTTCGGCAATGGAGGATGGCTTGCCACATCAGGAAGTGGCCGGCATTCAGGCGCCGTCCAGCCTCGGAGGTAGCGCCGAACAAATAGACGCCCGTGCCGCCGGTCCGCCCAATCGTCATGCCGGCAATATCGGCGCCGTCCTTGCGCGCAATCAGCACCTCATGGCTGAAATCCGGGCCCTTGAGCGCATAATAGAACTCGGGTGGGATGTCGGGAGCAAACCCCTTGGCGGCCTGAACCTCCTGATAGAGCGCATGGAACCGGTCGGCACAGTCCGCAATCGGGTGGCATTCGAGTTCGATCCCCGCCTTCAAGGCATTGCGCAGCGGGTTGCGCCACTTGCCGTGCAGGTCTCGCATGAGGGTTTCTTCGTCCTCCGTGCAATCGACGATCACGGTCCTGTAAGGCGTCGCGCGGCCTGTGCGGCGGAATCCTTCGGAGGTAGCCAGTTGGTCTGTTGCCGCTATATCCTGCGTCCCCGAGGCCGGGAGCCGCAGGCGCAGGATATGCCCGGTGTCCTGCGCATGGGCGCGTAGTGCCGCGAGAACGGCGCGCATCTCTTCGGGGCCGGGGTCGGGGCGCTCCCGGTTCTGGATCAGGGGACCCGCAGCCACCCAGGCAATGCCCCGCCCCAGACCCGGGACGGTCTTTATGCGCAGGCAGGCCGCAGCCACGGTCTGTCCTCCGGGGTCGGCAAGGGCGATGAACCGCACCTGCGCTCCGATCCGCTCTGCCGCAGCGCGGGCATAGGTCAGGCTCTGCTCGAAGGTCAGGTCATCGAAGGCGGCGCTGAGACCGGGCCAGTCATCGGGTGTGACCACCCGCAAGGCAAGGGAGGCGGATGTCATGGTTATAGCCGTGTTCGTATCCAGATGGCCCAAAGCGCCCGGGGACGGGTGCCCAAGCGGGGCCGGATTTTAAGAAACCAGAGACGGTAATAGAATAAGTGGATCGCATCCGCCCAAAGCAGAAGCGCCTGGACCCTAAGGCGCGCAACGGGGCCTCGACCGGCTAGGATGAGGGTATGCACAGGGACCAATTCCCCGCCATAGCTGAGTTTGTATTCGTACTCGCCGGCCCCGGCCTCGATCAGGCCGATGCCCGCGTCGATCAGATCCCCTACGCGTTCGACCAGGCCGACGCGGCCCAATCCGACCTTTTCGAACCGGGGATCAATGGCGCGGGCATTCAGCCACCAATAGGCCTTGTCGCCCAAAGTATAGCGCAGCTGACTCGACAGCAGGGTGTCGCCCTGCCATTGCTCGTCTATGGCGGCGCGGTTGTCGGGGGCCAACCGGTGCAACAAGGTACGGTAGAATGCGGCAGCGGGCCGCCAGTCCGAAAAATGCCCGCCTTTTCCGGCGGCCTGCCACTGTCTCGTATGCAGTTCGATGAACCGGTCCATCATGATGTCCAATGTGTCGGGGTCCGAACTGATATTGCGCAGCGGTGCGTTCTGGGTCAGGCGCTTGGTGTCCCGCCGTACTTCGCGGCGGCGGCTTTTCGACAATGCCGCCATGAAGCCATCCCTGCTGTCGGGCAGATCCATCAGCGTATGGCCGCGGTCGCTCCGGTCCCGGAGCACGGAAGCAGTCGCACCGTTCGCCGCGATGGCGCGGATCGAGTCAAGCTGCGGTGAGCGGTCCGACAGGGGCGACAAGCTGATTGCCGCGCAGCGCATCCGTTGCATCAGGTGGTCGATGACAGACCGCAGCACTGTGTCTTCCTTCCCCGCGGCAATCGGAAGGGTCATGACAGCGAAATTAGGGTCTACCCCGGCCAATCGGGCAAATCTCACAGGCCAGATCCCGGCCCAGACAGTTTCGATGCAGAAGGGCAGGACTCCGACGATACGGGGACCGTCCCGCAGAACGTAACTGACGGGCTTTCGGCTGCCGGAGAAATCCGGCCCGTAATGCTGCCACCAGGCCGCCTGCCATCCGGTCAGGAAATAGATCTCGGCGCCGGTTTCCTGAACGAACGCATCCCAATCCTCCCGCGAGTTCTGTTCATGGGCGGGGGTCTCAAGACATTCAAGCGAGAGATGACGGTCGTTCCCTGCCTGGCTCATGTTGTCGGTTCCTGTCCGAAAAGGTGGAACCGTATGGCAGCCAGGGCCAGCCGCAATCGGGCCTTGCGTTCAGGAGTCGAGCGGGTCAGCCCAGCCAGGCCGAAGGCGCCCCCGCGAAGGAGCGCGCTGCCCAGGAAGACGGCCCTGGCGCAGAGAGCCCCGATCCGCCCATAATGCTTGCGCACGTAGATCATCTTGCTTTTCTGTTTTTGCACATACATTCGCGATTTGATCTGGGCGGTGCTTTTCGATCCGCCTTCGAGATGCAGAATGCGGGCCTCGGGTGTGAAAACGCAGCGCCATCCCGCATCGCGGATGCGGCGGCACCAGTCTGCCTCCTCTGAATAGACAAAGAAGGCCTCGTCAAGCAGTCCGACTGTCTCGAACACATGGCGCGGCACCAACATGAACATACCGGACACCACGTCGACATCGCGTTCGCTATCGCGGTTCCATCCGCCATATTCGGGGCGGCCAAGCAAGCGATGCCGGGGGGCCATCCGGTAAATCCCGAATTCGATCAGCGCCAGGTTAAGGGGGCCGGGATCGGCAAAACCGGTGCGCTGTATCGTGTCCTGATCTTCAAGAACCTGACAGCCGACGCAGCCAACATCCTCATGGGCATCGAGCCAGGCACACATCACGTCGATCGCGCCATTGAGAATGATCGTATCGGGATTGAGCAAAAGGAGCTTATCGCCGGTGGCGATTTCTAGCCCCTGGTTGTTGGCGGCGGCAAATCCCCGGTTGTCCTTGTTCGCGATCAGGTGCACCTGCGGAAAATCCTGCCGCACCATATCGGCGGAACCGTCCCGCGAGGCATTGTCGACCACGATGATTTCATGCGGCAGGGTAGTTTGATTGATTATGGAGTTGAGACAATCGTGTAAAATATCGCGCGTATTCCAGTTTACGATAACAATCGAAACGGCACAGGCTATATCGGCTGAGGCGCATCTTGGAGTCATGGCAACGTAAGTCCTGAATATAAAGGGACAATTTGCGATTGTAGGGAAAAGTGGATCATAATTCCGGGTTCAAAACCATAGTGGTAGTAAATAATATCCGGCATACTGCTGCAAGACCGCATGCTCAGACCCGCAACGACCGGATCATGAGCGGGTGCCGCAGCCGGACGTGCAGAAAGTGACTGTAAATGGATGATATTGACTGTCTGGACGGACTGACGCCGTCTCAGGAAGAGGAATGGCAGGCGTTTCTTTTGCAGGCACGCCATCAGCACCCGCGTCAGGATCCACGGTTCGCTGCCGTCGAACGAGCGACCGGCCAAGAGGTTATTTTCGCGATCGGCCGGCGGAATGGCAGGATTTGCGCGGTTGGTCTTTTCACGCTTCAGCCCAGCCGGTTTCTGCCCGGGCACATTTCCGTAGCCTCGGCGCTCAGCGGGCCGGTCTGCGACGATGGCGCCGGGATGGTCGATTTTCTCCATGCGCTGGCAAAGCACGAACGGTTTGCACGGGTGGCTGCGATCCGCATCACGCCCTACTGGCTGGAAGAAGAGGCAGCCGGGTTGGCCAGCAAGCTGTCACAGGCAGGCTTCACGATCACAGATCCGGAACCGCATCGCGATACCGGGATGATCGACCTGACACTGAGCGAGGATGAATTACGAGCGTCGTTTTCGCGAAGCGCCCGGCGCAAGGTACGCTTGGTCGAAAAATCCGATATCGACATCCGCCAGGTCGAAACCCCCGAAGACGCCGAAGTCTTTTTCGAGCGTCTGAACACGCTGGTCATCGCCCGGCACAACCTGACGCCGGTGTCGCGCGCCGAATATGAAACCGGGTTCAGGCGCATCTACAGCGATCCTTCGATTGGCGCGATCTTTGCTGCCTATCATGAAGGTGTCTTTCTGGGGGGGCTGTTGCTTTATCGTAGCGGAACCACCGCCCACGCCCGCCGCTATGTCGCCGATCCAGGAGCGGCGCAGGCCGTGGGAAACCTGCGCGTGGCTCCGGCCCTTTGGCTGGAAGGGTTACTGTGGGCCAAAAGAGAGGGCTGCACGCATTTCGATGTCGAGGGGTTCCTGCCGGTCGAGGACAAGAGTCATCCGAATTTCAACGTTTATGAATACAAGCGGGAGTTCAAACCGGCGCATGTCCGGCGCCTTGCCGAGCATACACTGGTTCTCAAACCCGGCAGCCATTTGATGAATACCCTGCCTGGTCGGATCAAGGCCGGTCTCAAGCGTATGTTCCCGCAGGTCAGGCATCTCAGCCCGAAGCGGCTATTGTCGCGGCGGTGGTGAAAGGAGAGCCGGAATGGGTCAGGAACCGCTCGTCTCCTACCGCAGTGTGCGTACCAAGTACCTGAACCTGCTGGCATCAGGGCTGTTGTGGCCGCTGGAAGTTGCACTGGAGCGCCGCGCCAAGAGCGACGACCGCCCGATCTGCTTTATTGTCGGCCCTCCGCGCTCGGGGACGACGCTGCTGTATGAAATGGTGGTGACGCGGTTCCAGTGCAGTTACCTTTCCAACCTGGCCAAGCGCCTGTTCCGCGTGCCCGTGGCGGCGACCTGGCTGTGCCGCAACGCCATCCGCAATCGCCGCGGATCGTTTGACAGTGTCTATGGCGAGCTCGAGGGCAACGCCGCGCCAAACGAGGCTGGCCGCATCTGGCATTACTGGATGCCCTATGCCGCCCCTTATTTCTTGGACAAGCCGGGGCTGACGCCTGATCGGATGCGGCGCAAGATGGCTGCGATCTGCCGTCTGACGGGCTGGCCTATGGTAATCAAAAACCCGATCCTGCAATCGGACATGTCGCAGATCGTAACCAGTTTTCCGAACGCCGTTTTCCTGCATATCGAGCGGGATTGGTCGGACAACGCGCGGTCATTGATGAAGTTGAGGCAGGACAGGAAATCGAGCGACGGCACTGGATGGGTTTCGCTCCGACCTGAAGGCTGGGAACATTACGCCGATGCGGATGCCCTGACACAATCCTGTGCCCAGGTCATCTTCAGCCACAAGGATATCGTAACCCATCTTGATGCGGCCCAAGCCCAGGGAAAGGTCATGAAGATCGACTATGAACGGCTATGCGCCGATCCTGATGAGATCTTTGCCGGAATCGAAGCCTTTTTTCGGGACAACGGAATAGATGTTGTCCGCAAACCTGAGGCCGGGACGTTGCGGCGGATGTCTCCGCGAAAGCAGCCCGATGATGAAACACGGTCACGCATTGCTGCCTGCTTGCAGGAAATTTCAGGCAGTATAGCGTCATAGGTGCCTTCGGACCGTACGAAGCGGGGGGATAAAAGTGGGGCGATACCGGGCAGACGCTCTTTACTGCGGTGAACCGCCAATGACCGCAAGGCGGCTCTTTCAGCGCGATCCTGGAGGAGGGATCACGGCAATGTTCGACGACCGCCGCGTGTTCTGGAGTTTCAACACCCGTGTCGCGATCCGAACGGCCTGTGACCTGCTGGGGCTGAAAGCAGGTGATGAGGTTCTGGCCCCGGGTTATAATTGTGGTTCGGAACTGGACCCGTTGGTGCATGCCGGTTTGACAGTGCGGCTTTATCCGGTTGCAGAGGACCTGCGGGCCGATCCGACGCGGATCGAACCGCTGATTTCAGAGCGGACGAGGGCCATCTATGTGACGCATTACTTCGGGATGATCCAGCCCGATCTGGCTGGCTTGCGCGGGCTTTGCGACCGGCACGGGCTGCGCCTGATCGAGGATTGCGCGCTGAGCCTTTTGAGCGGTGCCGCGCCGGCCGAGGGATATACGGGTGATGTGTCGGTATTCTGTTTCCACAAGTTCGTACCGGTACTGGAGGGTGGCGCACTGTTAGTCAACGCGTCCGATCTGGGGGTTGCCGAGGCCTTCCCGCACGACGCACCGCGCGGCACCGTCGCCAAGAAGCTTGCTCGCGCGGCGCTTGCAAATCTTTTGGGGCCGCGCCGCGCGCAGAATTTGATGCGTACAGTACGGGGCCGGCAAGGTGCTGCAATACCCGTTCCCTCCCCCGGCATGCTGGAAGACATCCCCGGTCATTACTATTTCGACCCAGCGTTGCAAGGACACCGGATCAGCGCTTTTGCGGCCTTGCCGTTACGCTCCTTCTCAGTGTCTGAGATGATTACCGCACGGCGAGAAAACTGGTTTTTGTATCGCGATATGCTTGACGGGATTCCCGGTGTCAGAATGCTGATGCCAGAACTTTTACCCGAGACATGCCCCTTGAACATGCCTGTCATCTTGGCAAATCGCAATCACGTCGCGCGCGCACTGCAGGCACGCGGAATTGGCGTAACTCCATGGTGGGCCGGATATAATTGCAATCTGGACTGGACAGGGCAGAAAGAGGCGATGGCACTCAAGAACAATGTCCTGTCCCTGCCGTTGCACCCCTACCTGACGCGGGCGCATCTGGAGCACATCATCACTCAGCTTCGGCAGGTCCTGTAATGCACTTGGGTCAGGCCGTCTGGCGCGAGAGGTGGTTCCACAGTCGTCCAACCAGAGAAAAAACCGTGGTTTCAAAACCTTTCGGACGACCGGCCATGACCCAAAGCAAAATATGCGTGCTTGTATAAACGACAACGCCAACCGCAACCTTCGTCAAACCGACCACCAAGATGCGTGGTACATGCTCACCCGAGCGCAAAGTAACCTCCACGGTCAGAACCGCCACCGTCATTACCGCACAGGCCAAGAAACTGCGCCAGCCTACGGTAAGCGGCTCAAAGAAACCTCCATCGCCGAACCGTTTCGCGATAATCAGCGTCATCAGCAACCCGGCGACGCTGGCGGCGCCCGCCGCGTAGAGGGCACCAGAAAAGTTGTACTGAACGCCAACCCACATCAATGCGCAGACAATGACCAGAAGGATCATGTTTCTGAAAAACAGGACATGGGTGGAGCCTTCGATGTAAACGGCGGAGCGGACATTCGCCTGTATCGAGCCAAGCGCGTAGAGGGGCGCCAGTATCCAGACGACCTGGGTGGCAGGCAGCCACTTCCAGCCCAGCCCGACCAGGATCACGTCATGGGCGACCAAGGCCAGCCCAACGCTGACCGGCAGCAAGATTGCCAGGAAGCCGGCATTTAGCGTTCGAAACCCTTCCTTGCGCTGATTGGTCTTGCGCGATAGATCAGCAAGTCCGGGATATACCACGCGCAGGATTGGTGCAAAAAGCTGGTGGGTAACGACATTGACCAGTCGGGTACCTATCCTGAACAGACCGGCATCCGCCAGGCCCAATGTGCTACCGATGATGAGTTGCGGGGCATTGGCCGACAGGAACTGGGCCAACTGGGCGCCGATCGACCATGAGGAAAAGGACAGGCTGTCGCGCCATTGCGACAGCGAAATGCGGGGAACCATCGGCGCGATGGCAAACGTCCATACCCCTCGCATGGCCTGACCAACGAAGGTTGCAATGACGATCGCCCAGTAATCCCGCCAGAACCAAGCCAACGTGATGACAACGATCGAATAGATGACGCGGCTGAAGGTTTCTTCGCCGGCGGCATAGCCGAAACGAAGCCCGCGCTCAAACAGCAGAAAGCGAGGGCTTCTGATCGCGATAACCAGCGCGAGAGCCGAGAGCACCGGCAACAGTTCCAAGAGCGCCGGAATCTCCATCAGCGCGACAAGTGGCCGCGCGGCCCAGAAAAGAGCGGCGGTCATGATCCCGAAGATAACCTGGAACGAAAAGACCGTATCCAGATGACCGACGGTTACATTCTCCAGCCGGATCAAAACCATCCCGATCTGTCGCTGCAGCATTTCCAGCAATGCCGTGGCAATCAGAAAATAGGCGATGATACCGAAATCTTCGGGCGTCAGGAGCCGTGCAGTGACTGCCAGTGTAATGACCCCCAGGCCCTGGCGGAAAACCCCGGACGCAAGCAGCGTTGCCGCACCCACGGCAATAGCAGACCGGCGGCTGAGCGCACTGGGATTCGGATCGGGCCTGCGGGTTTGCATCACGGGGCTTCTTTCCATATTGAAAACAGTCGACTGGTTACTTCTGCAGCTGCTCGCTCGTCCTGCCCCCCAGCAGACGTTTCAAGCAAGTCTTGCGCAGACAATATGGCAATTTGGCAATTCCACTAGATAGTCAAAACAGGAGTGTATGTCATACTTTTGGTGTCAAGGCTGAGTAAATCCCTTTAAGTGTCCGAATTCAAGGGTATCTTTCAACGAAGAATTACGGAGGAGGCTGCCGATTGAATACGCAGTGTACATAGAAAGTGCTTATCCAGAAGCCTGTATTTCTTTAGGCAACAATGATACGGAAACCTTGGCCAATATAGTGATATGACAAGATGAAAATAGCAATTTTCGGGATGGGATATGTAGGGTTTACGGCGGCGTGCTGTCTGTCTCATGACGGGCATGAGGTGATCGGAATCGACACCAACGTCGACAAAGTGGCTGAGATCAATTCCGGCCAGCCCCCGATCAAGGAGCCGCAGGTGGGCGAGCTTCTCCAGCAGGCGCTCAAGAAGGGGCTGATCCGGGCGGTGACCGAGATTCCGGACCTTTCGAATGTGGACTTGGCGATTGTCTGTGTTGGTACACCCAGTTCCACGGACGGCTCGCATAACATGAGCTACGTGGCCGAGGTCACACGCCAGATTGCCGAAACCGTATCGGCCGACCGGGAGCGGCCACTGACGGTGGCCTACCGGTCGACATTTAGGCCCGGGACCGTCAAGCAACTGGTCGAGCCGATTTTCCGAAGCGGGCTAGGGGCCGCAACCGAGGCAGCGGTGGAGATCGTCTACAACCCGGAATTCCTGCGCGAAGCGTCAGCGGTGCAGGATTTCTTCGATCCGCCCAAGATCGTTATCGGCACCCGCGATGGCGGCCGATCCGAGGTGATGGACAAGTTGCATGAACGGCTCGAGGCGCCGGTGTTCTATACGGCATTCGAGGAGGCCGAGATCACCAAGTTTGTCGACAATACCTGGCATGCGGTGAAGGTGGCCTTTGCCAATGAGATTGGCCGGGTCTGCCACCGAATGGGCGTGTCGGCCAAGACCGTGCACGAAATCTTCGTCTCGGATACCAAGCTCAATATCTCGCCCTATTATACGCGCCCCGGCGGGGCATTCGGCGGATCGTGCCTGCCCAAAGACGTACGGGCACTGCAGCATATATCGGGCGAGATCGGGGCCCATACGCATCTGATCGACAGCCTGCTGCGCAGCAACGAGGCGCACAAGACCTATCAGGCACAGGACATCATGGCAAAGCTGCCCGCCGGGGGGCGTGTGCTGATGGTGGGGCTGGCGTTCAAGGCCAAAACCGATGATCTGCGCGAAAGCCCCAATATCGATATCGCACGGCGGCTATTGCAGGGCGGCTACCAGCTATCGGTCTATGACCCCGAGATCAGGCCGTCGGATCTACGCGGCCAAAACCTTGGCTATGCCTTCACACATCTGCCGAGCGTCGGCTCACTTCTGGTCGACAAGGCAAAGGCCGAGGCGGGCCCTTGGGATCTGGTCGTGGCGTCGAACAGGATTATCGATGAACTGGATTTGGGTGATACCGAGATATTGAGTACCTATGAATATGTCTGACACACGCCCGCCAGCAAGGCCCGTGACCCTGGATGAACTACGCGCGGAACAGCCCCTGGCCGGTCTGAAGGTGTTGATCGTGGTCGAAAACCTGCCTGTCCCGTTTGATCGACGGGTCTGGATGGAGGCGCGGACCCTGGCCGCAGCCGGGGCGCGCGTGTCAGTCATTTGCCCCACCGGAAAAGGACATGAAGAGCGGCATTGGGAAGCGGAGGGTATCCGGGTCTATCGCCATCCGCTGCCACTCGATGCCAGCGGGGCGATGGGCTACCTGCTGGAGTATGGCGCGGCGCTTGTCTGGGAAACCTGGCTGGCACTGCGCATCAAGATCAGCCGCGGCTTTCACGTCATCCACGGGTGCAACCCCCCCGATCTGATCTTTCTAGTCGCGCTGCCTTTCAAGCTGCTCGGCGTGCGCTACCTGTTTGATCATCACGACATCAATCCAGAGCTGTACGAGGCCAAGTTCGGCAAGCGCGGATTTTTCTGGAAGCTGATGCGGCTCTTCGAGCGGCTGACCTTTGCGTCGGCACGGGTGTCGATCGCCACTAATGAAAGCTATCGCTCTATCGCGATAGACCGCGGGCGCATGGCCCCGGAGGATGTCTTCATTGTTCGCTCCGGCCCCGATCTGAGCCGGTTGGAGCGCCTTCCCGAAAACCCAGCCTGGCGCAAGGGGCGCAAATACATGGTGGGCTATGTCGGCGTCATGGGGGATCAGGAGGGAATCGACCTGTTGTTGGAGGCGGTAGCACATCTGGTCAAGGCCAAAGGCCGCGAAGATATCCAGTTCTGCCTGGTCGGCGGGGGGCCGAGCCTTGATAAACTGCAGCGCCAGTCGGAGGAAATGGGGCTGTCGGATTTTGTGACCTTCACCGGCAGAGCTCCCGATCATGATCTTTTCGAGATCCTGTCAACGGCGGATGTTTGTGTGAACCCGGACCGGGTGAACGAGATGAATGACAAATCCACCATGAACAAGATTCTCGAGTATATGGCATTCGAAAAACCGATCGTACAATTCGACGTGACCGAGGGCCGTTACTCAGCGCAGGAGGCTTCGCTTTATGCCCGCGCCAACGATCCGATGGACATGGCCGACAAGATTGGCGAACTTCTGGACGATGAGGCGCGTCGCGCCCGAATGGGGCACTATGGCCGCGCGCGCGTCGAATCCGAGATGTCGTGGCCGCATCAGGTGCCCTCCCTGATCGCTGCCTACCAGCGCATCTGGAAAGGGCGCGGATAGCCGAGTGGCAAATCCGAGCGAATTGTACCGTCCGTCTGGTTACTCGGGCACGAACCGCGGCAGGCGGTCGAGGCTGGCATCCATGAAACCCTGAAGCCGCATCTCGGCGTCGGCTTCGGTCTCGTCGGGAAGGATCGGAGTGACGAACCGCACCAGCGCGCCGTCCGTGCGCCCCATGGTGAAACCATCCTTGATCACGCTCAGCTTGGCCCGGACATCGTTGATCATGCGCTTGCCGCGCTGTTCGAACCAGTAATAGACCAACTGTTTCGACAATCCTTTCTGGATGATGGCCCGATTGACGGTAAAGGTGCCATAGGGGGTGTCGCCAGGCGTGATCTCATAGGGGTCCAGGCTGAAGATTTCCCAACCTCCCACAGGCAGGCAGACCTCGGGGGAGTGAATGCCGTCGCCCTCGGTCTGCGTGTTGTAGAAGGCCACAAACATGTTCACGAACTCGCCGGTTTCGGTATGGATGTAGCTGGCATTGAGATAGTCGCTGGCACCGAGCGTGCGTTCAACTGCGGGATCGAGGCGGGTGCCCGATCCGGACCATGCTTCGATCTGGCGCGGAAAAATGGCGAAAGGTTCCCGGTCGATCAGGTTGTTGCCGGGCGCAGGGCGCTGAACCCAGGCAAGCGAGACAGCCAGGGTCAGAAGAGCCGCAGCCGTCAGCGCCTTTGACGGACGAATGGAGAGTATGCGCGCCAGGATAGCCCCGAACCCATCGAAATTCAGGTCGATCGCCTCGGACAGGGGTTTGGGATTGCGGGTCGTCCGCTGCAGCCCGATGGCCATCCCGAAGAGGATAGCGATGCAGAGCAGGAAGATCACCCAGCCCTCGAAGAAATGCAGGAACCCTTCGGCCTGTTCAATGCCGTAACGGTCGACCAGTATGCCGATGACACCGATGCGGAAGGAATTCATCAGCACAGTTAAAGGCGCGGCGGCCAGCAGCAAGACCAGCTTGTGCCAGAGCGGTCCGCGATAGAGGATTGCAAAGAGATAGGAAAAGCTCAGGATCGGGAACAGATAGCGCAGCCCGGAACAGGCTTCGGCCACCTGCAGCTTGTAGACGCCAAGATCGATGACGTTGCCTTCGATGAACACCGACACACCGGCCATCTGGATGAGCCAGACCCCGATGACCGACGACACCCATTGCAGAAAGATCGTGAGCTTCCAGTAGAGGATTTGCGGCAATGGCAACATAAAGACCAGATGCACCACTGGCAGCTGGTGGCGCTTGCCCCGTTTCCAGCCGAACACCGTCAGCACCACGCCGCCCACCCAGAGGATCATGGCATAGGTCACGATGTCGGGGATGCGGGCCAGGTTGCCAAGCCCCGCAACCAGCAGCGACAGCGCGACCACCAAGACACCGGGCCAGCGATCTTGGATGTCGGTACGCGGCGGAGGGGTGTGCCGGAGTTCACGCAGGAAAAGATAGAGCGATACCAAGGGGATGATCGGGCCGTGGCTGTATTCGGCGGTACTCCAGGCCTGCCCCAGTGAAACCAGGCCAATCCAGAAGATCGGCACCGACCCGGCGATCAGTAGGATAAACCACGAAAGCCCCGCCGCGTTCAGCGACGGCAGAACGGTCCGGGAAGGATCAATAGTTTTGCTGCCGTCGCTCATGGTTCGGGCCTTTGAATCGAGATGGTACACCCATGTCCATCATGCACGATTCCGACCGGTTGTTAAGTGGAGGGCGGCTCCGGTAGCTACACGAAAATACCTGCACGGGAGCATTGTCGCCGGATTGTGAACAAAGACCCCGGTGCGTCAAGGCTTGAGTGTGAATTGTCGCCCAAGCGTCAGGAAGACGGAGTTGCCATCGGCGTCTCCCGGCCCAGCATCGTTTTTAAACCGGTGCAAATAGCCCACTGTCATGTTCCAGTCCTGCGTGATCGCACGGGTGTAGGACGCACTGAAGTCGGTTCTCTGGCGGCGATTTGAAGGCCCGTTACCCGCGTTTTCCTGTTCGGCAAAATTGGCCCGAAAAGACAGGCTCGACAGGGCGTTAATGGAATAGTCATAGCCTAGTCTGGCTACGGTTTCGCGGGTCTCGACATTCTGGTTGCTGGTGCCGACCCGACGCCGGAGCGAGGCCGTAAACTGGGAGGCGTTCATCGTATAGGTATAGTTGATATCCGCAATCGGCGTGTTTTCCCCAAACGGCCCGTGGCTTATCCCGGCGTTGAAGCCGAAAGAACCGTTTTGCAAGGTGTATGTCCGTCCGATCTGCGCGCTCGTCCGGTCTCCGTTGGTCCCGAATGTGCGGTCGATCACGGCGGTGGCCGTGCCATTGGGGAGGGTTTTCATCCAGGAGAACGAGGCGACAAACCCCTCGTCATCGGTGTCGAGCGGGATAGCCCGGAGGGTTTCGTCAATCTGCGAATAGCCGATGGCGGCATTGACCGTGGTCACCGGCGAAACCTCATAGGTAATCCCGGTCGTGAGTGTTGTCGTCTGCCGGTCGGTACGGGCCGTATCTTTCGCGGAATAATCTACATATCTGAGGGTAACATTCCCGGTCAAAACAGGAGAGATGCGCAGTAGCGACGTCAGCGAGTAAGAGTTCCTCAGAGTGTCGAACAGGTTTGGATCGGTGGTATTCTGGAACTGTTGGTCAAATCGGTCGTAGCTGAAGATAAAGCCCAGTGGATCGTTGATACCGGTCTGCCACGTCATACCGACCCGCGATGTGGTGCGGGTGCCGCGGTCAACGGCCAGGTCGGCAGCATCGATAACGCCGTCCTGGTTGAGGTCGTTCAGCGACTGGTTGAAGTTCAGGTCGCGCTCTCTGTACTCTCCGCGGATATTGAACTGACTATTGGCCGCAGCCCGAGAATAGCTCAAGCGGACTGAGGGATCAGTGAAATCGGCTTCCGATCCGACAACAGGTTGATCCGCATAGCGGTACAGCCCTGAAAGATCGAAAGTAAGCTGGGAATTCGGAGTCTGATTCACGACCCCGATGCCCAGCGTGTTTTCCCACCGCGAGGTTGACCCGAGGGATGGATCCTCCAAGCCTAAATTTTCATCATATCTGAGCGTCGTGGCATAATCGAGCGTAACGGTCAGCCCTGTGGCGCTCCTGCCGACGGACGTACCGACAGCCGGGGCAGGGGGAACCGGCGGCTGCGCGGCGGTCTGCTGCGTTGTTGTTTGCTGCCCAATCGCTGGCGCGAATGTCAGCGTGCAAGCTACCCCACCTGCCAGAACGAAAGACAGCCTGTTCCTGGATGTGCCCACCTGTATTCCCTATTCGAATAAGCGGCGCGCCGGTACAACTATGACATCTCCGGGGATGAGGAGGGTACTGCCTTTGATGCTCTTGCCAGTACCGTCGTAATTGTAGCGGTACCGTGTTATCACGCCTGTTTCACTGTCTGCCCTGCGCAATTCCACACGCTTGCGGGCTGCGAATCTTGTCAGGCCGCCTGCTTGGGCAAGCGCCTGTAGGATAGTGATCTCGGGACTCGCGGCAAGCTTACCCGGCGCCGCGACCTCTCCCATCACGAATATGTCTATCGTCGGTGGTGCTACTGGAACTGCCGGTGCCGCCACCGGCGCGGGCCCAAGGGCGGCGATCGACACGAACACGGTTGGCGGCGTGTTGAAATTCGACGCCAGCCCCGAAGATAGAGCCGATCTTACAGAGGAAAGCGACTTGCCCCCCGCCTGGATCGAGCCGATCAGCGGAAAATTGAACGATCCGTCCGGCAATACCAAGACGGTTCGATTGAGATTGGGATCTTCCAGCACTTCGATTTGAAGGGCATCCCCAGATTTAATCTGGTAAGCCCCCTGCGCAAATGCGCCGGTCGCCGCAATCATAGCTGCGGCAAAGATAAAGAATGATCTGATTATTGCTAGCATTGGCAAATCTTTCACTTTCATTTCTTATGCCCCCTTTTGGTTTACGAAACAATCCATCACTGTTTTTATTGCCAGATAATGCGGCAGAATTGCAGCGGTCGCTTGAATCCCCTTGCCGTTTATTCCTTCCTTGCAGGCTCCGTCTGCAGCCGTTCTATCTCGGAAAGCAGTTCCGACGTGAAGTTCGGCTGGTCGTCAAGACCTTCCACAACACTGACCGCGTTCTCAAAGGTACGTAAGGCATCCTCATGCCGGTCCAGTGCGACATAGGTCTTGGCCAGATGATAGAGTACCAAGGGCTGATCCGGCAATTTTGCCGCCGCAGGTTCTAGATATTGTAGCGCCTCTTCGTAGTTTCCCAACCTGTAGGCAATCCAGCCATAAGTATCCTGAAAAATGGGATCCCTTGTGCCACGCAGCCGCCGGGCCAGGGTGAAAGCCCGCTGCAGGCTTTCGTCATCGCTGCGATGGGTGGTCAACAGGCTGGCCAGGTTGTTGGCCACCACCGGGGACTGGCTGTTCAGCTCGTATAGTTTTTCATAAACGCTGATCGCCATCTCTATCTCGCCGTCAAGTTCATAATTCGCGGCGCGTATCATCAGTAGTTTGAAGCTTTCGGGCTGGGCGTCCAGCGCATCATTCAAGACCTGTGCCGCCTGCTCTGGGGCGTTGGTATCGATCAGAAGGGCGTAGAGAGAAATCCACACATCCGTCGCCTCCGGGTGGTCGTCGAGGATCGACCGATACAGCACTTCGGCCTCTTCGTTCTTCTGATCCGCGGCAAGCGACAGGGCCTTCACATACCTTAGCGGCAGTGAGTCCGGGGTTTCTTCTAGCAGGAGATCGAGACGAGCCAGCGCTCCACCAATATTTTGCTGTGCCAACATCGTGCGGACAAGGGCAATTTCAGCGGGCAGCTTGAAATCCGGGTTATTGGCCAGTTCCGAGAGAAAGGATTTGAGGTCATCGGTTCGCCTCTGCGCCGTGAGCATCTCGGCGCGGAGTTGATTGGCCATGCCGACAGTCTCCGGACCGTCCAGGTCATCAATCGTGCGGATCACGGCTTCAAGACGGCCCCAATCCTCCATCTGCAGGTAGAGCTTCCCCAAAGCCATCAGTAGCTCCGCAGAGTCAGGGGCGAGTCGCAAAGCATCGAGCAAAACGCTCTCGGCAATTTTCAGGTCCCCTCTGGCGGACAGGTACCGGGCATAACGCAGCGATTCCTGAGGGGCGCGCTGTGAAGTTTCGACCGCCAACGCGAGCATTTCGCCCATCAGTTCCTGGTTGCCATTGCGTTCATGCGCCCGCGCCATCAGGGTCATCAACTGAGGATCGCGGGGGGTCTGACTGAGCGCTTCGCGCAACAAGACAATCGCCTCTCCCGTCCCGTCCTCGTCAATCAGCCAGGCCGCCTTGAATTTGAGCGCATCCACCTGAGTCGGATCTTCTTCGAGCACCGCCTCGATAAGCGCACGCGCACGCACCGGATCGTCTGCCTGGAAAAGCAACCGGGCGAACTCCACCTCAATTTCCCGGGTTTCAATGGTTCGCTCAGCATCCCTGAGCAAAGCGTCCATTTCGTCGATGGCCGTTTGCACCTCTCCGGCCCGGAATTTCAGGACGGCCCGCAGCGCTTTGTAACGGGCTGTATTAGCACCGCCTTGTGCTATGATTCGGTCCACTTCGGAAATGGCTTCGCTAGCACTGCGATATTGATCCAGGAAAACGATCAGCCTCTGTACAATCATATGGTCTTCGGAATTTTGCGCCACTTCCGCGCGCAGAAACTGTTCTGCGGCATCCAGATTCCGATGGTCGATGAGAGTTTGCACGAGCATCTGCTTGACGCCCTCATCATCAGGAAACCGTTCGGCCATCTGTCGGAGCTGTGCTTCGATATCCGCTGGCCGGTCCAGTTCTTTAAGGGCGCCGAGGCGGATCGCGTATAAGCTGTCGATCTCTGGGTCGATCGCCAGCGTCGCGTCGATTTCTTCGATGGCGTCATGCCAATCCCGGTTGCGAACCAGGTGGTCGATCAGGACCTGTCGTGCCGTGACTATTTCGGGATCGGCATGGATCAGAGCCCGGGCCGTGTCCAGCGTATCGTCTATGGCGGCAATATCGTTCTGGCTGATCGCGTTGGAATAGGCCAGCGCGTTGTTGATGGACTGTATCCGAAGATCTTCCGGCGCCAGCCTGGCCGCCGCAGCGCCGTGGCGCTCCACCTCGTCCCACTGGCCGGTTTCCAGCGCCATTTCAGCCAGGGCGCGACGGCCTTCAAGATTGTCCGGATATTGCTCGATAAGCCGCAAATACTGGCCATAAGCCCCGGAAATATTGCCTCGTTCCCGTTGCAGCCGAGCAAAGGTCAGGCGGGCCTCCTTGTGCTGTCCATTGAGCTTGAAGACATTGCGGAATTCGATAAGCGCCCGATCGACATCACCCTCTTCCAGAAGGGCCATACCCGCCTGGAAATGCGCTTCGGCGCGCTCTTCGGCGGAATCACAGGCCGCCAGAAGCGTGATCGCGACAAAGAGCGCAGCGATAAGACGCAGGCAACGAAGAAAACCGAATGGGTGCATGTCTGCCTATTCCCGCATTGTATAGCTTTAAAAATGTTCAAAGTGATTTGAAGGGCTTGGGGTGGCTGTGTCAACAACCGGTTCCGCGCAGAACGGTGAAGACAATGCGATAAAGGATTGAAAAAATTTGTAGAGAACGACGTTCTTTCCCAGCATTCCTTGTCATGATGCGCGTTCGGAAAATGACGAATCGTTGCGCCGAGAGACTTGCCAATACCCAGGATACCCAAGCGCGCGCGCCGAGCCGCTAGCGCCAACGCGAAAACAAGCGTCAACGGTCCGACAATGGGCGCGGACAAAAGGACGAAGCAAATGTCAGAAAGGCGTTTACCTGCTGCCCTGTATGAGCCCGGATGACATGAGCGCACCGGCACTAAGGAGTTGGCGGCACGGTCAACGTTTGAGTTAACAACGTCTTTTGATTGAGGTGTCACGGTGAGCTCTCGGGTAGTATCTTTAGGCCCAGCCAAGACCCAAAGGTCAATGAATCTCCGCCAACCCTAAAAATTTAATGCCAATAAAACGCCGGAGGACTTCAAGCAAAATGCTGAGGAAAAAGAATAGCTGCGCTGGCCGCGCAATGGAATGGTCCGGCCCTGCTATCATCGTATCGAATTTCGCAACAATGCGGTAAAACGGGGCGATTCGATGCTATGTCGGACGCAATCCCAGCCCGCCGGGAAAAGGACGATACGGTGGAGGACCTGTGCGTCAGAGCCGGAACGGGAAACAATCCAAGCGACTAGTTTCGATTGCTGCCAGGACGAGAGGCAATATCTCTGCTCACGCAAATAAACATGCCATCCGGCTTGACCCTATGGCAGAATGGATTGACATATAATTTCTGCACTGCAATCTGATATGTATAATGTAAGGAATTGCCAGTGGCTCAGGATTTAAGTGCCATCGACAGGCTTTACCCAGTTTTCTTTAGGATTGTCCAATGGGTATGCTCACTATTTTCGTGCTTAAAGTCGATGTGCCGAATGCCATCGCACGCGCCCATCTATGCGGTACTGCGGCTCAACAATTTTGCCCTGCTTTACGCTTGGACCAAAGCCACGCTTGAGAGGCACGAACACACGATCCGCCAGGTGGTCAATGGGATGATCACCTACGGGAACGCTCTGGAAAGGAAAATGGCAATCTGACATGGGACCGGTTCGCTTCTATACCTCCATTTTCCTGAGACGTCTGCCGTATTTCCTGATCGTCGCCACCGTCATTTCGGCGGTGTCGATCATCATCTCGCAGACATTGCCCCCGACCTATGTCTCGCAGACGCGCCTGATCGTTGAATCTCCCCGGATTCCGGACAATCTAGCCTCAAGCACGGTCACGACCCCGGCGCAGGAACAGCTTCAGATTGTCGAGCAACGCTTGCTGACGCGGCCGGTGTTGCTCAATATTTCCAGACAGTACGAGATACTTCCAAACCAATCCAGCGCCAGCCCTGATCAGATCGTCGACGAGATGCGCGCGCAGACGAGCATCAGGATCACAGCGGGCCGGAACATGGCCAATTTGATGACAATCACTTTCTCAGCCCGGACCGGACAGATTGCTGCCGGGGTGCTGAATGAATACCTGACCGAGATTCAGAAACTGGATGTCAACTATCGCAAGGAGCGCGCCTCGGGGACGCACGAATTTTTCGAACAAGAGGTCACCCGCCTCGGGGGTGAGTTGGACAAGCGCAGCGCGCGTATCCTTGAATTCAAGAATGAGAACTCCGGCGCATTGCCTGAGAGCCTCCAGTTCCGGCTCGCTCAGCAAGGGTCCCTTCAGACCAATCTCGAACAGGTCGACCAGCAGATATATTCGTTGCAGAGCCAACGGGAAAAGCTGATGGATGTCTACAGTTCCACCGGCCAGATTGTCGGGGTTGCCCAGCAAAACCGAACCCCCGCACAACAGCAACTGAGCCAGCTGCAGGCGCAGCTCAATAATGATCTTGTGATTTATTCCGAGAACAACCCGCGGATAAAGCTGCTCCGGGCCAAAATCGAGAAGCTGGAAGAAGTGGTTGCGGCTGAACAGGCGGCAAATCCAACCCAGCCGAGTGCCCAGACCGGGAACTCAGCGCTTGATATCCAGCTTGCTCAGATCGACAGCCAGATTGAAACGTTAACAGAGCAGAAATCCGCGCTGGAGGAACGCCTTGCCATGCTGACGCGCTCGATCGAACAGACGCCAGCAAACGCGATTACCCTTGCTGAACTACAGCGCGACCACGACAATATTCAGGCGCAGTACAACGCCGCTGTAGGCCGCTTGGCACAAGCCTCGACAGGTGAGCGTATCGAGGTAACGTCGCAAGGGCAGCGCATTTCAGTCATCGAACAGCCCGC
The DNA here is from genome assembly GCF_018862045.1 of Roseovarius sp. PS-C2. Lineage (NCBI taxonomy): Bacteria > Pseudomonadati > Pseudomonadota > Alphaproteobacteria > Rhodobacterales > Roseobacteraceae > Roseovarius > Roseovarius sp. PS-C2. The sequence continues at coordinate 76,571 of NZ_JAHKSQ010000011.1, forward strand.
CGTGCCGAGTGAACCGGCGAAACCGAACCGCCTTATGATCGCAGGCGGGGGAACGTTCTTTGGTATCGCGATGGGTGTCGGGTTTGTGCTCTTGCTGGAACTGATGAACAAGTCTGCCCGTCGGCCAGAAGACCTGGTCAGTAAATTGGAGGTCTGGCCGATTGCCTCTATTCCCTATGTTCCGTCAAAAGGGGAGGTCATGATCCGGCGGATTACCGGGATAGCCGCGATCCTGATAATCCTGATCGGCATTCCCCTTGGGGTCTGGGCAGTGCACACATATTATCAACCGCTCGATCTGATCGCCGAAAAGGTCGTGGACAAACTGGAGGTGTTCTGGTGATCCGTGCTTTTGTTCCAGGAGAGATGTGATGGACCGTCTTCAGCAAGCAATTCAGAAGGCGCGAGTGGAACGTGCCAGCCGCACGCTCGAGACTGTGCGACTGACGGAAGAGCAACGGATCGTTCCGGAAGATACTGAAAATATCTGGACGGCGCTGCCGGAGATCAAACTGGACAGCAAGGTCGTCATACGAAATCGGCTTCTGTCCTACCAAGGAGGCCACGAGGCCGCGCCCTACGATATGCTGCGGACGAAAATGTTGCAGCAGATTCGCACCAACGGATGGCGTCGCGTTGCGCTGACTTCTCCCTATAGCGGATGTGGCAAGAGCACGACCACGGCCAATCTGGCCTTCAGCCTGGGCCGGCAGGCCGATCTACGCGTAATCGTGATCGATTTCGATCTGCGCCGCATGGGGCTGGCTGAAATTCTGGGCCAGTCCGGCACGCATAGCATGGCCGATGTCATTCAGGGCAAGGTGCCATTTCATGATCATGCCATACGCTATGGAGAGAACCTGATTTTCGGGCTGAACTATTCCTTGACCTATAATCCGTCGGAAGTTCTGCAGAGTCGGCGGGCGATCGAAACGTTAGAGCAGATCGAGGCCGTATATCATCCCGATATAGTCCTGTTTGACACCCCGCCGCTGATGGCCAGCGACGACACCCATGGGCTCCTCAAGAACATGGACTGCGCCCTGTTGCTTGCGGAGGCCGAGAAGACGAGCATGAACCATATCGACCTAGCCGAACGGCAGCTGGCAGAGCTTACCAATGTGATGGGGATTGTCCTGAACAAATGCCGCTATGCCAGTGGGGCCTTTGGCTATGAGTACGACGCCTACTAAGCCAGTTGCTCCGGCTGACGCGGTCATCATTCCGCATTACAATGACCTCCCGCGGCTGGAGCGTTGTCTTGAAGCCTTGATGCTCAATGATATCCGCGACACCGAGATCGTCGTTGTCGATAACAATTCGCCGGTTTCCCTGGATGATCTGTGCGCGTCCTTTCCTGCAGTGAGATTCATTACCGAGCCTGAGAAAGGCGCGGCCCCCGCTCGAAACCGGGGTGTACGTGAGACCTCCGCGCAGAGATTGTTTTTCATTGATGCCGATTGTGTGCCAGCCCGCGACTGGCTTGCAGTTGGGCGTGAGGTCGCCTCTCGGGCCGACTTGATCGGTGGCCGGGTCAACGTGTTCGACGAAACGTCGCCACCGCGCAGCGGGGCCGAAGCATTCGAGGCCGTGTTCGCGTTTAATTTCCGCAGATATATCGAGGTTCAGGGGTGTTCTGGAGCGGGAAACCTGTTGACCCGGCGGGATGTCTTTGACGAAATTGGCGGTTTCATCAACGGAGTGTCGGAAGACCGGGAATGGACCATGCGGGCTGTTGCGCATGGTTATAGCCTGATCTACGAGGATCGGCTGCAGGTCAGCCACCCGGCCCGGCAGGACTGGCCTGCGCTGCGCGCAAAGTGGCGGCGCACCACAAGCGAAGGCTTTCAGTTAAATGGAACCAGCCCGGCCAAGCGACTGAAATGGGCGATCCGGGCTTTGGCGATGCCAGCCAGCGCGGTGGTTCATATTCCGAAAGTATTGCGCAGTGACAAGCTAACCTCTTCCGGCGAAATCCTGCGGGCCATCACGACGCTCATCCGGCTAAGATGTCAGCGCATGGTCTGGATGCTGCGACAGGCGGCAGGCGGCACGATCTGATCGACCACTTCACCCATGCAAAAAGGGGGCCGAAAACGGCCCCCAGCAAGAAGTTTTTTGGCTTTTCAGAAACCGAAGTTAGGCAACCTTGCGGCGGCGGCGTGCAAGCCCCAGCCCTCCAAGCGCGGTCAGAAGCAGAACACCCCCTGCCGGCAGCGGTACGGCCGCGACGTCAAAGTCGAACGTTACACCTTGCGCGGAGTCCGTCCAGTTAAAGACAAGGTTTTGGTTGAGATTCGGCGCGGTGAACATTGTATTAAGGTTTGTTGTAACGTCAGCAAGAACCGCTGTGGATTGCAGAACGGTATTGGTGGCGGCATCAACCCAGCTCATTGTAAGACCGCTGAACGTGCCCAGAACTTTGAGCGTCACAGAAGCGTTCGCTTTGCCAAGCACCGGATCAATCGGTGAGAAGAAGTTCACCGAATAAGAACCCGCTCCGCCATTCGACGTGGCAGCGCCGAGAAACAGGTTGTCGGACGTTATGTCATAAGAGTTACCAGCCGAAACGACGGTTAGCGCACTGGCCGCTCCGGTCATCAGTACCGCAGTAGCAAGTGCTGCCACCATGAGTTTTAATGTTTTGAACATAGGCTCCCACCCCTCTAAGAATTATATAAAATAACCACGATACACAACGTACAGTGGCACCGTTAGTACAGTATTCACTAAAGCTTAGGTGTAGTTTCAAGTCAAGTATTGGCAGGAAAAAATGGAATTTTTCGGGCAGATCGCAACATAAATGCAATGAAATTTGACTTCATATCGACATTTGTTTCCACGGCGTGAACAATAGATAGGGCTGGCGGGGTGTTCGCAGAATCGGATGGAAATGACTTGACTGTATTCCAACCACGCTGCGTGACCGTCTATATGGGAACCGGATACTGGGGCCTAGGTTGGGATATGTTTCCCGCCAATGTTTTGCGACAACAGACCGCGCCGCGGCACTTAGTGTTTTATGTGTATTCCGCCTTCTATTGGTTCTGTTTGGGCGACAAACCTGCGGAACAGGGAGATTGGCCACACAAAGCACCCTGTCGGCAATCCGAACTTCCTTTTTTTGCAAATGGATGTAGACTTTCAGCCTCAGGTCGGCTGACCTGCTCAAGTAATAATGCAGCCGGAATTATAAGGGCGGTTAAAGCATTGGTGCAGCTAAGAATTTCTTGCCAAAGTCATGAGGCGGCGGAACACGCGTGGAGCGCCGATGCCTGGGCGGTTACAACATTCTCGTATACAGGGGCTTGAGTGTAAGGAAATGAACGAACGCCATTTCACGCAGGAATTTCCGGTGCCGGAACTTGACTTGAACGCCAAACGTATCCTCGTGACGGGGGGCGCCGGATTTCTGGGTTCGCATCTCTGCGCGGCACTGTTGAAACAGGGGCACGAGGTTCTGTGCGTCGACAATTTCTTCACCGGCCGACGCGCCAATCTGCGGCACATGCTGGCCAATCCGCGCTTTGAGGTTATGCGCCACGATGTGACCTTTCCGCTCTATGTCGAAGTCGATGAGATTTATAATCTGGCCTGTCCGGCCTCGCCTTTCCATTATCAGCATGATCCGGTGCAGACGACCAAGACCTCGGTGCACGGGGCGATCAATATGCTGGGTCTGGCCAAGCGGCTCAATGCCAAGATTCTGCAGGCCTCAACTTCGGAGGTCTACGGAGATCCGACCGTGCATCCCCAGACCGAAGACTACTGGGGCAATGTCAATCCGATCGGGCACCGTTCCTGCTACGACGAAGGCAAACGCTGTGCCGAGACACTGTTCTTTGATTACTACCGGCAGCATGGTTTGCCGATCAAGGTGGCACGCATTTTCAATACCTACGGGCCGAACATGCATCCCGATGACGGGCGAGTGGTGTCGAACTTCATCATGCAAGCGCTGGCCGGCAAACCGATTACAATCTATGGCGACGGCAGCCAGACCCGATCCTTCTGTTTTGCCTCCGATCTAATCGATGGACTGATACGGCTGATGAATTCAGGACCCGATGTTGTCGGTCCGATCAATCTGGGCAATCCGGTGGAACTCAGCATTCGCGAGTTGGCCGAAACGGTGATCCGAATGACCGGATCAGCCTCGAAACTCGTATATAAACCTTTGCCGCAGGATGATCCGATCCAGCGCCAGCCCGATATCACACGGGCACGGGAGCAACTGGGCTGGGGGCCTGAGGTGGCCCTTGAAACCGGGCTGGAAGCCACGATTGCCTATTTCGAGAAAATAATTGCAACGACGCAACGCACGGTGACGGAGAAATGAATTCACAGGGCATAGTTGGCGGATTGGCGTGGCGGACCGGGCCGTTCCTGCTGCTGGTTGCGGCCATACTGCTCTGTCTGGCAGTATTGCTGGTCAATCATGGCCCGCTCTATTATTTCGACACGGGGAGCTATTTCAAACAGGGCAATGCAACATTGTCCCTGATCCTGCCCGAGGATACCCAATCCGCCGGTACGGTGGGGGCAAACCAGATCGCCCAGACGGATGACACAACCAACGGCTCGCGATCCATGATCTACGCGCTTCTGGTGGCCGTGTTCTGGCGGCTGGATGCGCTTGGCGGGATCGCGCTGGTGAATCTCGCGGCGGTGCTGCTGTCGGCCTGGCTGGTGGTACGGGCGGCGCGGCGGACCGGGTTGCTGCAAAGGAGCGGCATGTCAATGATCGCCATCCCGCTTCTGGTAGCGGCGGTCACGGCGCTGCCATTCTATATCGCTTATGTCATGCCCGACATTTTTGCCCCGGTCCTACTGATCCTCATTGCTGCAGTTGTGTCGATGGGACGCGAAATGACCCTGACTGAACGCCTAGTGGCGCTGGCCTTGGCGGCCCTGGCAGTGGTTCTGCATCCGTCGCATCTGGCAATTGCGGGACTGATGCTGCCCCTGGCCGTGCTGGCGGCCCTTCTGCGACAAGGATCGGGCCGCTGGTTCGCTGTTGGTTTCGTTGCCTGCCTCGTTCTGATCGGATTCGCCGAGCGTAAGGCCTTCGAGGTTGCTGCGGAAACGGTTGCCCACAAACAAGTGGTCTACACGCCCTTCATAACCGCGCGGCTGATCGTTGATGGACCCGGCATGACCTATCTCGACGAGAACTGCCCCCGTCCGGATCTGGCCACCTGCGCCCTGCACGAGGCGTTGTCCTGGTCGGATGATCCCTACCGCCTTACCGCGGCGCATATCATTTTCGAACGCAGTCAGAATCTTGGCTCGTTCTTGCTGATGACGCCCGAAGATCAACTCGCCGTCGCACAAGAACAGCGCGCGTTTTTCTTTCGGGTGCTGACAGCGTATCCTTTTTCCACGGTCGCGGCCCTCGCCGGGAACGCTGCCACGCAACTGAAAATGGTCAGCGTGAAGATGACCATTCCCACCCAAGCCGTCATCCGAAGCGCCAAGTCGCTATCCGGGTTAACCGATGACAGCCTGACGGTTCTCGATCGCGGTATTCTGGCCCGCGACCGGTCCTGGATATCGACGGCTGATCGTGTGCATGCCGCTCTCTATCTGGCCGCGCTTGTGGCCGTGGTTGGCTTGTTGCTGTGGCCCGGGCTGGTTGCAGGCCAGCTTAAGGTATTCGTGTTGTGTCTGCTGGCCGGGGTTCTGGTGAACGCCCTTATTTGCGGTGGTGTATCGCAACCGGCGGACCGTTACGGCGCGCGTGTGATATGGCTGTTGCCGTTCGCTGCAGCGTTCCTTGCCGCCGCTGCTACTGCACCGCGCCGAAAGGGGCGCCAAACCGCCGGAGTAGATATATGACCGAGAGTCATTCTCTTTCAATCAGCGTGGTGATGCCGGCCTACAATGCGGAACATCTGCTGCCCCGGGTCTTGCCACCGCTGATAAGGATGCTCGATGCCGGAGAGGTCAGCGAGGTTCTGGTGGTGGATGATCAATCCTCCGATGGTACCGCAGATCTGGCGCGCAAGATGGGTGCGACGGTTATGAGCACGCCGGTGAATGGCGGGCCGGGGGCAGCGCGCAACTTGGCGGCTGAACAGGCCAAGGGCGACATCCTGTGGTTTGTCGATTCCGACGTGATTGCTCATGATGACGGGCCGGAGCATATCCGCCACGCCATGTCCGAAGACAATGTTGCTGCGGTGTTCGGTTCTTACGACGACGCGCCAGACGGGCAGAGCTGGTTTTCGCGCTACAAGAATCTTTTGCACCGATACTATCACCAGAGGGCCAAGCGCGACGCCCGAACCTTCTGGGCGGGCTGTGGCGCTATCCGCAGGGATGTTTTCCACGAGGTGGGCGGGTTCGACATCAAGACTTACGAGGTCCCGTCGATCGAGGATATCGAGCTAGGATACCGGATCGTCGAGACCGGGCGCCGCATTGTGGTGGAGCCACGCCTGCAAGGCAAGCACCTGAAGGTCTGGACGATGCGCAACAGTCTGAGAACCGATATCTTCTGTCGGGCCCTGCCATGGTCGCGGCTTATGATTTCCCGCGAAGGGCTGACTGATGATCTGAATACCTCGACAATGGAGCGGTTGCGAGCTGGGCTAGCCGGACTGCTTTTTCTGTCAGTGCTGGCGCTGCCTTTCTGGACTGGGCTGTGGCCGTTGACGCTATTGCTGGTCGCGTTGGCCTTTATCGCCAATCTGGATCTGGCACGCACCATGGCCACCCATGGCGGTCTGTGGTTCGCCGTCAAATGCATTCTCTATCACCAGTTCTATTACGTCTATTCGGCCAGCGTTTATGTCTGGTGCCTGTTTGAATATCACGTGCTGGGGCATAAGCAGAAACTCCATGTCACGCGGAACTAGCGCTTTGGCCCAGGGGCATCGGGCGACCGCGATGCCGGATTTTCTGATCCTTGGCGCTGCACGGGCCGGCACGACGGCGCTGCATAGTTACTTGCGGCAGAATCCGAACATCTTCATGCCCAAGGCGAAAGAGCCGAATTTCTTTTCCTTTGAGGGCGAAATCCTCAAATACACGGGGCCGGGCGCGGATTACGTCAACAATTCGCTCACCCGGTTAGAGGATTACCGCGCCCTGTTTGACGATGCGCCCCCCGGCAGTATTTGTGGCGAGGCCTCTCCGCTTTACCTCTTTTCGCCCAAGGCGCCGGAGCGGATTCATCGCCACATTCCACGGGTGCGCATGGTGGTGGTTCTGCGCAATCCGGTCGACCAGGCGTTTTCCCACTATTTGTATGCTGTGAAGCAACGCATTGAACCCTTGGAAGATTTTACCGAGGCGCTGGAGGCCGAGGAAAAGCGGCTGGCCGCAGGCTGGCAACCCTTGTTCGGATATTCCCGCTTTCCCTGTTACGCTAAGCAGTTATCGCGGTATTTCAGCCTGTTTGATCGCGAACAAATTTTGATTCGGACCTATGAAGACTTTCAGACAGATCCGAAGGAGTTGGTTGCTAGCATCACCGAATTCATAGGGGCCGATACCGGGTTTGAGCCGGATCTGTCCTCTGAGCTTAATGCGGGGGGGATTCCCCGCAGCCGGCTGTTTCAGGATTTTCTGATGAAACCCAATCCGGTCACAGGATTGATTGCGCAGGTCATGCCGCAAGAGGTTCGCTGGAAAATCCGGGATCGCCTGTCGCAGTTCAACCTTCGGCGCGGCGTTACGATACCGCCACGCGCCCGGGAAATCCTGCGCGCGAGGCTTTTGCCTGAAATCCGGGCGCTCGAAGATCTTTTGGACCGCGATCTGAGCGCTTGGCGCGCCTAAAGCACTACAACTCAGAGCGCCGTGTTCTTACCGAGCTTGCCCAGGAGACGTTTCTGTTTGGGCTTGACCTCGAATTCCTCGTGGTAGGAGCGTTCGATATTAACATCCCACACGTCGTAGCTGGCCCCCATGATATTGCGGGCCGCATACATGGCCGACAGCATGGAATGGTCCTGGTTGTTATAGCGATGCAGGCCATTGCGCCCAACTGTCTGGAAATTCTCAAGCGTTTTCAGCCAGCCGCTCACGATATTGAGGGCATCCTTATATTCCCCGTCATAGACCGGATAAGCCTTGGGCTGGCGGATCACCGTCGAGTCGAAGACATCGCTAGCCTTGGCGAGGCCCAGATCCTCGAGTTCCTTACTGGCCAGCTTTCTCAGATCTTCGTCCGAGGATGACCATAGCCCATCGCCCTTCTGACAAAAATACTCCATCCCGATTGATGACGTGTCCTGATCGGGCAGCATTTCCTTCGACCAGGCGCGGAAATTCTGAATCCGCCCGACCTTCACCTTCGGGCTGTGGATGTAAATCCAGTTGTCCGGAAACGGATCGGCATGATCAAGCATCAGAGTGACGATCAAGAAGTCGCGGTATTTTAGCCGGTCGGCGGCCTCGACAACCTCTGGCGGTGGCGGGGGGTCGAATGCATGGATCAGGTCACGCACTGCCATCGAATTGATGAAATGCTCTCCTTCGACACGTTCAATGGTCTCGCTGGCGCCGTTTTCCTCGTCCCATCGCCGCACATCGACCGATGTCACTCGATTGCCGTCGCGGTTCACCTTGACGACCTCGGAACGCATTTGAACGGTTCCGCCCTTTTCTTCGATCAGCTGCTGGGTCTTTTCCCACATCATGCCGGGGCCAAGGCGCGGATAGTGGAATTCCTCAATCAGGCTTGCGGTGTCGTTTGCCCCCGATATGGCGTTCCAGACCGCCTTGGGCAGCGACAGGTTCTTGATCCGTTGCGCTGCCCAGTCGGCCCGAATTTCTGAGGGCGGAATGCCCCAGACCTTCTTGGTGTAGCTGTGGAAAAAATGCATATAAAGCCGCCCACCAAAACGGTTGATAACCCATTCTTCAAATGTGTCTTCCTGCTTTTTCGGGCGGATCTTCCATTTGATGAAACTACCGATGATCTTATAGGTCTCATACGGACCGATATTGCCGAGCGCGTTGAAAATGCGCAGCGGGTAGTCATAGAACTGGCCGCGATAGAAAATACGACTGAGGCGCCGGACCGTGATGAAATCGTCTTGCAGCACCTCATTCCACATATCCTCGACTTCGCGCACCTTGGTGAAAAACCGGTGCCCGCCAATGTCGAAGCGATAGCCCTTAAAGGCTTCGGTCCGCGAAATCCCCCCGACCATATCCGACGCCTCAAGGACATGCGGAACATGTGTATCGCTCAATTTCTGAAGTTCATAGGCGGCGGTGAGTCCTGCTGGCCCCCCCCCGATTACAACGGTTGGAACTGTCTCTTGGCTCAAATTGGTTTTGCCCATACCTAAACTCCAAAATCAGTCTTTAGTTGGATGCTTCAGTCTATCAACGCATTTATACCCTATGGCAACTTGATGGCATATTATCTGAGATACGGCTATCTTCATGATGGGTTTCCCACAATTATTTCCCACCCAGGTGAACATCAGAAACGCCGAGAAGATGCCAATCCGGAAAAAATTGTGATCGCCTTACCGAAGTCAGAGATATCATCGTATCATAAGAAATCCGAAGGTGATAACGCGGGCAATAAAAATTACGAAGTATCGTATCATACTGATGTTTATAAATAATCCAGACATTGCCTCACAGGTGGATGCTCGTTTTGGCGCATCCCAACGCAAGCCTTCCGACTGCAGGCACCAGGCGTCCGGACAATCCTGAATGCCGAGATCGGTCGGACAAGAACACAAACTGAAAGAACTTGGGACGCATGGTTCCGACCTATCAACAATACGGTGCTAATGTCAGAATTGTATGTACCAACAGTGTTTAATTGAAGTAGTCCCGGCATTCCGGGCAAGTTGGCAGCGTCTCCAAGATGTATCCTGTTTAGATTGCATACAGACGATTTCTGATTTCGGTTGTTCCAGTATGCCTCCACGGGCATTTGTCGTTCAGCCGCGGAGTGGCGTCATCCGGTGTAGTAGAATGCCGACCGGCTTAGCCGCAATAGCTAACATTGCTTAGAGATGCTTGGATCAGGAGGGGCGCGGCGGATCATTGCGCGTTTCTTCTCGAGGCTCACTTCTTGAGCCCTTCGGACAAAAGGTCGTTCTCAACTACCAACACTCCGATCTTGGCATGCTGATCCTTAACCCCGACCTCGGAAGGCCCGCTCTGCTTGCCGCCGGAGGAAAACATCCGTCCCGGATGGTGCAACAGTGGCCGCGAGCATTGGCGCTGGTGGCTAGTTTGCCAACGCCAAGACATACTTGGCAATGCTGTCCATGACCATTTCACTCAAGTGAGTATGAACAAATTAGGCGCGGGCCAATTTTGTCTGAGACGCATTGAACTGTTGTATCGAAAAGCTCTGAGTGATCAGATCGCTTGGTGTTGAGTAATTTCTTTTCCAAGACAGAGGAACTGGGATTTAAGCGACCGGTATTTGTAACGCTCACTGGTCTTGCAAGTAAAAAGATTATCCGGTCAGGATGGCTTGTATATCTCCGAAGGTTGCTCTCCTCAGTATCAGGCTTTGATCTGATGATATTTTCTCGTCTCACTCGCCGTAAAGTACTCCGATGCCTGGTTGGGCTAGGAGTTTTGCCGGGGATGGCGGTTTCACAAGAGGGAGGACTGTCCAAGGGAACCCCCATCGTGGCAGATGGGGGCAAGGTCTTGCTGCATCTTTCTTTGTTGTCGCGCCTCTTTCCGGGGCGGCGGCTTCTGGCGCGGGTGCGGGTGCCCGAGACTAGCGCACCAGTCCTCGGGCCAATGGCGCGAGCGGCGGGGCATCGTCTGCTCCGACAGCTGGTTTTCGAGGGGCGCGCAGCGGGGAATCACGGCGATCTTTATGAGAACCGTGACCGCGGACATTCCATGCTCGCTCCCAAGGCGCATCCGCAACTTACTCACGTGGTCTATGACGCAGAGATGCGTAAGGCAGGGTTTGACTACGGTCTCGCAGGGCCGGTGATTTTTGATGCGCCGCTTATTGGCAATTCCTCTACGGCCGTAAAACACGGACCGCTCTGGCGATCCCTGCCGCGCATGGCCCTGACCCATGAGCACGGGTCACTGATCCTCTATCAAAACTATTTGGCCGGACAGATTCACGTTTATCCTGAACATCGCGATCATGACCCAAAGCATGGGGATCTTATTCCAGCAAACACGCCGTTTTTCCTCGTTTCGCAGGGGTCATCCGGGTCGGACCGACCGCATTTGGAGGCATTGGCGATGATCCTTGCGGCGTTTCGCCCGGAAACCAAGGCGTTCCTGCATGAAAACCAGCTTCTCGCATCTACCGTGCAGATGATTTTTCGCCACGGTCTCGCCCCGGTGCTGAGCCGGGAGGCCTATCTTACGGGGCTGGCCCACCCTTCGGTCATACCGGGCAATCAGATTGACCTGGTGCGGATGGTCGGGCTTGCAAATGCGCTGACGCCGGAGACTGTGCCGCCGATGGCGCGACTTTCGGTTTTGTCGGAGACGCGTACGATCGAAGGGGTCGACTATTTCGGCGAAGGGTTGAGTGAGCGGCTTCTTGATACGCCCGTGGCTCTCGCCCGGCTGTGGCGCAGCCATGTTCCGACCCGTAGCATGGTAATCTCGGCAGAGGCTACGCGTGATCCCAATGGCCGTACGCCAAATTTCACTTGGCGTCTCTTGCGTGGCGATCCCGCCCGAACTCGGATCGAACCACTGGATGAGCAAGGATTGCGGGCGCGCATCACACTTGATTGGCAATCGCCGCGCCCAGTGCCAGGACGCCCTGAGATCCTCTCAAACCGTATTGATATCGGTGTTTTCGCGCGCAGTGGCGAGTATAACAGCATGCCGGGCCTGATCTCGTTCCTGCTGCCACAGCACGAGACGCGGCGCTATGGGCGTGGCCCCGATGGCGAGATGCGCATCGAGAGCCGCGATTTCCGGGTGCCGGAGGGAGATTATGCCGATCCAGTGCTCTTTCCACGGAGCGATTGGCGCGACAGTTACCAGTACGATGACGCAGGAAATCTGCGGTGCTGGGAACGGACGGGAAAGAGTGGCGTCATACGATTTGATGCGGAAGGAAGAGTACATACTGCAACTGGCTTGGTCAGGCCGTATTATATGGTGGAACGCCCAGCAGGGGACGTGCCGCAGATGGCAATGAAACTGCCGCCCGGCTCTGACGGGGGCTAAACTGCTCGATGTGTTAAGTTCCGGCATCTGGTGGTCCATCAGATACCAGAACCCCCATTGGTGGATTGCTTATGCAACCTGCACGCCTTCAATCTCGCAAGATTTCCCCGATCACCTTCCGCGGGCAATTTTTGACTTGGCAAATGCCCCTGCAACAAGGCAAACTATGATTGAGGCAGAAATAAAAAAATCCAAAGCCAGTTCGACTGGCAGGAAAATTGATCAGGTATTGGGGATTTATTGCGCGGCGCTTGCAAAGCGTCGCTGATACGAAGCCCCATTGAGCAGGAGCAGTATCAAATGTCCAGAAATCGCTCGCACTGTTGTTCAGGGTTTCGTCCGCGTCGCCCGATTTTCGCCAATTTGTTCTGATCTCTAATACGTCACCGGTTCGGAAACCGTTCGGATCAAAGGTGACAAGAGGACATCATGAACGAGATCGTGCCAACGCGCAGAATGCCAAAGCACTTGCAGGGCACCCGGCAAGGATTATTCTTTTTGCTGCAATCCGCCCCGGCCCCGGACCTAGTGGCCGAGGACGTGACCACAATGCGAGCAACGGCACAGACGGTAAGGCAGGTTCCTCAGCCGCCCAAACCCGAGGTCGCCGATAGATCAGTCATTAGCGCATTCCTGTCCTCGGACGATTTTCATTTCAATCTGTAACTGACGAGAACTTGTTGAAGTATAATTGAAAGTTGGTGATGTTCCCTGAGGGCGGCACATCATGAGCGATTTTGTCTTTTGCGGGTGCTGTTCTGTGGCGTTCATTATTTACATAATATATCTTATGCGGGTGTCAACGGCGGAGTAAAATTCGGCCATTGTGGCGGAGCAAAAGTGGGCCAGTTTGGGGCGAGCGCCTTGGAGCGTGCGGCCCTCATATAGCAAGCCCGGTCCAAGGCGCATTGGCCGTCAGGCCAATTCTGTGAGGTTCATTTGTTAGCGGCGGCGAGGCGGGCGCGGCTTTGATTGAGGCGGT
>NZ_JAHKSQ010000012.1:0-78128 GCF_018862045.1 Roseovarius sp. PS-C2
CTGCCGGATCGCGTCCTCGATGGATTCGAGGAAACGCGCCTGAACCGCCAGTTCGGCCCCCTGCCCGCTCGTTGTCAGATCGCGCAGCATCCCCTTGCTGAGCCGCTGCGCCGTAACCGGCAGCACCGCCTTCCAGTTCAGCGCCCGCGCCAGGACGATATCGGACAGCAAGCAGGCGACCCGCTCCGCCCGATCATCGACGTCGAGCACGGCACGCAGGACAGCCCCGCAGCCCGCAAGCGGCCCTTGGGTCCGGGCGCGTTCTTGCCCAGCGTCCAGCCAGACACCAACATCACCTGCAAAAACCCCTCCAAGCAAATCAGCGATCTCACCCGTCCCGCCCGCCCGCAGGCGCACCGCCCCGCGCCAAAACGCCAGCAGATCGCCATCCGGCCCCCTTGCCTCGCCCGGCGGCGTCAGGTGGTAGGCGTCGCGGATATCCGCCTCTCGCGCCAGCCGCCCTTCAAGTTTTGAGGTCGCCGTCGCAGCACTCAGCGCCAGCCGGTTGGCGAACAGCTTCACCGGCACGCCATATCGCGGATCGCAAACCAGCTGGTCGAGTACCGTGAGCGCCACCCCCGACCGAAAGGCCACAGTTTCAAAGGTTTCCGCGCGGCCGGAGGTGACCCAGCCCGGCAAGTGAGGTAGGTTGCCAAGGTCGTTCGAGATGGCTGTCGGCTGGTATGTCATGCCGCAACACTAACCTCTCACGGCGCTTTTGCCTACCATTTAGCGTCCAAACCGCCCCACCTTGTCGCCATCAGTTATGTCCAATAAATTTGCAGTCTAGCCACCTATTAGCTCTTTCGCCCAAGACTTATAAGCTCCTTCGCACTTGCTTCAATTCCACGCCTTACCCTAAGATATTTTCACTGCAGTTGCTGCAAGGCTCTCTCCTTCCGCACCTTTCCCTCTGACTTGCTGCTCGTCAGTGGAGATTCCATTTTACAGTCATATCAGGTGGCTTAATTAGCCCCCTGCCCTGCCAGTCGCGCACCATCATGATGCCAGCGCGCGCATGGTGGTTACCGGGTTTTCTCCGGGCTCTCGGCCCCGTAGCGAAACTCCGAGGCGGCCTCGTAGAGGTTTATTCTCCAGAACACGGTTTCGCCTTGAAAATCCACCGCCCCGAAATCATGCCAGCCCTCCGGGTCGTTCTCGGGCCCGAACCTGTCGAACGCCCCGTGGCCTTGACCGCCTCGGCCATGACCCCGTCGCCGGCTTCAATCAGCGACCGAGTCACATGCATCCGGCCCTGGATGGGCTGCTCAGGCGGCTTCCCGAGGCAGGCCAACGTCCGGAAGGCGTCGTTCTGCGCGGCGATTACGGCGGGGTTCGGTCGGTCTGTCAGAGGCTGTTCGTTGCGGGTCATGGGTCTGTCCATTGAGAAGTTTGAAACACCCTACTCAAAGCCCGCTTTTTCTTTCCGGCGTGGCCCACGCGGTCTGGGATCGAGCCAGGCCTATCTGAGCCGATCATTGGTTCGATAATTCGGGTTCGGGATGATCTCGACCCGACGGCCCTGTGCCGTGAGGTTCTCCAGTACCGCCGTGAGAGGCGAGGCCCGCACGCACTTGCGCCTTCAACCACCACTGCGGTCGAAGACGTTGATCTTGAGACAGCAGTCTCTGAAACAGGCGACGCGCAGCGATCTCGTTGGCTTGCGTCGCATGTGATACGCCGCTCTTCGGCGTCATGCAGCCTCAGCGCTGTCCCCTGCCCTGCCCGCCTTCGATCGCGCGATCAGGTAGTCGCGGGCGCGCTGCGCATCGGCCGCGTGCTTGAAGATCGCCTGCTTGTCCGAGCGCAGGACGCGGAGCCAGTTGTAAAGGTACGCGGCGTTCATCTCGAGCGTATGCGCCGTGAACCCGAACTCCTGCCCAAGGAAGCAGAAGGTCAGCTCAGCCACGATTTCCTCGCGGACATAGGCCGTATTGCCGAACCGCGAGAGGCCAAAATCATGGTTGAGCCGGCGGGACGCCTTGGTGGCATGGGCCAGCTCATGCGCCCAGACCCCGTAAAAGCAGCGCGGGTCCTGGAAACGGGTGATTGACGGCATGTAGACCTTGTCGACCGGCGGCAGATAGTAGGCCTCGCTGCCCGTGAACACCGTGGTGATGTCGATGGCATCGAAGAAAGCCTGCATATGCGCAATGGGCTCTGCGGGCAGATGCTCAGGCACAGGCCCCGGCTCGGGATGGAATCTGTCCGAAAGTCCCTCGATCTGGCAGGCGTTGAAGACCCGGTAGGATTTCTGGAAGCGAAAGACGCGGGCTTCCTCAGAGCTATCATCCCCATCGCTGCGACCGTCCTCACCGGCGGCGTTCGTCCGGCTTTGTCCGTAGTAAACGACGACAGACGACTTCTCGCCCTTGCGAACCTTTGCGTCCAAGGCGTTGGCCTGCGGCAACGTCATCCAGAAGGGCGAGCTGTGGCCCGCCATCACCGTTCGCATCGTCCGCAGGAAGTTGTTCACGCCCTGGTAGGGCTCACCGCCCACGCGCAGGGGACGAGAGCTGCCGCCACCGGTCCAGGGCTTGCGCCAGGGCAGGACGCCGCGCTCAATGATACGGATGATTTCGTTGGTGATGACCTCGGAGGCAGCGAATTTGGACGTGCGGGATCGGGCCATGGCTGGCGTCCTTTCGAGTGTTGGTGTGAGGGGATAGTGATCAGGTTGGCCGACTGGGGCGTGGATTGTTGACGATTCTGGCACCAAGCTCTTTGACCATGTCGATGTAGGTGGTCAGCGAGACGGACCTGACAGGACCGAAAGGTTCAGGGTCGACCGGTCCGTCCCGTGTCACGCGGGGGAGACTCGCGAAGGCGATGACATCAGTGACGGGTTGGATATCGATGAACGTCGTTCCGCGTGCGACCACAAGAGCGGCCAAGGGAAAGCGTTCGATCAGCGCGAAGGTCCAACCGAGATGGATGAATGTCCCGCCCTTTCCGCAGATTACATGCGCATTCGGCAATGTCGCCGCCTGCCTGAGATAGCCGAGATCACGCAGGACGGTCTCACGTTCGAGCTGCCGCGCCTGCGCCGACTGGCCGGTTCGGCGCAGTTCCTTGTGTCGCCACCACGAGGCAGCGATTGCGCGCAGCACGCGCAAGATACCTGTTTGCATGGGAATGCCCTTCATCAGGAAAGACAGACCGGAACCCGGCCCGGACCCATCTGAGGGACCCCAAAGGCCCTCATCCGTCAGTCACAAAACCCGAAGAACACTTTCACTTTCCCCGGGTACGGACCCTGTCTTTTTCAATAACCAACGGGTCCTCAAAAAACGGGTCAATACCGGGCCGTTTCCAGAAGCCCTTGATTTGGAACAGCAAATTCAGATCGGCAGGCAAGATCGGCAACGCATATCGGCAAAACCTTGCTTGCAGATACGAAATGTGTATATTTTTCAATTACTTTGCAACCATAAAAGATCGGCAAAAATGCTGGAAACACCCGCCAGAATCGAACCCTGCTTCTTCGAGGAGCATATTCCTACAGAATTGGCAGACCTTTCGGTCGACATCCAGAGGGAAGCCACCGGGCTGGGACAAGGGCTGCATCCTGACAGCGCAGCCGAGCTTGCCGATCTCGTCCGCGTGATGAACTGTTACTACTCCAACCTGATCGAAGGACACAACACGCGCCCCCGCGACATCGAAAGGGCGCTGGCTGGCGCCGAGCTTGAAGAGGAAACCCGCCCTCTCGCCCTTGAGGCCCGGGCCCACGTCATCGTTCAACGGGCCATCGACGAGATGCATCGCATAGGCACCCTGCCCCGCCCCACATCTGTCGAATTCCTGACTTGGGTCCATAAGAGCTTCTACGACGAGATGCCTGACGAGTTTCGGGTCATCGAACATCCAGACGGCACACAAGAACCCATCGTTCCGGGACGCATGCGCCAGGATGACGATCGGGAAGTTGCGGTCGGGCGCCACCTACCTCCTTCTTCGTCGCGCGTCGCGGCATTCATGGACCATTTCGACAAACGATTTCAGATTGCGGCGCGGTCTTCGAGCGGTCGGATCATCGCAATCGCGTCCGCCCATCACCGGCTGAACTACATCCATCCTTTCCCAGATGGCAACGGGCGCGTCAGCAGGCTGATGTCTCATGCCATGGCCCTCACAGCGGGGATTGGTGGCCAAGGGCTCTGGTCCGTATCACGTGGGCTGGCCCGCGGGCTAACCGATCGGGGCGAGTACAAACGGATGATGGATCTGGCCGACAGCCCACGCCGCGGAGACCGCGACGGACGGGGGAACCTGTCAGAAGCGGCACTGAGGACGTTCAGTGAATGGTTCCTAAAGGTGACGCTCGACCAGATCACTTTCTCAGCAAGATTGTTCGATCTCGGCGGATTGGACCAACGGTATCGTCGTCTCGTTGCAGATACCATCGATGACAAGCGAGCGCCGGAACTGATTTCGGCGGTTCTTCGGCATGGCGCACTGGAACGAGGCGACGCACAGATTGTGCTCAAGACGTCCGAGCGTACTGCGCGCAATACGCTGAGTAAACTGACCGCCGCCGGATACCTGACTTCTGCCTCGCCGAAGACGCCAGTTCGGTTGGCGTTTCCGTTGGATTATCGAGAGCGGCTCTTTCCAAATCTCTTTGGAGATGGTGACCTGCCCGTGTGACTGGGAACTGAAGCACCTTGTTTCTGGCCAGGTCCGCGAGCGCGAGCCCTGATCGTGTTGGAAAGAAGTTCACAGCTGTGAACCATCCCGAGCTATCCTTCTTGTCAGCCAAGTTCACAGCTGTGAACTCATCATGCAGCATCCCGCCGCATCAAGGCCATGATCATCGGACCGCAGGAGAACTCCCCAATTGCTGCCTTTGAAGATAGGGTTCTCAAGTAGCCTCCAGGTGATCGGATATCCGCAAACCGTTCAAGCATTGCAACAATGACAACAGACGCTTCTTCCGGACCCATATAGCGTTTCGCCTCGTCCCACGCGGAAGGCGAAATACCCATCATGGGCCTGACCACATCAGCTACCCGGACCAGATCGTGCCAGTGGCGCACGGGCTGCTCGGAATACGCTTTGAATTCCTGACAGGAGGCGAGGACGAGACCAAGCGGTATATTCGGCATCAGTTGATCGTCAGCAGTTACCGTTGAGTTGGCCTCATCTTCAGAACACAGAGGGCTATCGGCAACTTCCGGAATTTCGCGCGCAACGCCTCCGCTCCGCGCTTTTTCTAAGCGAGGTTCAAGATCATTAGAGTCTTTATTTGAATTCTGATAGTGCTGCTCGAAAACAGCATCATTGGTGCTCATATCTTCTGATTCACGACCTTCCAAAAGGTTTCGGGCGTGGTCCAAAGCCGACCCCAAAGAGGCTTCGATGCGCCTAAGGTCTTCCATTTCGAGTTTCCTGCGAAGATCTCGGGCTGTTAGGGCCGCAAGATCAGAGAATTGGTCCCAGACGCCTCGATCTGGACGAAGTGAGCGCCCGTACTCGGCCAGCCCCGCGAGGTCACGCCGCATGAGGCTCACAGTGACACGTAGGCGCTTGAAACGCTCCTCTGCGGCCCGCACAGCCTCAGCGGCCTCACAGACCTCCTGGAAGCGTCGAACGAGCGGAGAGAGGTCGAACCCGAACGCAACCTTTTCGTCGCCGTAGCGACGGACATAGCGCTTCCCATTGGGGCTATCGCGCCGGACAACAAAGCCAGTCTGCACAAGGTTGGAGAGGTGGCGCCGCATCGTCGAGCAGGGCATGCCGTTCAGGCGCTCGCAAATCGCTTTGTTGGACGGATGTACAATCAATTCGCTGTTATTGCCCCCGAGAATTGTCGCTTGGTGAAAGCTGATCAGTGCCTGAAGCACCGTCAAATCCCGATCGGACAAGCCGAACGCGACTCGAGCGGCAGCGAGCTCCCTCAGGACCTCCCACTTGTTGGCGCCGGCTGGGGGCAGGTCTTCCTGGGTCGGTGCCTGATGTTTCAGGATGGCAGCATCTATCGTTCGCCGGAACAGCGTTACGGGCGTGTAGTCCATTTTGTCATTCACGAAGACAAAAATATCCCGGTCCGCGAATCACTTTGGACTTGCGGAAAATGGCTCCGGACACTACCTTGAAGGTGCTAGAAACAAGTTAGGGTCTCGTGGAGCGGTCGCTTTGCGGGACCTTTTCTTTTGCCTTTTCGTGCCTCCTTCTTTGATTTCTGCTCTTCCTCAGTCTTCCGACCGCTGCTTCCAGCGTTCGTGAAGGTCGTCAATCATGTCATGCACTTGCGTCTCGACCCAATCGGCGAAGCCTCCACCCGCCAACTCGATCGATAGGCCCTTGGCAGTGCGTTTGACCGTGCCGCCGCGTTTGCCGCCAATCTTCAGCGGTACGCTGGAAGGTGGGGCAGGGGAGGGCGACTTGGCCGGTTTAATCGCCTTGGTCACAGCCTTTTCTACGGCCAGAAACGCCTGGATGGACGGGTCATCGGTAGAGGCAACGTCATTCACCATCATGGAGGTCTCGGCATTTTCACGTGCCTTTTTCGCGATCCCGATAAGGTCCTCGCGGTTCAGACCATTCTCGTCGATGGCCCGACCGAGGGATTCCCATCGGGGTCGGCCAATTCCATGGGCGGCGCCAATGGCGCGTACCAGATCCGGCCCAACCATGTCCGCGATCGCGATCGCCATAGATATGGACGACTTCGTGACGGTAAGAATTTCTGCAACCTGAGATTGATTTCCGAAGCCGGACGACACAAGGTCCTTTGCGAACAGGGCCTTTTCAATAAATGACAAATCGCGCCGCCCCATATTCTCCGAAATCTGAGCACGCAGAGCGCTGTCGTCATCCAGGTTGGTGACTAGCGCGCGAACCTTGGTAACCTTATCGGACTGACGGATCGCCTCCAGCCTGCGTCGCCCATAGACCAGAAGGTAGCGATCATCTTCACCCGGCGCACGTCGCACGAGGATCGGAACAGTCTGACCGTTCGCCTCAATCGCGTCGCGCAAATCCAGTACATCGGCCGGGTCAAGCCGGTCCGCCATACGCCCGTCTTCGATGCTCGCCGGGTCCAGTTCCCAAACATGATGGGAATCGACCGCGTCGCGGGCGGACCGAAGGGCGCGATTCGAGGTCATCATCGGTGTCACAGCACCTGTCTGAGGGGCAGGGGAGGGGGCCCCAGCTGCCGCGAGACTGTCCAGCATTGACATGCGCTTCTTCTTGCCACTGGTCATGTGCGCCCCCAGGTTTTCTGGATCAGGTCGGCTATCTCGTCATTCAGCGTATTCAGGCTCTCAATCGCGCGATCATAGGTGGAGCGCGTGAACGCGCTGCGTTCCACTTCATAAAGCGTCTGCTTGGTCAGGCCCGCATCGGAGATGGCTGTAGACTTCAACATGGGCGAATTCAGCACGGCTTCGCCGTACATTGTTCGTAGGAAAGCCACGATGCGGTTCTGCGGCGCATCCTGCGGCTCGTAGCGGGTCAAAACATAGCGCATCCAGTCATGAGACATGTCGGCGCCGCTCTCGGCGATCACGTCCATGAGGTCGGCTGTCATGCGGAGGAATTGCGACATGGACATCACATCGAGCATTTCCGGGTGGATTGTCACCAGAACGCCCGTGGCCGCGGATAGTGCGGACATGGTCAGAAATCCTAGCTGCGGTGGGCAATCAATGACGACCACGTCATAGTCCCCATCGACCTGGGCCAACGCCTTCTTAACGCGGAAGAAGAAAAGCCCTGCATTGCCCTGCGCCAGCGCCCGCGGAGTATCGTGCTCGAACTCCATCAGTTCGAGATTTCCGGGGATCAGGTCGAGATTGGGGATGTAGGTCTTGCGGATGACCGACCGGATCGGCTCCGGGTCCTCATAGCGGATCGCATCGTAAAGAGTGCCGCCATCCTCGAGGTCCAATTCCGGCTGAACGCCGTGCAGCGCGGTGAAGGAAGCTTGAGGGTCGAGATCAATGCCCAGCACACGATATCCGCGCAGGGCAAGCCGTTGGGCGAGATGGGCAGAGGTTGTTGTTTTTCCAGAACCGCCCTTGAAATTCATCACGCCGATGACCTGAAGATGATCACCTTCTCGTCTTCCGGGAACGTAATCGCCCGGTTTGCGAGCGGTCCTTTCAAGGAGCACACGCAGCGCCTGGATGTCCTGCGCCGAGTAGAGACGACGGTTGCCAGCGGTCAGCTCGGGAGAAGGCCCTTTGCCATCCAGGTTGAGTTTGCGAAGATAGGAGTCGTTGACGCCAAGAAGCGCCGCAGCCTCACCAGAGGTGAATTTGCGCATGGTCTTCTCGGCATCGGGTGGAAACAGGCTCTCACGTTGCGAATGCAACTGGTTGGCCAGCCATTCCGAATGCTGGCGGATCACCGCGTTGAGATCCTCATGCACAAAGGTATTATCCATCTGCCCTCTCGCTTCCGAGACATCGCGTCTTTGGCGTGTTCACGGAAAATGACGTTTTTTGCCTCGTTTCCGTGACTATTGGCGCAAGAGTCGGATTCGCGCAAGGTTTTTCCACATCTAGTGGGCGAGACCTCACCGAACACAAGACAGTTAGGCTACCTATTACATGGTATAATGCACCGCATTTCACGAAGAGGGACATGCCAGAAACCTTTTCGGAGGTGGCCAAAATGGCTTCTTGCACGCAGATCCGAGAAACGCTTTGAGCGCACCAAAGCTTGCCTTTTGATAGTTTTGGCTATACATACTCGGATGTTTATCCATGGCTGAGAGGACAAGATGCAAGTTGCCAAATGGGGAAACTCCCTTGCAGTCCGACTACCCGCGGATCTTGTGCGGGAACTCGGCTTGAAGGAAGGCGACCAGGTCGACCTGGTAAAGGACGACGGAACCATTCTTGTCAGGCGCCAACCTCGCGCCGATGAAGTCCTGCAAGGGCTAAGGCGGTTTCGCGGAAAACTGCCCAAGGACGCGCGTCTAAGCCGCGACGCCGCGCATGAGCGCTGAATTCGCAGACACGAATGTTGTGCTCTACCTGCTCGACAATGGTCCAAAGGCTGAGAGGGCAGAGGAAATTCTGGGGCAGGGACCCCGGATCAGCGTCCAGGTCCTGAACGAAGCGATGGTAAATTGCCGGCGGAAAGCTGGGCTCAGTTGGGAAGATACCGGAGCGTTTCTTGAGGGTATCAAGTCCTTATGCCCTGTCGAGGACCTAACGGTTCAAACCCATCAAGTGGGTCGCGCGTTGGCAGAGAAGTACCAGCTATCGGTCTATGACGCGATGATCGTGTCTGCCGCGCTGATCGCTGGATGCACGACGTTGTGGACTGAGGATATGCACGACGGATTGCTGGTCGAAGATCAGGTGCGCGTCGTCAATCCATTTACCTGACCAGCAACTCGAGTCGCTCCGCCCGTTCCAACAGCATCCTGACGGAGGACGGTTGCCAGCTTGTACGTCCCCGTGGAGTCCGCTCACGCATAGATTCCAACCGGTCGCAGATCGCCTGTAGCGTGATATCCGGGTCCGAACCTTTGATGGCAGCCACGATAGCCGGCAGGCGGTCATCGGTTTCGCGGCGTCCGGCGCGGCCAAGCACCTCGGCAGGAAGGAAACCGTCTCTGACATAGGCCTTCACAGCGCGAAGCAGTCGGCTTTGTGTCCAATGGCGATCTGGGGGCAGGGGGCCATTTATGATCCGCAGCACGTCTTCCCAGGCCATATCCGGGCGCAAGCGGCGCACATGGGGCACCCAATCCTGCGCGGTCTCGTGTAAGCGCTCCATATAGCCGTCCTGTCGTGCCAGCCGCACCTTGCGCAGCGCTTCAGGGTCCTTGGCGCGAAGACCTGGGTTGCCGCCGACGCGGCCCTTTGAGCGTGCCGAGGCAAGTCCGGCCTTGGTACGCTCGCGGATCAGCGCGCGCTCGAACTCTGCAGCGGCACCCAGAACCTGCAATGTGAATTTGCCCTGCGGAGAGGCGGTATCGATCGGGTCCTGGAGCGAGCGGAAGAAGGCGCCCTTGGCCTCCAGACGCTCAATCACCTCGAGAAGGTGCGACAAAGACCGCGCAAGCCGGTCGATCCGTACGACAACCAACGTGTCGCCGCTCTGGACACGTTCGAGCACCCGCGCGAGCACCGGGCGCGCGCGATTGCCGCCTGAGGCGTGCTCTTCGAAGATTTCGTCGCAACTCGCAGATTGGAGGGCCTCAGACTGGGGCAGGGGGGTCTGATCCTCGGTGGAGACGCGCGCATAGCCTATGAGGGGCATGAAAACGGGCCGTTTGCAATTTAAGGTATCGTTAGTAAACGACCATTTGACCACGGCGACGCAAGTCACTCTGCTGGCATTGACGGAATTCGGCCATTGGCATATATTGCCAATGATGGAGGCCCGATACATGGTGACACGAAACGTCGTTCTGACCGAAACCCAAGACCAGCTGGTTCAGGCTTTGGTTGCCTCTGGACGTTATCAGAACGTCAGCGAGGCGATGCGCGCGGGGCTTCGACTGTTGGAGCAGGAAGAAGCCCAACTCACCGATATCCGGCAGGGGTTGTTCGAGGGATTGGCGCAGGCAAAGGCGGGCGACTTTGCCGAGGGAAGCGGTTACGACGCGATCCGGCGGGCATTTCGGCAAGCGCGCGCATCTTCATGAGCCGATCTCTTCGGTTGACCCGGCGCGCAGAGGCCAGTCTGGTCGAGATTGCCAAATGGACGATCGAACAATTCGGGCTCAAACAGGCAGACCTTTATGAAACGGAGCTGCTCACCCGCTGTCAGGCAATCCTGAACGGTCAGGCGCATAGCAGAAGCTGTGCGGTTCTGGTCGATGATGCGGCCGATCTGCGGTTTGCGAGGGCAGGGGAGCATTTCCTTGTGTTCCTGGATCAGCCTGACGAGGTCATCATCGTTGATATCCTGCATTCCCGGAGTGATCTTCCACGTCATGTCGCGGCGTTGGCGGCTCTCAGAAATGTTGACCTATAGCCCTGCGGCCTTGGTCAGGTTCACCCGGAACCGGTCACGGCGGCGTTGGTAGCGACGGGTCATCTCGGCCGAGGCATGTCCGAGCTGCTTCTGGACGTAGCGTTCGTCGACTTCTGCGCTGCTGGCGAGCCCGGCGCGTAAAGAATGCCCAGAAAACAGCGCGAGGCGGTCTTTTTCGGGCAGCTCGGCTCGGATGCCGGATTTCAGGACGGTGGTCTTGATCAGGCGGGCGACGTGTTTGTCCGACAGACGGGCTTCCAGTGCCTTTTTGCCATCGCGGGACGTCCGCACGAAGACCGGGCCGAAATCGATCTTAGCGAAATGCAGCCATTGTTCGAGCGCATGGATCGGGCATGTCTGTTCGGAGGATCCGCGGCCGATTTCGACCTCGCGCCAGCCGGTCTTGGCGTTCAATGTCAGCACGGCGCCGTCATCGAGGATCTCGATCCATCCACCGGAGCCGGGGGTGTCATCTTTGCCGACATCCAAGCTGACGATTTCCGACCGTCTGAGGCCGCCGGCATAGCCCAAGAGCAGGATTGACCGATCCCGCAGCCCGCGCAGATCGTAGGGTAGGGTCGCCACCATCGCGAGAATGTCCTTAGCCAGGATCGCTTCCTTCTGCACCGGCGGTCGCGCGTGCTTTCGCTTGATCCCGGCCAGCACGGTGGCGATGTGGCGGTTCTTGCGATCGAGGGTGAAACCCCGCTGCGCGTAGTTCCAGGCTATGCCGGACAGGCGACGATCTATGGTGCTAACCGACAGGGCAGGGGAGGGGCCCGACCCTGATGCCAGATCGGCAAGGTAGAGCCCGATCATCTCTGGTGATGGAGGAAGCGGGTCCGCACCCTTCATACGACACCATCGCGCAAAATGCGCCCAGTCCTTCGCGTAGGCCCGCAGCGTGTTGTCTGACGCCGCAGCGCGCGCGTAGTCGCGGGCGGTATCGACCAGTCGGTCGAGCGTGCCGGAGCCTGCGACAGAGGAGGGCAGACTCAAAGCTTCGCTGTCTGGGTGATTTCTCTCGTTGTCCTCGTTGAACGAAGACCCGTTTGCAGCCCCTGAGCTCGACTTCTCGTGGTTTTCTGACATGTCGTGGAGCATATCCCTTTTACGTCCGATAAGGCAAACTTATTGGACATAATAGAGGGCGACAAGGTGGGGCGGTTTGCGCGCTATTTTCTAGAGAAAAGCGCCGCCCTGATGTAGGTTTCAGGCGTGACATTTGCCAGGCCGGATCACATCAGCGACCTAGACACGCTACCTCGGATGCCCGCCTGGGTCACCTCCGCACCTGCTGAAACCCTTGAAGATGTTGCGTTTTTGTCAGGCGCTGCGCTGAAACACCTGCATCTTGTGTTGGGACACGAGGAGGTGCCCCAAGCCTTGTTACGGGACCGGCTCGCGCTGCGCGCGGCCGAGGCTTGCATAGCGTTTTCGGGGCGACCGGAGCGGGCAGGGGAGTTGCGCGACGCGGTGCACCTGCTGCGCCCCGGCGACCTTCCTGGACCGGCGGGCGAGACCTGCATGGCTTGGCGGCGCGCGGCGGAGCGACCGGTGTCGATCAAGGCTCTGGGTCGAGCGTTGCCGGCCTCCGAACCGGGCCAGATTGCCACGTGGATTGATGCGCCGCGTATGGAGACCAAGGCGTTGATCCTCGCGGATGCCGCCCTCGCCGAGGCGCTTGGCTGGGATCATCTCGTGCCGCTTCTGGCTCCAAGCCTGAAACGCGCGGACCTGCGCAAGCAGGGCGAGGACCTGCACCTTCCCTGTTATCGGGCGATCGCGTCATCGGCGGTTGAGGCCGTGCGTCTCTCCGCCGCCCTTGCGCGTCGGGCGGCGCATCTGAAGGCGGTCGCGCCCAAGCTGCGGGCCAAGGGTGCGGGCGACGCGGTCGAGATGTTTTTGACCCGCGATGCCATGGCGCCGTCGGCCTTGCCTTTGCCGGATCGCGCCGCGCGGCGGCTCTGTGACCGGCTGGTCGAGCTTGGTGCCGCGCGCGAGCTGACTGGGCGCGAAACCTTCCGGCTTTATGGGGTCTGACCGATGGCCAAGGATCACTCCGAAGCCGATCTGGACCGCGAATTGGCCGACCTGCCGCCCGATCTGCGCTGGCGGGAATGGATGCGCCGGATCGAGGCGGTGCTTTTCGCCTCTGCCTCCCCTGTGCCGCGCGAAGATCTGGCCCGGGTGGTGGGGCAGGGGGTCTCGGTCGACCTGCTGGTCGAGGACCTCGCCGCCGATCTGGAGGGGCGGGCCTTCGAGATCGCCCAGGTCGCCGGCGGCTGGATGTTCCGGACGCGGGCTATCTACGCCCCTGCGATCCGCGCAGCGGCGGATGTCGGGGATCTGCTACTCGATCTGAGCGAATTCGATGTCGCGGTGCTCGCGGCCATCGCCTATTACCAGCCGGTTACGCGGGATGGGCTCAAGGACATATTCGGCAAGGAGATCAGCCGCGAGCTGATCGGTCGTCTGCATGCCCGCGGTCTGATCGGCACCGGCCCGCGGTCGCCCCGGCGCGGTGCGCCCTATACCTATGTGACGACGGACCAGTTCCTCGTGGCCTTCGATCTGGAGTCGCTTCAGGACTTGCCGGATCGGGAGCAACTGGAAGATGCCGGATTCTCGGCAGGATGATGCTTGTGCGTCGTGCCATCCGCCCTATCGCTCAAATCTGCACCATTCATGAGTTATAGAATGGCATCCTATAACTCACGACGGACTCGGGGCAGACGGTTAGCGGACCGGTGGTCAAAGCCGAACGGCCTTCCAATCGACAAGACCGTCGCAATCAGGGCGTGTTGATTTCGGCTTCCAACCCTGCGATCGCGCCCATCACATCGTCAAAGCTCGGCGCGTCGCCCATGATCATCTCGCGCATCCCGGCGTAGTCCCGACGGAGGGCTGCCTCGAGCTTCTCGTTTGGAAGCAGGCGCAGTGATCCTGGTTTTGCGTCCTCGTATCTTGCCCAGGCCGCCTTGAAGAACACCGACTTGTGGTGGCCGACCTCGTCGAGGAGGCCGATGTCGGCCAGCGCGCGCGTCTTGGCATCATGCCCGATTAGCTGGGCCATGTCGTAGTAGTGACGGGACATTCGATCGGCGAGTGGTTTCTTCGCATTCTGATGGAAGAGCATGTGGAGGATCGTCGCTTTCTCCCAGAAGGTTCGTTCGATGCCGAGAGTTCGGACATCGACGGAATTCAACCCAGGGAGATCAGGAAAGGCTTGTTGGACGTAAGTCACAATTGGCCGTTGTTCAGCCGGGAGCTGTGCCCCACGTGCGCCGAACTCGAACCGTATGACCGGTTTGATGTAGCCTGGGTCTTCGTCACCGAGAGACGGGTAAGCGAAGAGTATGGTTTGAGGGTCGCCCTCATCAATCGCGAGGGAGAAGGGCTGTTGGAGGCTTGCGGAGAATGCCGCGTTGATCTCTTCAAGCAAGGGTCCGGCGACAGTGGCCTCGGCGACTTCCTGAAGGTCTTGCAGGAGGGATTTTCGTTTGCCGCTCGAGAGGTCCGGTAGCTCTGGATCACGGTCGCCGCTAAAGCCAAGCTGTGCGCGGTCCAGGGACAAATCCACGTCTTCGGAAAACCGGTGGATCACGTCGTAAGCCTTCGAAAGCGACGTGCCTCCTTTGAAGATCAGGTGATCGCCAAAGGAGGGCAGGGCGAAGAGATGCTGGAGCGACCAGCAGACCCAGAAGTCCTTCTCGACGATGGCCTTGGCAAAGCCAAGTTCTGCCGCGGCTTGTCCAAAGGCTTCGTCACGATGCTCAGGTGTTTCGTTTGCGAAATCGTCCATGCTCAGGCGTGTGTCACAATTTGCTGCACGACCGGATGCATCCAGGCGGGGACGTGTTTGCTTTGCTTGGCAAGCTGTGCGCGATCCTTGGCGTCCAGCGAGCGGGCGATCTTGCCAATCACCTGATCGTCGACACGATCCTTGCCGACATAGCGGAGCGCCTGGAAAACAGTGCCTGTATTCGACCCAGCCCCGACCAGTGTCTTCGGAGAGGCATTGCGGAACTGGATCACCTGCCGCCCGATCTTCTTCGTTCGGGTGGGCCCGTCGGTCATGTAGGTCGGGTTGGAGGGCACCTGGGTGGACAGACCCAACTGGTTCGCCGCCATGGCAGGTGAGGGTTGCAGAACCTGGTTGTCCTTCCGGGCAACAGCGCGCGCAATGTCATCGGCGGATGGCGCCAAGAGTCCGAAGCGCGGGCTGAGCCTGGGATAGTCGTAGAGCCCACGTGTCAGCCGCCGGATCACACCTTGATCGGCCAGGCGCGATAACGCCTGATCCACGCTTGCGCGCGATCCGATATCGAGGAAGTCCGACGGCGCGAAGATGGCGCCCCGGCCCTTCCCTAGGATGCGTTGCTTGATTTTCGACGTGATCATGGTTCAACTCCATGTCAGAAAATAGGGTATGTTTTTCTGAACGTCAAGGTGGAGCGATTTCGGTGAAGATTCGGCACAACAGGCGGAAAGCAGACCTTAGCTGCGTGAGCGTCAGCCGTAGGCCGCGACCAGCGATAACGGACATTCGACAGCGCTATCATTGTAGGTCCGAGCTGCTTAGCTTCATCGTCGTCTGTGTTCGTAAATTGTTCTGATTTCGCTTGACCGAGATTTCAACACAACATATTTGTTGTGTCATGACTTTAATGTACGATTCGTCCACAGGCTACCTTGCTCCCGGCGTCCATATTGTGACGTGGGATGAACTGGTCGCTCTATGTTCGGTCAATCAGCACCGAACGCGCCTGGTTGGCGGCCTCAAGAGTGCCGCCCTTAACCTCAGGGGAGCAGGCTGCACGTTGTTGCTTTTGGATGGAAGTTTCGTGTCTGAGAAGGACCTACCAAACGACTATGACGGCGCTTGGAGCCCAGTTGGCATGAACCCTTACCTTGTAGATCCGGTGCTGCTCGATTTCTCGCTATCCGGACGCGCGGCAATGAAAGCTAAGTACGGCGGAGAGTTGTTCCTAGAGAGCTCAGTCGCCGCACCCGGTGTACTTTTTCGTGACTTTTTTCAATCCGACAGAAGTGGAAACGCCAAAGGAATACTGTCTCTAGACCTAGGGAGCATCAAATGATCACCAATGAGCGCCAATACAAAATTACTCGAGCAAATGCCGAGAAGTTTAAGGCTGCGATTGATGGCTTTGATGTCGCAGAGAGAGAGAAGGCCGGCATACACCCGACCTTTATTGAGGCCGAACTTAGTGGCTTGAATAGCCAATTGGTCGACCTTGAAGAAGAAATCCGAGCATATGAGGAGCTGCAGTCAATGCAAGCTCCCGTTATTAGGGTGGAGCGGATTGAAGACCTAGCCGAGGGCTTGATTGCAGCAAGAATTGCTTCCGGACTTTCTCAGCGTGAACTCGCGGAGAGGATGGGACTCAAACCTCAGCAGATCCAACGCTATGAATCGGATAAGTACTCGAGTGCAAGTCTAGCCAGAATTGTTCAAGTAACAGAAGCACTCAATATTGAACTTAGAAACGAAATACTGGTCCCGTACCAACCTGATGGTTTCGAAGGAGTTTTGCAGAAGCTATCTCAGGTAGGCTTAGACGCAGCTTTCCTAAGGTCTAAGCTTCTGAGCTCAGAGGATGAAAGCAGGTTTAGCGCTCTTTCCGATGGGTCGCCGCAAGAGGCACCAACAGTTGTTGATCGCTCGATAGAGGCGGTTTCGAGAGTCTATGGTTGGGCCAAAGACCAACTTTTCTCGGCGCATCCCTTAAGTGTGCCAGCAATAGCTGGAGCGCAAGCAAGATTCAAAATGCCAGCAAAGCGAGACGCTGATCAAACAGCACTTTATGCGACATATGCCAATTATCTGGCTCGACTTGTGTTGAATGCGACGCCGGTAATTGAAGGCCCAGCGGTACCTGATGAGCCGGAGGAATTTCTGAGATTGTTCCAAGAACACTATGAAGAGTTTGGTTTCCGAGACTTGCTAAACTTCTCTTGGGATTTGGGTATCCCAGTGGTGCCATTGCGAGACGGGGGGCAATTTCACGGAGCATGTTGGAGAATATCAGGCAGAAATGTCATTGTAATGAAACAAAAGACTCCACATGTAAGTCGATGGATATTCGACTTGCTGCATGAGCTTTACCACGCATCTCAGAGGCCTGAAGAGACTGACTTCGTGATTCTGGAGGCCGCCGAAACCTCTGAAGAGCGCCGAAGCTCCGATGAGGAGGTGAGAGCAAGTCAATTTGCCGGCGAGGTTGGTCTTTCCGGCCAGGCGGAGGAGCTCACGGCGATTGTCGTCGATAGGAGCCGTGGCGACATTAGAAGGGTCAAATCCGTCGTTGCGCGGTTGGCCGAAGAGAGAGGCGTGGACGTTGGATTGCTTGCAAACTACCTGGCATTTCGCCTTCAGATGCAAGGGATCAGCTGGTGGGGGGCTGCGGCAAACCTCCAGCGTGATGGCGAAGATCCTTGGATGATCGCCAGGGATGTGTTTTGCGAACGGTTTTCCTTTGCAGGCATTGACGACGTCGATGGTTCAATTTTGCAAAGAGCACTTGAGAGGAATTAAGTATGAAACCGTTGGTCGAACTCAAACCGCTCAAGATCAGCTGCACGGATAGCGACTGCGATAACGATCTTCATTGCTTCAAAGCGACGCGACAGATGGGGCATGAGGAACGTGGAAGTTGCCGTTCTTGCGGTGCCAAATTGATCGATTGGCAGCGCCTGCATAGAAGATCGATCGAAGACGTTGAGTTTACGTTCGAGGCGCTACACAACGAAAAAATCAGGCATCATTTCTTCCACGTTGAAATTGATCAACGTGCAAAAAACTACGCCAAGAGAAAAGGTTGGTTGGAGCTTCGAGAGGCAGTCGAAACGCGGATCAGAAAGCATGTCGCAAAGTCAGGGAATCCGCGTGACGGACGGCAAACGCCGTTTGAGGGCAACCCCATCTATTATGCGCAACATGCTACTGCGACGTGCTGCAGAACGTGTCTTAACTACTGGCACGACATCTCCAAGGACCACGATTTGACCGATGAGGAGGTCGATTATTGTGTGGACCTGATTGAGATGTACCTTCGAGAGCGTCTGGACGACGTCCAAGTTGGGCCGCAGCATGTCCCCCCAATCCGATCGAAGACTATGCGCTAGGAGGTCGGAACGTGGTCAGAGGCGTAATCAATACCGACCAACAGGCAGAGCATCTGCGCCAGAAATCGGTCACCGCATCTGAACGGAGTGTGCTGCTTTCCAGGCTAAGCGGCTCCGACCAAGAACCTGACCTGACTGTTCCGACAAATTGCGAAGGCTTCGGTCGAATTCGTCACTTCAAAACCTCGACGGCTCCCAACTGGCCGTCCAACCCACTACCAATCTTGCCGGCTGCGAAGGCTTTGGGGCTTGCAGACGGCCAGACCACCATGGAAGCGCAAGTCTATCAAAACGCGGCTTGTCCTTGGCGATGCTGGTACTGTTTCGTTCCTTATCCGCTATTAAGCGCCAACTCAAAAAAGTCGAAGTGGTTTACAGTATCTGAGCTAGTAGACCTATTTGAGAACGAGCCGGATGGCTGTCCGAGCGTGATTGATCTATCCGGTGGATCGCCGGATTTGATCCCTGAATGGCCCGTTTGGATGATGGAAGAGTTGGAGGCTAGAGGGCTCGATCAGCAGACGTTTCTTTGGTCAGATGACAATCTTAGCACTGATTGGCTCTTCACTAAGCTTTCGAATGCGCAGCTGGAGCGAATGCAGTCTTACAAGAATTACGGTCGGGTTTGCTGCTTCAAGGGTATCGATGAAAGGTCATTTGCGTTTAACACAAATGCAGAGCCAAGCGGCTTTGAGTTCCAGTTACAAGTAATGGATAGGCTGCTGGACCTCGATCTCGACGTCTATGGCTACATCACGCTTACTGACCCATCGTCTGACAACATCGATTCTCGGATGAGCGCCTTCTTCGACCGTTTGCAGACCATTCATGAATTCCTACCACTTCGCATAGTCCCACTGCAGATTGGCGTCTATGGTCCAGTGGAGCCGAGGATGAATGACGAGTTTGATGCCAGTCTTGCTGTACAAGAAGTGGCAATCCAGCACTGGAACGTGGAAATCGAAAAAAGGTTTTCACTCGAAGATCGTCACCGGCCGATCACGGACGTCAGCTTGCGGAGGTCGCAGGCATGAAACACGCGCCGATCGATCTCTGGTCGTTCGAAAACAGGGTAGAGTTCTGGCTACTGAAGTCGCTATCGGCGGGCGTCACTAGCTTCTCAAGTCTGCTTGCCGAACTCCCCGGAGTGTACCCCACCGCCGCAATGGCGGGAATTCGTCGTCTAGGCAAAAGTGGGCGCATTTCAGTCGAGTTGGGCCGAAAGCTAGCTCTCCAAGCACGTGCCGCATCAAACCCCACTTCAACTTATGCCGAGCTTCCACCGCCGCATCCGTTGGATTTTGAATGGAGATTCAACCAGGAGACTTCTGAAGCACTCGCTTCTCGAGCTGTGATTCCCAGTGCACGACGTTTTGGAAGGACGCTTTGCCTTGGCGTCCCGACAGTCGCCTTGGCCGCAATCAAGCTAGGTTTGGGTCAACACGCCGACTTCTTGGGAGAAGACAATGAGATTTCAACGGCTGTAAGCGAACATGCACGAAGACGGGCTAGCTCGCTCTCAACACATTTCGGACCGAGCCGGGCTTTTCCGGCGTCCTACGCGAGTGTGGTTCTAGATCCTCCTTGGTATGATGATTGCCTTAACGAGATGATTCCGCTGGCGGCTTCTGCTTGCCAGCACGATGGTACCGTATTCATGGTCGCTGCCCCATTGGGGTCGAGGAGATCGGCGATCGATCATCGCGCCAATCTGCTTTCCATTGCTGAACAGTGCGGTCTGGTTCTAACAGATCAAGTTCCGGGATTCGCGAGGTATCAGACCCCTTTCTTTGAGGCTAACGCTTTGAAAGCCGCTGGGTTAGCAGTACCCGGGGACTGGAGGACAGCCGACTTGCTCGAGTTCCGAAAAGTCGGTGTTGCGAGACATTTGCCTCTGAACTCTCGAACAAGGCCTCGCCCTTGGCACGAGGTATCAGTTGGTCGAATGCGTCTATTCATAGACGTGTCCGAACCAGATGAGCACGGTGGTGATGTCACACTGTCAAGCATCGTAGCGGGTGACGTTTTGCCTACGGTGAGCAGGCGCGACGGACGGAGGGCGCGGGCAAATGTTTGGACGTCCGGCAACCGCATTTTTCGTTGCAACAAACCAAATGAGTTAACTGCTGCACTCGAAGGTGACCTGTTGGCGCTTCCAGAATTCTATGACCGCAATCCGTGTCGACCCTACCATCACAGAAAATTCCAACGGTACGCTACGTTGAAGTTTCACCTCCAAAAACTCTCCGCTAAAGAGCTGCAGGAAGAGAAGGAACACTTTGGTGGGAACAGTGTCGCGGCGCGAAGAATTGCTACAAGAACTCATGACAAGGCTGCGGTCGCACAACTATTGGGGTCCGCTCATAGCGGAGATTCTTTGCAGCCGCTTGGATAGCAAGTTGCACGTAGCGATCTTTTCAGAACCGTTCTTGTCGTTCCTCAAAGCAGGACAAAAGACAGTCGATACGCGCTTGTCCTCTGTAAGGTGTGCTCCCTACGGCTATGTATCCTCGGGTGACCTGGTTCTTGTGAAAGAAAACTCTGGGCCGATCACCGCAGTAACGAGAGTCTCCTATGCCGAGTATTTTGCCACAGCGCATCATTCGTTGGATGTAATCCGAGCCGACTACGGAACAAGGATTTTGGCTGGAGACGATTTCTGGCGATCAAAGCAGAATGCTAGGTTCGCTTCTGTAATTCATGTCGAGCAAACAACCGGATTTGCACCGATCGAATTTGCAAAAACCGACAGACGAGGTTGGGTCGCACTGGATGACGACCAGTTGGAGTTCACATTTTGACGGGCAGAGTCATTCTTATTTTCTCTGGGCAAATAGGGAGTGGCAAGAGCTCGCTTGCAAAAGCTATCAGCGACGAATTCGGTTTCCCCCGAATAAGCTTTGGTGGCTATGTCAGGCATCTAGTTGTGCAGTCTGGAGGAGACGAGGGTGACAGAAAAGCACTTCAAGACGAGGGCGAAAGACAGGTAAGAAGAGATCCAAAGGCCTTCCTGTTGGCGACACTCGACCATCATGATGTAGACAATGCAGCCTCCTTTGTTATCGAAGGTTTGAGACACGTTTCGATCCTGAACGAGATGCGCAAGCTCTTCGGAGCTGATCTTTTTCACATTCATTTGGCAGCTGACAAACATATCGCCTTCGAGCGTGCGGTAGCGCGCGGAGACGACTCAAATGTTGTAGCGTGCGCGTTGCAACACTCTGTCGAGGCCGACGTGGCGATAGCATTGCTTGAAACAGCGGATGTGGTGCTTCCTGCTTCTGAGTCTCAATCCGAACTAATCGCGCAGGTAATTCCGGTGGTTGAACAAAGGTTCTGACCGCCAACAAAGCTCAAGAGTAGGCCGTCTTTGGTGCCAGATTGGCCTCAGATCCGCCGCGGCAACCTACCTCCCTTATGACCTGAGCCGCTTGGCGAAACGGCCCGCTCAATGTCCTTTCGGGCCGGACTGAGCCTATTCTGTGAGCGCCGAAGAACTGGATTTTCGCAGGAGACTGCGGCTATCAAAAGTTCTCGATCTTTAATATTTCTTTGATTTCCTTTGCACGTTCCGCCAGGGGAGAGTTGGTTTGGTAGACACTGTCGATGAAGTCTTGAGCCCATTGTAGTAGGTCTTTCAGGCGCTCTGGCGGATCTGGTCGATAGGCTTTGTTGGCGTGGACGATATTGTTCCTGATCGTTCTAAGTTGTCTGTAGCAATTTTCGAACACCGACTTCTCGTGGTCGAACTCGATATCAACGTAGCGATAGTCTTCGATGTTTCCGTCGTAGCGGCCGGGAATTCCGATCGCCTTTAACTCGTCGAACAAATCTTGTGGAAGGTCGGGTGGTGCCTCGTGAAAGTGCTTGATTGCCCCTTCGAACGCCATCTCGTTCAATACCAAACTAATGATCTTGTGTTCTTGCTGGTTCATGCTGCCAGACTTCCATCATAATCATGTTTTTACGGGCGTGCGCTCAGCGAAGCAACGCATTGGCGAGGTAATCGACCGTCTTGATCAGACGGAAGCCTAAGGATGGAATGAACAGCTGCTCTGTGGGAGCCGCTCTGTAGCGGCACACTGAGGTATGAAGTCGACCAAGCCACACAAGATTGGAGTGCTAAGAGCTCATTGTATCTCCCGTAGGAGAACCGGGTTGCTCGTGCAAATCACGAGTTTTCGCGACCCCCGCGTCATCGCGACGTAGAGATCGCGAGCATTCAGTAGATCGGTGTCAATGATCACCGCAACATCAGCTTCCAATCCTTTCAGGAGCAAGGTGCTGCCGACGGCTCGGTGAGGCAAAGCTCGACCTTTGACCCGCGATTGCTCACGTGCGCGGACTGCCATCTCCTGGAAGTCTTCCGCGTCCACACAGCCATTGAAGGCCTGGATGGCAGAACGCACTAGCGCAGGCCGCAAAGGGAAAACTCCGCTCTGCCGATTGATTTCAACCAACAAAGCTACGGCGGCTGTCGGACTTGGAGCGCGTGCAAAAGCCAGAGCCGCCGCTTCCGCGTCATTTGGCGGAGATCGTTCCCGACCAGCCAGCAGCACGCGCAGCCGTTGCTTCATCTGAGCGGCGCCTACACCGGTCATTGTCGAACCAGCAAAGTCGATCAGCTCATCCGTAGCCGTTGGCGCATGCATGTCGAAAGATGTCGCGAAGCGAATGAAGTCTGTCAGGTCGGCGTTCTCGACGACAACGGCACCTCGTGCTCTTGCCGCGATCTCACGATGTCGCGGAGGTCGTTTGGCATCGCAGACGATCAGCACGCTTCCACCCTCGATCGGAGGACGGGTATTAGCGGCCCTGGTCTGGTTGGGCACATCATCGTCGCCAGTGACGGCTATCACTTCCACCTCAGCGGGAGCTTGCGTCAGATCGATAGGCTGACCAGATTGCAGCGCTGCTCTGACCTGCAATAGCCAACGACCAAAGGCCTCTGTCCCGACGTTGCGCCATCGCCACGGCGTGTCGAGTTCACCTGCTGGCGGGAAGCGCGCATGGACATCAGCCTCCCAATCGACGAGCACGTTGGTGCCCCAGCCGAATATGGCCTGCATCGGATCACCGAGCACACAGGTCGGTAGAACTTCTGCAATCTTTGAGACCATCGCGTGCTGCTCGACTATGCAATCTTGATATTCGTCGACAAACAACCGTGCGTAAGTCGCTTGCAGAACATCTCTGAGATGGTTGCCTGCAAGTATATTGATCGTGCCTTGCCTAATTGCAGGATAATCGTTCCGTGGTTCCGTCAGATCCAGTACGCCTTCAGCATGGCCGCTACGATGCGGAAAGGTTGCGACGAGACGCATTGCCCAGCCATCAATGGTGGTGATCCGGTACGCGTTTTGCGGAACCCCCAAGAGCGCTAATCGCGCGCGAAGGGCTGCAACGCCCGCATTGGTATGCGTCAGGACTAGGATCGGCTTCGAACCATCATGCCGTTGAAGCGCTGAAGCAATCAGGTGGGTCTTTCCGCACCCGGCGGGTGCGGAGACACTGCCACAATTGATCGTCAGCAGGTCAATATCAGCCATGAGGCGCCTGAGCCCAGCCGAGCAGCACATTCACTCGGTTCCTAAAGCTTTCGCTTACATCCCCGAAATTCAGTGCCAGTATCTTGTTGGACACATGTTCCATGCGACCAACCGACTTAAACCACGGGTTTTTCTTCGTCGTACAAGCCGCCACCAGAATATCGCGTTGAGCAGGTGTGATTGTGTGCTGAGGTGAATGGAGAAGTGCACGAAGATTCTCGACCGTCTCCTGATTGCCAGACGCGGATTGAATGTGTGCGGCGACCATATCTTGCCCATGTTCAGCAATCGCGTAGTCAAGAAGAGCAAGAATCGTCGCGTCTCTGACATTGCCGATGATCGCCGTTTCCAGCGATTGACCCGCATCCCACGTGAATGTTCCGCCACCCAGTTGATGAAAGGCCGCTTCCGTCTGCGGGGTGGGCGGGATGTCTGAATCTCGGAAGACGGCGGTTCGATACCCGAGCTTTGCAAACTCGACCCCGCGCTCATACAAGCGGTCTGGGTGGCCGCCGCCGCCATCGACGAGCGCTACACCCCGAGCGAAAATCGAGGGTTGGCCTTCGCCTACGCAATAATGCTCGAAACCGCGCACAAAACCGACTTCCGACGCCCCCTCGCAGATCAAGACCGATGGCGCGAGAAAAGCTTCAGGAGCACGGCGCAGCGTCCCTTGCGCGGATGCGGGGACGGGTTGTGCCTTATGTTTCTCTCCAGATCGCCGCAGTACATGAAGTTGACCCGCCGACAGCTCGCGCAGGACGATCGGCGAGTGCGTGGTGGCAAAGACCTGTTGCGGTGGTGTTTCCTCCTTGGCTCCCAGAGATCCAAGAAGCCGAATGATGCGGTGCGGCTCAAGACCGTTCTCGATCTCATCGACCAAGAGAATGGAGGAACGCGCCGCGACTTCTCGTTGGAGCCCGGCGATAAGCAAACGGGTGGATCCGAGACCCAAGCCCCGGAGTGGAACCCCGCGTTCATCGTGCAAAGCGATCGACCCGCCTGTGATCGAGACAGAATGAGTGTCGAGAAGCGCCTGCGCCTTGGCGCCGATCGATACTCCGAGTTCATCGGCAGCTTTTTTCACCGACGCGAGGGCATCTCCAAGCTGTGCATCCGCGTCGTTGCCGAAAGCCTTCCGCGCTTCTCGGGCCGCCTGTGATAACGCCGTGGACGCATCCGGCTTCTCTTCGCTCAACCGGCTCAAGAGAGACCCCCGCCGCCAAGCAAGATTGTAATCCGAGACCGCGCGGAGACGGGTCGGCGCGAGTTCAATCCGATCTTTCCAGTTGAGATTTCGGTCGTTCCCCCTTGCATCTGCGCGGTCCGACCTCAGCCGCCATCGCGGCTCCAGATCGCCGGCAATTTCCAGATGCAAAGACAGGACTGTCTCGAGGCCGTGTCCCGGTTCGTCTTCAATTGTGCCGAGTACGTCGTTGTAACCTTGTAGATACTCCCCATACGCCTCGTAATTCTTGAGTGCGTCTGACAGTGCCCCCAGGGTCAGCTTAATCGAAATTGGCGTTTCAACGTCGAGCTCATGAAAATCTGCATCGGTGACCTGCACGGATCGCCGCGCTCCGAGACATAAGTCGATGGCGTCAAGGATT
The DNA here is from genome assembly GCF_018862045.1 of Roseovarius sp. PS-C2. Lineage (NCBI taxonomy): Bacteria > Pseudomonadati > Pseudomonadota > Alphaproteobacteria > Rhodobacterales > Roseobacteraceae > Roseovarius > Roseovarius sp. PS-C2. The sequence continues at coordinate 25,256 of NZ_JAHKSQ010000012.1, forward strand.
GTGCTCTTGCCAGCGTCGCCAGATCCAATGAGGCAGTTGAGACCAGGCAACGGATACCACTCAAACGACTTAATCGATCGAAAGTGTGAAATATCAACCTTGCGAATGACCGCCATATTTTCCTCCCAGGCGGACTCCGCCGATTCCTTGTCTAGTCACCCGCGTAAGACTTTTACTCGATCCGGCTCTTCATCTTTTTGGAGAGGCAAGCCATCCAGATCCACGTTGGGATCGAGGACGAACACACCTTCATCGTCAGGATCTGGATCATCGGGTTTCACCGCGAAAGTGACAGAGCGTCCAGAAGCCACGACTTCCCGAATCCATCGTTCAAGAAGCTCCGACTGCGGAATACTGGTCCCGACCCATGCACCCTTGACCATCATGGAGAATGACGTGTTGTCGAAGTACCGACCGACGTTGGAATATGCCAAACGACGCCCGCCCCGCGGACCTTTCAATCGGTCGTCCTTTTCAAGCAACCGCCAATAAGCATGGGGAATATACATACCCTTCGTCAGACCTGTGCTATGGGGCTCAAACTGGACGCGCGGGCAGAACTTCAAAAAGAACGGATCATCGCTGAAACGAAAGTCATCCGTCTTTCCGTCGGATTTGACCTTAGACAATTCCTTGAGGAATTTATCCATGCGGCTGAGTTCGTCAGTGAGTTTTGCTTCGGGAAATCGGAATATCGCACCCATATCGTTATCCGGTTCCATGGCCTTGTATTGGACCATGATGAACGCCCGAAAGCGCTCATTGTAGTAGATCAAATCGGTTCCAGTCTGCTCCTCTAGCGGCTGACGATTGGCCATAATCACGGTGAGGCGATTTTCGCCATCTACGAAAACAGCAGCGGCGGCGTTGGGCACGTCTCGTAGATACGCGTAGCCGGGCACTTGTCGCATATCCTGAATAACCATCGGATCCTCTCGCATCCGAACTTCGGTGAGCCCATCCAGAAAAGACTCAGGAGCTTCCTCGTGGAGCGACCATTCCGCCAATGGAGTACGGTCAATCCCAGCTAGGCTCAAAGCGACTGCGAGAGACTCCTTTTGATAGGCGAGATTGCTCCGCTCTCGTTCACTCAAACGTTCAAGACGTTGACGTGTCGACGTCGTGAAGCGCTCGATAAGACCACCAGCGCCAGGCGCGAGCTGCGCAAAGAGATCGACAGTCTCTTGAAAGGCTTTTGGCGAAAGTAAGCCGCCATTCTGAAACCGATCTTCGACGGCTTTTCTATTGCGGTTTGGCACGCCAACAATGATGTCATCGATCGACACAGCGCTGTCGAGCGAGTGAATTTCATCAATATTGAGACGGCTTTGCTCCGTCCCAGCGTTTACACCTCGTCGTCCACGACCAATATGCGAAACGTGGCCGGAGGGATCGACGATGAAACAGACCAATGGTGCGTTTCGGCTGTGATTGAACGACGGCACCGCTTCTGCGAAGCGGCCATACATGTCCATAGCATGGTCAAATACACCCAGCCGTTCTTGGCTTACCCGCAATATGTATCCGCCAGCCTTAGCCATTCGAGACCAACACTCCCGGACATAGGCATGCATTACTGAATTTGACTAACAAATATCCTATTGAACTAAGCAACGTTTTCTTCTGGGACATCTGCAGTCCTAATCAACTCTTTCGCATATCGCTTCGCTTGAGAAATGCTTTGTTTGTAATCATCGGCGGCCATCGACAAAGACTCGGGTGAGGTCGCGCGATCAAGGTCGTCGCTAGACCAATCATCCGAGAGGCGCTTACTGATCGCGTAGCAAGTCGCCTTGCCAACTCGAAAAGCCATGAATTTTCTTGATGCTCTCAAAATCGCCGACCGGACGACTTCAGCCTCGCCTGCTGTTCGCAGCTCAGCATCAAGTTCGACGGCCATGCGCTCAGCAGCCGAATAGAGACCATTCACAAACAGTGTCTGTGCATCCTTATAGTAGCGGCCGGCACGACCTTTGAGATTCTTGTCTGCGATTTCCTCTGGGTCCGTAAGAATTTTGATTTCTGGCACGCGCTCCAATGACTGAGCTGAACGTGAGAGCTTAGAACCATCTGGTGCCTTACGAACTTTCTTTTGTTTAGCCCGCTGGCTTTTGTCGTGGTCACCTTCGGATGCATCCTTTTCGCCAGCCTCGCTTAGTTCGGGAAACTCGGTTTCGAGACTAGTTGGATTAGATGTATCGGTGCCTTCCTCTGCCGCTTCAGTTAGTATTGCAGACTGACGGCGTGATGGGCTTAAAGTCACCGTGGGTACACGGAACTCGTCGAGCAATTTTTGAAGGTCGGATTGAAGGTCATCTAAGTTGTCGTCGGATAATGGAGACTCCGCTCGAATGACGTCCTTAACCCAATTTGGCATCAGCTCCCGCACATAGTCGTCAAAGTCTTCAGCAAGCATTGGAGAGCGGTCATCTGGCCAGGTCAGTCCATCCCTATATTGATTTGGCAGTGCGAGATCATCTCTAAGCTCAATCTCAACTGTGAGAACCTTCGAACCAAATGGAATTCCGAAGTTTGGAGCTGCGGCAGACCAGGCTTTTCTGGACTTTATGTCGTAACGCTCTCCCTTGTGAACCAGCGCACAGAAGGTCGTCGAGCTAGTTGCCGGATTGGCTAGTGCGCTGAGAGAATGGCTGTAGCGTTCGTGCTTCGGGTCGTGAATATAGTGTACCCTTATTTCTCCACCCGGCGCGTCAACCCACTCGTGGTTTGGAAGCTCCTCCGCCACCTCTTCGAGTGTCTTCAAGCGTCGCGTGCGACCAGTTTCGTCTTTGCCTCCACCTTTGGTCATAGCGACATCGATGCGCACTTCGACGCCATCAGCGAAACGCGCGAAGCGCCGGAAGATAGCCGAAGGTATGAAACTGCGATCTTGGCTCTTTCCCTGCCCAAGTGGTTCAGCAACAGTGTCATGCTCTTCGCACTCGCCCATCAGTACTACTTCCGTCCAATCAAACGATGTGTCCTGACCTTCGTTAATAGCAGCCTGAGTCACGTCATATACCGTATCAAAACTGCCATCAGGCAGTTCCACTGGGAAACGAACATAGGTCTGTTCCTCAGCATCGAAGCCGATCACCACTTCGTTGACAGTACCATCCTTGCAAGAACGATAACGGATGCCCTCCTTCGACATTGTCAGACCTGAAACCTTCGCTCCGATGCCAAAATTTCCATCGAGTGCCATCTCTTTGTTGATCGAGGAGGACAACTCAGTCGCTTGTTTTAGCTCGCGGTCGTCCATGCCCGTCCCAGTGTTCCAGAAAGTAAGCTTCCTGACACCGTCGATCATGGTCGGGTAGATCTCGATGCGACGGTTGCCGTAGGCAGCGCCAGCTGCACTTTCATCAGCGTTCTTGAAAAACTCGCGAACCAAAGTGCTCACAGGAGCTTGCTCAATCAGTCGATTGATAAGGAATCGCTTGTCGCGGATATTGAGTGGTTCTGCCTTCATGCGCTGTGCCCCTAGAGCTTGAATTTGTCGACGCCATCGGTGGCCGTTGAGCCAAATTTCCGTTCGATGTCGCTCGTAGCGTCTCGAAGAGCTTTCACGATCTTCTTCACATCGCTGTCAGAGTACTCATACGCTCGCCGGTTTGAAAGGTTGCCGAGTTTGCGAATCGCATCCAAGGCAGACTGCGTTCGCCCCTCTGCGAGTCGAACAAATTTCTCTCTTTTATCAATGTCTTTGAGCAATGATGAACGATCCTTTGCAGAATTTGATACTCTCCACCAAAGTATATTCACGGAAGAGAGTCAAATATTCGATGAAATTCATATGATATTTCGGAAATACACACAATTCGCTGCACGAAATTCGTCATACATGTCGAGCCTGAATATCAAATATCATGCGTTGCCAGGCGACCCATAAGCTTGACCTAGGCGTTTACTGGATCTGACCCTGGGTAACAGAATATCGCTTCCATCAGATTTTGCAGATCCGGGTTTCTCCCCCCGTGGAGGGTGGCGACCCATCAAAGCCTGAAAACACTCAGTCCGAAACGGACTACATTGAAGGTCTGCTTTGGGTTCCACAGACTGACCTACTCGCAATCGCAGCAAAAGTCGGGCTCCCGCCCTCAGTTTCTCAAGACGCCCAGAACATCAGCGTGCTCCAACGCTCGTCGCAGCGCGTGGTTTGAAACCCGCACATAGATCTCCGTCGTCCTGAGGCTGGCATGTCCGAGCAAGGCTTGGATCATCCGGATGTCGATGCCTTCCTCGATCAACAGTGTTGCGGCCGAGTGCCGAAACCGGTGCGGGGTCAAGTGCGGCTCGATCCCGAGGCGCCTGGACAACGCCCGCAGCCGCTTGCGGAACGTGGCCGAGCGGAGCCGACGGCCTTCGGTGTTCAGGAACAGCGGCGCGGAAGAGCCACCTTGCGCGTAGCGAGCCTCGAGGAAGTGCCTGAGCTCTTCCTGTAACTCGCGGTTCGGCACGAAGACGATCCGTTCCTTGCCGCCTTTGCCATTCACGAGGATCTGACACGCGTCGTGAGATACGTCGCCGATCTTCAGATTTGTCAGCTCGCTGATCCGGAGCCCGGTCACGATGAGCAGCTTGATGATCAGGATTGTGACGGCATTCTGCGAGACCGGCGCCGCGTCGTCGGCGCCCGTCTTCGCGCGCAAGGCGATCCGGCCTTCATCAGTCTGGAGAACCGCTTTGAGGGTGCCGCGATTGATGGGGCGCGGCAGGCGGCGCGGGATCCTGACAGAGATGCGGACGTCCGTGAACGGGGAGGGCAGGGCGCTGTTTCGATCTTCGCGCCACGCATAGTACGACTTTAGAGTTACAAGACGGCGTTCGATGGTCGCGGGTTTGGCGCACAACTCATCGCGCAGGTGCCGGTGATAGGCGAGGATGTCGTCTTTCGACAGCGGGTCGCTGAGATGGTGAGCCTCGGTGAAGCGGGCGAAGGTCCGCAGGTCTTGGGCATAGGCGCGCAAGGTGTGGTGTCCGACGCCGCGCTCATCGCGGCAGGCATTGACGAAGGCTCTGTAGTCGAGGCAGGGCATGCTGAACTCCTATGATGGGGTTCAGCCAGTTCAACACAGGCGGTTCAGCGCTCCGAAATCGGCCATCTGAGCGGTAACGATAATGGCCCCCTTATCAGTCCCGGGAGTTATCCCATTAAATTGTCGATGAGTATGAGTGCCCGGAGGCTCACTCCAAGGTTTTATCTGAATTATATCATTTTGAGCAAGTACGCCGTAATTCACAAGCAATCGCTGAAGAATTGTTAAAAACCTATTAAGAAAATATGCTGTTAATATTTTATTAACTAGATAGAAGTTGATCCAATCATATTTGTAGCATAAGTAATTTACATCAATTTATTAATGAGAGGTAATTGATATGAGAATAAAAATTAACGAAGCTAATTCTGAAAAGCTTGAAGCCGGAATCGCGCAAGTGATGGGCAAGGCAAAGAGTTTTGTTCACACTTCCAAGGATCTCATCGCACTTGTCGACGAGGCCGAAACGGATTTGTCAAATTTTGGCTTGGCAAAGTCCAACAGGGCAGGTGCCTGTCTCATCGCTCGCATGCAAGGGCCTTCGAAGAGCTATAAGTTTAATGCCGTTGCTTCGACAGTTGTCTTCCAACGTGGAGCTTCCGACTGGTTTTTGGTCAACGTGATCCACGACGAGATTTGTCCAGCACAGAACCGGAAATACAGACTCGACCTTAGCGAAAAACATGTTCGATCTGCTGCATCTGCCTGGAAACGCAGTTACGGCATTCAGGTCAACTGGAACATGGACGAAGGTCAGGCCATTACAGCTTAACCTATAAAAATGGATCTGTGAAAGGCCATCAAGCACTCTTTATGAAGCTACATTCCTCCCGGGCAGACTTGCAAATGGACAGTCTGATCGATGTCAATTCGAACAGGTGATCAGAGAATTGCCCTGGAGGGATATCGACCGCGCTGAACGAGCACAATCCTCCCAACGCGTTTCTTATCATTGTTTTCAGCTTTATTGCTTGTTTGGGCGTTAATTCCCGGGAAATGTCGTATACGGTGAAGCTGAGGTTATGACTTGCGGTGCCGGTCAGTTCGAGACTTATTCGTTTCAGGTGACATTGGTGCAGAATCGATCTTGCTTTTAAACCCGACATCGCCATGCACTGGAACACCGGCAAGCTAAGGGTGCTGGAGTGCACTACGATCCATCGATTTCCAGATCTTCAAGTTTACCGCCGTTTTTTATGTACTCGGTAATCCATTTTGGTCTTTTTCCAGGTCCGTAAGTCCACGTCTCTCGGGGATTTTCCGGATTTTGATGTGTCGGTCGCTTTACTGGTTTTCGGGTTTCCGCACCAAACAGCTCCGATGCATTGAAGCCCAACTCCCGAGCTCGTTCCTCAAGTTCCGCCTTTGCCCGTTGGCGTGCCTCTTCTTCTTTTTCCCGAATTAACTTTTCGACATAGACTTTGATGTCTTTGAGCTCTGCTAATTCAAGGCTCTCCAATTGATGGTTAATCACAAAATATCTCCAATTTTCCACTATTATGTATTATTACAAGAAAATATTATTTTTGAAATTAATATATTCTCCGAAATGGGAAAACTTGCGATACGTGGGACGCGTGCCATACTGGCCTAACAGGCCCGAGCGTGCATATTTGATCGTTTGACGGAACAAAAGGCGTATAAGCTATGCGCCTGAACGCTGCAGGTACATAACGACGTTTTCGGCGGGGAACTTGAAGCCCTGCCCATCCGACACGCGTTCAGCGTTGACAGGATATTTAGGTCTGTTGGGATTGATGGCGACGATGCGGAACAACTCATCCTTCGACCGGAAGGTGCGGCCATAGTCTGAGGGCTCCAGCCCAAAGTGAGGTGCGAGAACCTCGAACATGGCCTTGTCCGGGGAATAGATCGCACCGTCCTCCTGCGGGATGCCGACGCGGAAGCTGATCGCAAAACTATGGCGCAGGTCGATATTCGCGAGATCGCCCCCTTCGACTGTCAGCCCGTGCGTTTCTGCCACTGTGAGGCATGCCTTCATCATGTCCCGGCGAAGCCGATCGCAAAGCTCCGGGGTCAGGTTGCGTGGGGGTGGCACCTTGGCCCGTGTTTGCGCAGGCGTCTTGGGCGCCGATGGCTGTCGCTTGCGTGGGGACTTTTTCATGCAGTTGGCACCTCTGTGAGCTCGTTGCCCGTCAGCATTGCAGCCTTTGCTTTATAGACAGTCCCGCGCGAGATCCCCATCTCGCGGGCAATTTCCGAGGGCGAGAGACCTGCACCAAGCTTGACCTGAATGGCCGCCATATCGATCTTGGGCGGGCGACCTCGGTAGACCCCTTTCCGTTTGGCAGCCTTGATGCCCTCGGCTTGCCGCTCCCGGCGCAGGTTGGTCTCGAACTCGGCGAAGACACCGAGCATGTCGAAGAAGGCCTTGCCCGCAGCGGTCGACGTATCGACAGGTTGCTCGGTGGCCGCCAGATGGGCCCCCTTTTCCTTCAGCCTGGCGACGATGGTCTGAAGATCCTGCATCGAGCGCGCCAGCCGGTCGATCCGAGTGACCACCAGGGTTTCACCTGGATGGATGAAGTCGAGGATTGTCTTTAGCTCGGGGCGGCCCTCAAGCGTGGCCCCACTGCGCTGTTCCTGCCGGACCATCCCACACCCCGCGGCTGTCAGCGCCTCAATTTGAGCATCGAGATTCTGATCGACGGTCGATGTTCGAGCATAGCCGATTTTGGGGCTCGATCTGTTCATTTTGGGTGTGCCCTTGACATAATGTGTTCATTATCCCGAGAAAGACCCAAGTGAACACAAATGTGGTATGTATCAGTGTTCACCGGTCATGTCATTACGGGTATACGCATAATGACGCGCTATGCTGCCATTCGCTCGAAGTCGATCCGGGTGTCAAGGTCAATGTCATAGCGGCCATAGGGCGTGATGTGCGCGTAGATCAGCGGGGTCAGGCCGCGATAGTCTTCGGGTGACAAGCGATCCTGCCAATTCGGGTCCGACAGGACCGCTTGGACCATGCGCGTGTTCACATAGACCATCGACGCCTGGACCAGTTGCAACGCCAGTGCCGAGATTTCCTGATCGGCGATCCGGTTCGAGGCAATCTCACCACCCTTGCCGAAGAACACAAACCCGTTCGCGCTGTTCCAATTCTCGACGACGTTCAGGCCTTCGTGGATTTCTCGGCGAAGGGTCTCCGATCGCAGATAGCGGCACAGGAAGATTGTCTTGATGGCCCGACCCAGCTCGGCCAGCGCTTTATAGGTCGGGTGCATCACGTCGGTCCGGGCAAACCGGCGCAGGATCGCTTCGGGGTCGGCGGTGCCGTGCTGCATGGCGGCGGCGTATTTGACCATCTCGTCGAATTGCTGCTCGATCTCTGCCCAATCGACAACATTCGACACGATCGGCGTCAGGTGCGGCAGGCGCGCCCGCATACCTGCGGCGGGAAGGACCAGCTTTTGGCGGGCAATTGCCTTCAGACGTGGCGCCAATTCGAACCCGAGCAGGTGGCAAAATGCAAAGCCAACAGCGGTCTGACCATGACTGTCTACGTACTGGCGCTGGATTTCCATGTCTGTGCAGTGTCGGAGCACCCCCTCGATCATCGCCGCTACCTCGGAGGACGAACACCTCTTGAGCTGCGAGTAGATACAGGTCGCCTGACGCTCAACATGCCAGTAGATCATCACCCCGCGCCCACCGTAGCGCGCGTGCCATTCAGTCATCAGGTTACGGTCCCAGGCCCCAAACTTCGTCGAATCCGAACCACAAGCCGTGCCCGCCTCGCCCCAGATCGCGGGATTGCGGACCGCCAGAGTGGCATCGGCCACGCGAGCCGCTGCGGCCCGCAGCGCGTTCGGGTCGATATAGCGGCGATGAATATGGAGCAACTCGTCATAGCTGACGTCGCCGACACCGGCGGCGACGCGTTTGATCCCGGCATTGGTCCCCGCAGCAAAGAGCGCCAGCAGTAGCCGCCGGTCCCGATCTGCGTGGGCCAAGACTTCGCGGCTGGCGGAAGTCTCGAAACAATCCAGAAACCCCGTGTCCAAGGCCGTTTCCTTCAGGACATCGAGCAGGCCGGTCATTGGCCAGACGCGTTCGACCTCGCGCTTGAGAGCCCCCAGCCCCGGTGGTTCCGGCACCGGCGCAAAGGGCGTGACTCTGATCCGGTTTTCCCCGAATGCTCGCAGCCGGACCTGGTCGTTTTCCGGCAGGGTTCGGTTCAGAAGGTGGAGTTCGCGCGTCAGCTCATCGCGCACCTGCGAGACAAACGCTCCGGCATCCCGGGTGAGGCCAAGGCCCCGATAATATGTATCTCTTTGTACCTCAAAATCAGCAGGCAAGTCATCGTCCGGGTTGCGGTAGCGGTCGGCGCCATCGACCCAGATTTCCTTTGCGCGCAACCGCTCACGCAACTGCGCCAATACGCAGAGCTCGAAGGTAATCACGTTCAGACGACCGGACGCATCGATGACGCCCTCACGCCATTTGGCGGGAATGGACCCATGCGGAGCCAGATCGGCAGGCACGATCCGTCGCCCATCCTTGCGCCACCGCTGGATCAAATCGAGCGCATCCAAGACCGGGCGCCAGCTTGCATTGTTCGATCGAAACCGCAGCACAGCCAGGAGCGGCGGCACCATCCGGCGGTAGTGACTGGCATAGGAGCCGCGCATCACCGTTTGAATTCGCCGGTCCAGCGTACCCTTTGCGCGGTCCTCCTCAATCACGGCCTTCAACCTGGCCACGCTCGCGACAGGATAGATGACTTCAAGCACCCGACCCTCGGGGTCGTCCACGGCGGCGATGGCCATATCGACCAGCAGGCGCTCCTTGCCATGAACCCGCTCGATATCCCGCGCGATCGCCCCCACAACCCGGCGGCGCGATCGTGTCTGCATCCGGTGGATGATCTCAAGCAGCAGATCAATCAGCGCGTCGATCATTTCGGCTCGGCGGTGCATGAGATGGAGCGCAAAGAGACCCAACCGGCGCGTGTCGCTGCGGCGACGCATTTCGGCTGCTGTCTCACGATCCACGCGACGGGACAGGCGCTGAACCAGGGCGGGATCGACATCTGCCATGACCGGGAACGGCAAATTGAGCGCGTTCACAAAAGCCAATCGCGTTGTCGCCGCCATAATATTTTCCAGCGTGGCCGCCCCTGCATCCGACTTCAAACTCAGAAATCCCGTGGCGTATTTGGGGTCAGCCAGACTGGTCTCCAGTTTCCGGCGCGCCTCTGCGGGCAAGCCGTCTGCAATTCTCATGAGCAGCTTTTCAACGGCATCATGCCGCGCCCCGCGCACCAACCGCTCCATGAACTTGTCCGACGGAATGAAAAACCTTCGTGCACGACTTCGGCGATACCCAAGCCCGATTTGATCATCAATCTTCCCAAAGGACCCCAGAAACAGCTCAGCCAGTTCGTCCCGCAACGCTTGTCGGTCCCGATCAGTGGCACGTCGAATATCCAAATACCGCAAGATTGCCGCCCGGTGCCTGCGCGCAGTCACATGACCACATTCGAAATCCCGCGCTTCCGGCGCAGTAACCCCCAACTGTTCGGCCAAGTATCGCAAGACGTCGGTCTGAACATCGCCCGGCCGAGACGGAAATCGCGCCCGCTCGCGGAAAAAACAAAGCTGAAACGCAAACCAAACCCGACCAGAACGATTGATCCCCTCGATCAATCCGATGTCATCAAAGGACAGGTTCCAAATCTCGACAAAAGACCGTTCCAATTCACTATCTCCCGCACCCCAAGCAGAGATAGCCAACCCCGGTCAAACGTAGCCGTCAAGGATAACCCTGTTCGCGGATTGTTCCTACAGATGATCAAATATGCACGCTCGGGCCTGTTGGGCCGTGGTGTGATGGGGCGGATGGCAGGGGAGGAAGCTTTTCATCAGCCGCGCGGCTTCGCGAAAGGAATGCCGGGACCCGAGTTCCGCATGGAGCCGCTGCAGCTCCGGGGTAGCCCGGTCAGGAAAGAAATAGGCCAGCGGAGAAATAGGTCCGCCGGGCATCGCCGCTGACCTGGCATCACACGAACAGCGGCGCAAGCGCGCGGCTTTGACCCGAACCCGCCCAAAGAGCGTGTCGAGATCGCGCGTGCGATAGTCATGAATGGCACGAACCGAGGCGCAATCCGGGCATACGCGGCTTTCTCGGATGATTTCCTCAACCTGATCGCAAAGAATTGCCCGCTGAATCTGTTCGACAACCCTCTTCCCATCCTCGAGGCGCAACCCGATCCCGTCTGGACAGGTCACCCGGTAGGGTCGTGAAATGCCGTCAAGCTGATGAGTGCGCTTCTCCCCGTTGTCGAAGGTAGTTTCGATTGTAATCCGTACGTCCATGGCAGCCCCACACGCAAAGAACTCACCTTAGCACGGGCCGCAACGACGAAGATGACCCCCATGTTTTGTCCACTCCCTTCAAAAGCGCTTTTGCCTATCATCTTGTTGTCCCCAAGGAGACAATCCTGTCGCCCGCAGCAACCGGTTTCAAAGACTGGCTTTTGCCGCTGTGCCGCAGCGGGGCTGATGCTGCGTAAATTCCCCCGCGGCCTCGCCGCTTCATCTGGTCTTTTGCCGTGACAGGTCTTATCGGACCAAAGCCAGCTGAAATGTTTTGAAAGATCCCTGAATGGAAATTGCAGTTATCGGAAATATTCACCCCCGCGGGATCGCGTTTCTGGAAAATACGCCCGGTATCACGCCGGTCATCGTTGACGAGAATGACAGCGCCGGCGTCATCGCCGCCACCCGGACCGCGACCGCGATCCTGGTCCGGACCCTGCCCCTTACGGCCGCGCATATCGACGCTGCGCAAAATCTGAAAATCGTCTCGCGGCATGGCGTGGGGATCGACAATATCGACCTTGAGGCGCTGAACCGCCGTGCGATTCCCTTGACGGTGATCGGGGATCAAAACGCGGTAACGGTGGCCGAACATACGTTTTACCTGATGCTTGCGGCGACCAAGATGGGGTTGCGCTATGACAAGGCGACGCGCGCGGGCGACTGGGGGTTTCGCGATGCGCTGGCCGCGCGCGATCTGGCGGGCAAGACGCTTTTGGTGGTGGGCATGGGCCGGATCGGTGCCTTGGTTGCCAAACGCGCCGAGGCCTTTGGCATGAGGATCGCTTATTGCAACAGATCGACAGGCCCGGGCAGCCATGATCCCAATTGGACCAAGGTCAGCCTTGCCGAGGGGCTGCAAGAGGCCGATGTTGTCAGCATCCATGTTCCCTTGATGCCCGCCACCTGCAATCTGATCGGGGCGGAGGCCTTGGCGATGATGAAGCCCTCTGCGGTGCTTGTCTCCACCGCGCGGGGCGGGGTGGTGGATGAGGCGGCCTTGGCGCGCGCCCTTGCAAGCGGTGAAATTCGTGCAGCCGGTCTGGATGTGTTTGCGCAAGAGCCGGTGTCGATGGACAATCCGTTGCTGGCGCTGGACAATATCATCTTGTCACCACATATGGCCGCGATGAGCGATGATGGCGCGGCGCGTATGGCGCTGACGGCGGCGCAAAACTGTCTGGACGGGATCAACGGGCGGCTGGACCTTTCGCTGGTCGTCAACCCGCAGGTGCTTGTGCAGGCCGGATGATTTGTCCCGACAGGTGGGGTGGCGGGGTCTAATCCCAGCTGGCCCGTGCCTCCATCGCCACTGGCCCGTCCGGTGCGGCGGTCCAGAGCATAAGGTCGTCCCCCTGCCTTTGCGCATGTAAACAAAAGCTGCCCCCGCCGAAAATCGGGGCCATGCTGCGAAACGAAAACCCTGTCGGCGCGCGGCCCATCAGGTCACCGGCATATTGCGCCAAAAGCATCGCCTGCAACGGGCCATGAACCACAAGGCCGGGATAGAATTCCTCCTCCCGCGCATAGGGTTGATCGTAATGGATGCGGTGGCCGTTGAAGGTCAGCGCGGAATAGCGGAACAAAAACGCCGGTGAGGCGCTGATTTCGCGCCGCTCGTCACCTTGGGGGGCAGGGGTCGGCGCAGGATTGGCATTGCCGGTTGGTGCATCACGGTAAACGATGTCTTGTCGCTCGCTTAGGATGGGGCCGTGCGGGCTGCTGAAATCATGGCGCAGGGTCACAAAACACAGCGCGCCCGAACGCCCGCTTTTCATGGTCACATCCTCGATCACCGAGCGACGCGTGATGTCCTCGCCTATCCTTGGTGCCGAGTGAAACCGCAGCGCGCCGCCTGCCCACATTCGGCGTGGCAAGGGCACCGGCGGCAAAAACCCGCCGCGCGTCGGGTGACCATCGGGGCCAAGTTCCGCCGTGGGCACAAGGGGTTGGCACAGGCAGTGATGTGTCAACAGCGGCGCGTCAGCCCCTTCCTCGGTCGGGCCCTGACGGTCAAGCGTGGCATAAAGACGTTGCACCAGCGTCGGTGTCAGAACCTCATGCGCGTGATCTTTGCGTCCGATCCATTGGCGCAGATGGTCGATATCAAGTGTCATACCCTAATCCTCTAACGGGTTCAGTGCGGGCACCGGCCCAAAGCCGTGCGGATCATCGCCCCAGATCGGCGCAGGGGCGGGCATGGAGACCGGCCCCGCCTCGGTTTCCACAGTGATGCGCCGCAGATGCGGGTGATTGGACAGCCCGCCCATATCATTCAGCTGGGCCAGTGCCACATCCGCCCGGCTTAGGGCGGCAACCGCCTGGGGGGCGGTCATACGGGCAAAGGCCGCGCTTATAATTGCGTCGGTCTCCTCGCGGTTTTGTACCCGGTCGATGTTGCGGGCAAAACGCGGATCGGTCACAAGGTCGGGCGCCTGCAAGAACAGATTGCACAGGTTTTTCCATTCCCGATCACTTTGCACCGACAACAGGATCTGCGCGCCATCTTTGGCGGTGAAAACGCCGTAGGGTGCGATGGACGGATGGGCAAGGCCGATGCGTTTGGGACTGTTGCCCGCTTCATGGTTCAAAAGGGGCACCGTCAGCCAATCCGCCATCACGTCAAACATAGAGATAGAGATATTTGCCCCTTGCCCCGTCACCGCACGGCGTAACAATGCCTCAAGGATCGCGGCATGGGCGGTGGCACCCGTGGCGATATCGACAATAGAGATGCCAACGCGGGCCGGTTCGGACGGGCCGCCGGTGATCGAACACAGCCCCGATTCCGCCTGCACCAGCAGGTCATAGGCCTTGCGATCGGCCATCGGCCCACCCTCGCCATAACCCGTGATAGAGCAGCAGATCAGATGCGCAAAATCCTGTGCCAGCCGTTCCGGCCCAAAGCCAAGCCGGTCAAGCGCGCCCCGTTTGAGGTTTTGCACCAGCACATCCGCACCGGCCAGCAGTTCGGCCAGCACCTCTTTGCCCTTGGGCGATGCCAGATCAAGCGTCTGGGAGGTCTTGCCCCGGTTCAGCCAGACGAAATAGCTTGATTGCCCCTTGGCCACGCTGTCATAGCCGCGCGCGAAATCGCCCTCGGGGCGTTCGATCTTGATGACTTCGGCCCCTGCATCGGCCAATCGCGCGGTGCAGAACGGTGCGGCGACGGCCTGTTCAATAGAGACAACCTTGATCCCTTCCAGCGGCCGCATCAGAACGACCTCGGCAGACCAAGGATATGTTCGGCCACATAAGACAGGATGAGGTTGGTTGAGATCGGCGCAACCTGATAGAGCCGGGTTTCGCGGAATTTCCGCTCGATATCATATTCGCAGGCAAAGCCGAAGCCGCCATGGAATTGCAAGCAGGCATTCGCCGCCTCCCATGAGGCTTTGGCGGCAAGGTATTTCGCCATATTCGCCTCGGCGCCGCAGGGCTGGCCCGCGTCATAAAGTTCGCAAGCCTTTTTGCGCATCAGGTTGGCGGCCTCGATCTCGATATAGGCTTCGGCAATCGGGAATTGCACGCCCTGATTCTGGCCGATCGGGCGGCCGAAGACCTCACGTTCCTTGACATAACGCACAACGCGGTCGGTGAACCAATAGCCGTCGCCAATACATTCCGCCGCGATCAGCGTGCGCTCGGCATTCAGGCCGGTCAGGATGTATTTGAACCCCTTGCCCTCTTCGCCGATCAGGTTTTCCTCGGGGATTTCGAGGTTGTCAAAGAACAGCTCATTGGTCTCATGGTTGACCATATTCAGGATCGGCTGCACCCGCATCCCCGATTTCATCGCCTCTTTGATATCGACGATAAAGATCGAAAGCCCTTCGGATTTCTTCTTGACCTCAGAGAGCGGCGTGGTGCGCGCCAAAAGGATCATCAGGTCGGAATGCTGCACCCGGCTGATCCAGACCTTTTGGCCATTGATGACGTACTTATCGCCCTTTTTGACGGCGGTGGTTTTTAGCTGGGTGGTATCGGTGCCGGTTGTCGGCTCGGTCACGCCCATGGATTGCAGGCGCAATTCGCCGCTGGCAATGCGGGGCAGGTATTTCTGGCGCTGTGCCTCTGATCCGTGGCGCACCAGCGTGTTCATATTGTACATCTGGCCGTGGCAGGCCCCCGAATTGCCGCCCGCGCGGTTGATCTCTTCCATGATCACCGCCGCTTCGGTCAGCCCAAGCCCCGATCCGCCGTATTCCTCGGGGATAAGCGCCGCCATCCAGCCCGCTTTGGTCAACGCATCCACGAATTCCTCGGGATAGCCGCGCTGCTCATCGATCTTGCGGTGATATTCGTCAGGGAAATCTGCGCAAAGGGCGCGGACCGCATCGCGGATATCTTGGAAATCATTTGCGTCGTGCTGATACAACGGAAGGCTCCTCGGTGTTTTGGCGTCAAGAGGGGTTTTCCTGATTGTCTGACAGGGCGACTCATTTAACAAATATCTGAATGGCCTTTCAGATATGCCTGATCGGCATGGCCGGTTTGGGCCGAAATGCAAAGGACGGCCCTTGGGGCCAGCCCTTTGCATTTCGTGTTGCAGGAAAAACTTAGGTTGGCCAGATTTTGGCCAACCTTTCCCTCGATAGCTACCAAATGTGGTTTTTTCCGAGGGAGAAAGTATGCTCGCGCCCACGATTATTTCTTCGCCAGCACTTCAGCGCAGATTGCCGCATCCGAGATACGGGATCGACGTCAACTTCTGTCGCAACCCGCAGTGCGAGATCTTCGCAGAGCCGCCTGATCCATACATAAGACAAGGATGCCCACCCGCAAAAGTCAAGCATAATCAACCTGGTGGAGAGGTCATTGGCTCGGACAACGACAAGACTTTCAAGTGTGGTGTCTGCGGCCAGTCGTCGATCATTAAGAACAACACAGCGATCGTAGAGGAGTATCGGCGGCTGCGCGGACGCTTCCGGCCAGAGCTGCCCCCGCCCGACTTCTGCCAGAACGAGACCTGCGACAATCACCAGAAGCAGCTGTCCAAGAATACCGGCTTGTATCGAAAGTCAGGTCGCACAGCGACGGGCACGCAGCGCTACAAGTGCAAGGCCTGCCTGGGCACATTCACGGTTGGGTCGCGCATCCGTAAGCAGCACCGCAGTAGCGCGAACCGCGAGGTGCTTTGGATGATCACGAACGGGATGCCGATCTCGAAAATCAGCGATTTCACCGGCCTTTGCCCGCGGGATGTCTATCGCAAGATCGACTTCATCTACGATCGCGTCGTCGATCACACCGCCCGGCGAGAAGGCTCCTTCGCATCGGTGGATTGGAACAAGGTCGGGCGGCGCTTCGCGACTGATTCCCAGACGCTGCACCTCAACTGGCCGAACAAGAAGACGCGGGCGCAGATCGCCGTGCAGCACCTCTGCACCGCTCACGCTAACACCGGCTATATCATGGCGGCCCATCTTGGCCTTGACCCGAGCGTCGATCTCCCGAACATCGAGGCGCGAATGACGGCGGCAGGGGATTTCGCCTTACCCCGCGCGTTCCGGAGCCAGGCTCGGGTCTGGTCCGAAACCGAGTTCAAGGCGCACCTGGACAAGATCACCAGAGGCGTCCAAATCCATCCGCTCGAAGCGCCGGACGCGGATCTCGACCTGCAACTGCCGCACCGAGGCTCCCTGTTGCGTCAGGACATCGCACAACTCGCGCACGCGTTTCACCTGCGCCATATGCTCGGGAAAGGAGGCGAGCGGTTTGTCTTCGTGCTTGACGCCGATCCAGGCTTGGCGCTGTCCTTCGTCTCGGCATTCGCGATGTGGGTGAAGCAGGCGCGCGCCGATGTCATCGTCGTGCAGTTCAACAAGCACAAGTCCAATGACAAACGGAATATGCTCGTTGGCGAAGGGAAGGCGGCACTCGAACTCGCCACGGGACTCACGCAGGCGGCCTGGACTACTCTGGAGATGGAGGAGAAGCTGCAACGCACCGACACGGCCATCGAAGGCCTCCTGCGTGAGCATCTGCCTGGTGAGCCTTTCGCCTGGCCCTTCCACACCAAAAGCGAGCCGCACCGCCGCATCCGTATCCTGACGGACCGCGCGGATATGGCACCGGATCGGCGCGCCCGCCTGATGCGCCTCGCAACGCTCCGAGGCGTCGATGCCTACTTCCACAAGGTGCGCTCGAATATCCGCTTCGCCGCACGGCCCGCCCATACGCCCAGCGGGAACGGTCGGGCCTGGGATCGACATTACCTCTACAACCCGGAAACGATGGTGAAGATCATCGAAATTTACCGTTTCGTGCACAACTGGATCGGCTCATCGAAGACGAAGGAAACGCCGGCGATGAAGCTCGGTCTCGCTCGCGGCAAGATGCGGCTCAGCGAATTTTTCGAGTAGAAAATGGAACAGCCGCCGATCCCTCGGCGGCTGCAACACGAAATGCAAAGGGCTGGCCCTTGGGGGGCCGCCTTGTAAACCGTTCGAACGTCGTGTCTTTGGCTTAAATCGGGTCCCAGCTAAAGGTATCCGCCGAAACATCCAGCGGTACATAGCTGCCCCGCAGTGCCGGGATCGCGTGGCTGCGCACGCTGTCCAGATCCCAACCCTCGCCGCGGTGGACCGAACGGGTGGGGCGCGGCTGTGACATCAGGAAAATCTCGTTGTTGCGCACGGCAAAGATCTGGCCCGTGGTATCGGCGCCCTCATCCGATGCCAGATAAAGCGCGATTGGCGCGATCTTTTCGGGGGCCATTTCCTTCATCCGGTTCACGCGGGCCTCTTGTTCGGGGCTGTCAACCTTGATCGAAGAGGTCATCCGGCTCCAGGCAAAGGGGGCGATGCAATTGGACCGGATGTTCCAGCGCCGCAGGTCCAGCGCGATGGATTTTGACAGCGCGGCAATGCCAAGTTTCGCCGCCGAATAATTGGCCTGTGCCAGATTGCCGATCAGCCCCGAGGTCGAGGTCATATGGATCAGGCTGCCGGAGCCTTGCTCGCGCATCACATCTGCTGCCGCGCGGCTGGTGTTGAAGGTGCCGTAAAGATGGACCTTTACCACCGCGTCGAAATCCTCGTAGGTCATCTTGTGAAAGAAGCAATCGCGCAGGATGCCCGCATTATTGACCACCGCATCCAGCCGGCCAAAGCTGTCTGTGGCCTGACGCACCATCGCCTGCGCGCCCTCCTGGATGGACACATCATCACCATTGGCCACGGCCTTGCCGCCCAGCTTTTCGATCTCGGTGACGGTTTGCTCGGCGGCGGCGCTGGATTCGCGCTTGCCGTCAAGCGATGCGCCGATGTCATTCACGACAACCGAAGCCCCCGCCTTTGCGGCCTCCAGCGCTATGGCTCGCCCGATCCCGCCGCCTGCGCCCGTTACAAGGACGACCTTTCCGCCAAGGGGTTTTGGTTCTGACATATATCCTCCGTTATGTGGTCTGATCATGGGTCATTCAGCTGCGCGCCGGGCGCACGAAAAGACAGCGTTCAACCAGCTGTGCCGCCTCGGCCAGGGCTGTGCCGACCTCGGTCAGGCTTGCGTCGTCATGCTGTGCGGCAATGGTGATGCTGCTCATCCCCAGACGGGGGATACCGGCGCCGTCGCGGGCGACCGAGGCGACGATATCAAGCCCGCGAAAGAGCTGCCCGCGGTCGCGGCCAAAGCCGGTTTCCCTGGCGGTGGCGACATCCTGCCAATAGGCGTCAAAGCTGGGCGCTTGTTGCCAGCGCACGGCGTCGAACCCTTCGCGGGTCGCGGCCTTGCTCAGCCCCAGCGTGGCGGCGTAACAGCGCCCGACCGCACCGGCAAACACCGGCAGACGGGTGTTTCGCGCGATCACGGCCTGCACGATATTGGGCGCGGTGAACCTGTCGATCAGCACGATCCGCTCTTGCGGGGTGATCTGCCACAGGGCGATCACCACCTTATGATCCTGCGCGATATTGTTCAGCGTCGAGCGCAACAGATCCGACGGATTGGCACCCAGCAGCGGGGCCGCAAGCTCCATCAACCCCATGCCGACACGGTAGGCCTTGGTTGTCGGATCAAAGCTGAGCAACCCCTCATGCGCAAGCGTACGCAGGATGTTGAACGCCGAAGAGACGTTCATATCGGTTTCCCGCGCAATCTGCGTGGCGCCCATGGGGCGGTTGGTCGTGGCCAGCAGGCGCATGATCATCATGGCGTTCTGCACGGCGGGGACGGGTTTATGGCTTTGGTCGTCTGTCATATAATTCCCTGACCAGAATATAATTTACTATACAGAATATTCCTGCTAGTTCAAGACTAGATTAAGACCGTCCAATGGGAGGAAATTCGATGGCCGTAGGTGTGGATGATGATGTTTTTGAACAGCTGATAGATACAGTAAGCCGATTCGCGCGCGAACGGCTTATCCCTGCGGAACGGCAGGTCGAAGAAGAGGATGCGATCCCCGAAGAGATCATTGCCGAGATGAAAGAGATGGGACTTTTCGGCCTCTCAACCCCCGAAGAATATGGCGGCATCGGCCTGAATGTGCCGCAAGAGGCGCGGCTGATCGAGGCGTTGTGCTATGCCTCGCTGACCTTCCGGTCACTGATCGGGACCAATGTCGGCATTGGCGCACAGGGCATCGTGATGGATGGCACCCCTGCGCAAAAAGACCAATGGTTGCCGGGGATTGCCAGCGGTGACACCATCGCCTCTTTTGCGCTGACCGAACCTGATAACGGGTCGGATGCGGGTGGTATCCGTACTGCTGCACGGCGCGACGGCGATGATTTCGTGATCAATGGCACCAAGCGCTATATCACCAATGCCGTGCGCGCCGGTGTGTTCACCGTCTTTGCCCGCACTGATGCCGATAAGCCCGGCGCCGATGGGGTTTCCGCCTTTATCGTGCCTGCCGATACGCCCGGCATCACCGTGGCCAAGCCCGACCGCAAGCTGGGCCAGCGCGGCACCAAGACCTCGGATGTGATTTTCGACGATGTGCGCGTGCCGCAATCGGCGATCATCGGCGGGCCGGAGAACCTGCACAAGGGCTTCCGCACCGCGATGAAGGTGCTGGACCGTGGCCGCATCCATGTCGGCGCGATGGCCGTGGGGCAAAGCCAGCGGATGCTCGATATCGCCACCGATTACGCGCTGGAGCGTAAACAGTTCGGCAAGCCGATCGGGGAACACCAGCTTGTGCAGGGGATGCTTGCCGATTGTCAGGCAGACCTTCATGCCGCCCGCGCCCTTGTGCGCGCCACTGCCGATACATTCAACCGCGAAGGCAAGGCGATCCTTGAGGCGTCCTGCACCAAGTATTTCTGCACCGAGGCCGCGGGCCGGATCGCGGATAGGGCGCTGCAAATCCATGGCGGTGCGGGCTATATGGCGGAATATGATATTGAGCGTCTGTACCGCGATATCCGCCTTTTGCGCATCTATGAGGGCACCAGCCAGATCCAGCAACTGGTGATCGCGCGCCGCACCCTTGCCAATCGGGCGGGTTGATCATGGCATCTTATCCAACACGCGATGCCGCTGATATGCCGCCGCGATCGCGTTTCGCGGCGTTTCTGGACATCAAAACCGTTGTCTGCACCCCCGAAGAGGTGATCTGCCAGATGGTCGTCACCCCCGAGATGGGCAACCGCAACGGGGTGCTGCATGGCGGCGCGCTTATGACGCTGGCCGATACGGCGGCTGGGACATCGGCCTTTATCAACAGCCCTGCCGATGTGTCCAACACCACAGTAGAGGCAAAGACCAACTTCACGCGCCCGATCAAGGTGGGCGACACGGTGACGGCGCGCTGTGTGCCGTTGCATGTTGGCCGGACCACGGTTGTCTTGCAGGTCATCATGACGCGAGGCGACGGCAAGACGGTCGGAATGACATCCCAGACGCATCTGTTTCTGGGCTGGAAAGAATAGGGGGGAGCTATGACAGCGATTGAAACTCTGGGGCCGCAGGCGGCCTATCAGGCCCATCTGGAGGCGGGCCGCTTTATGATCCAACGGGCCAAAAGCACGGGTGAATATGTGTTTTGGCCACGGGTGTTGACGCCCTCGGGGGCGACCGATCTGGAATGGGTGCCCGCCAAGGGGACCGGCACGGTCTATGCGATCACGGTGAACCGGGCGCGCGGGGGCTCATGGAATGTGGCCCTGATCGAGCTGGATGAGGGCGTGCGCATGATGTCGACCTTGCCAGCGGTGGAAACGGCCCCGATCGGCGCGCGGGTCAAGGCACGGGTTGAAACAACAGAAGACGGCCCGCGTGTGGTCTTTGATCTGATGGAGGATGCGAAATGAGGGGTAAGAGCGCAATTGTCGGCATGGCAACCGCAGGCATGGGGGAGGCCCCCGGTTTTTCCGCGATGGAGCTGTTGGGACAAGCCGCCGTGGCGGCCGTGGCCGATGCCGGGCTAAAGATGCAAGACGTCGATGCCGTGTTCTCCGCGACCAGCAGCCACGCCTTTCCCACCATGAGCGTGGTTGAATATCTGGGCCTGAAGCCGCGCTATTTCGACGGCACCAATGTTGGCGGCTCCAGCTTTGAGCTGCATCTGCTGCAGGCGACCATGGCGCTGGAGGCGGGGCTCTGTGATGTGGCGCTGGTCTGCTATGGCTCGAACCAGCGCACCGCAGGCGGGGCGCTTGTCTCCATGAGCGAACCACAGTGGCACGAGACCCCCTATAAGCCGCGCCACCCGATCACCGCCTATGCTTTGGCCACCAGCCGCCATATGGCCCAGTACGGGACCACGCGCGAAAATCTGGCCGATGTGGCGCTTGCGGCGCGGGGCTGGGCGAACCTCAACCCCGAGGCTTTTGCACGCGGCCCATTGACCAAGGATGAGGTGCTGTCGGCGCGGATGATCTCGGACCCGCTGAGCAAATCGGACTGCTGTCTTGTGACGGACGGGGCTGCGGCCTGCGTTCTGGTGCGGGCGGATCGGGCCAAGGATCTGGCGGCCAAGCCGGTTTATTTCCTCGGGGCGGGGGCGGCCAATTACCACCGTTCCATCGTGGCGATGCCGGATCTGACCACCACCGCCGCTGTTGATAGTGGCGCGCGGGCGCTGGAAATGGCCGGCGTGTCGCGCCAAGAGCTGGATCTGGTGATGCTCTATGATGCCTTCACGATCAACACGATCCTGTTCCTTGAGGATCTTGGCTTTTGCCCCAAAGGGGAGGGCGGTCGCTTTGTCGCGGACGGTCGCATCGCGCCGGGCGGAGAGCTGGCAGTCAATACCAACGGGGGCGGGCTGTCTTGTGTGCATCCGGGGATGTACGGGCTGTTCCTGATTGCCGAGGCCGTGGCCCAGATCCGTGGCGAGGCGGGCGAGCGCCAGATCGACGGCTGTGACCTTGCGCTTTGTCACGGCAACGGCGGCACGCTTTCCAGCCAATGCACGGCGATCCTCGGGTCAGAGGCCACATTATGAGCAGCTTTTCGGATATCGACGGGCTGATCGCCCCGCGCTCGGTCGCGATCATCGGCGCATCGGATGATGTGACGCGGATCGGCGGGCGGCCCATCGCGGCGATGCTGCGGGCCGGGTATAAGGGCCGGATTTTGCCGGTGAATCCCAAACGCGACAGGGTGCAGGGCTTGCCCTGTTATGCCAGCGTCCAAGACCTGCCCGAGGTGCCGGATGCAGCTCTGATCGCGGTTCCGGCCAAGCTGGTGCCCGAAACGATTGAGGCACTGGGGCGTATGGGCTGCCGTGCCGCGACGCTTTTCTCGGCCGGTTTTGCCGAGGTGGGGGCCGAAGGTCTGGCCGCGCAGCACGCGCTTGAAGAACTGGCCAAACAGCACGGGATGCGCTTGCTTGGGCCGAATACATTGGGCGTCTACAATGTGGATATCGGCTATTACGGCACGTTTTCATCCTCGCTGGATACCGGATTTCCCAAGTCGGGCAATGTTGGCATTGCCAGCCAGTCGGGGGCGTTCGGCGCACATCTGGGCGCATTGGCACGCGATCGCGGGATCGGCTGTTCGGTTCTGATCACCACGGGAAATGAGTCCGATATCACCGTGGCCGATGCCATTGGCTGGATGGCGCAAAGCGATACGGTGGATGTGATCTGCACCTATATGGAGGCGGTGAATGATGCGCCCGCGCTCTTGGCCGCGCTGGATGCGGCGCGGGCGGCGGGCAAGCCGGTGCTGGCGCTGAAATCGGGGCGCTCGGCGGTGGGGGCGCGGGCGGCGGCCTCACATACGGCGTCATTGACGGGGGATGCGGTGGTGGCGGATGCGGTGCTGAGCGATCACGGCGCGATCATCCTGCGTGATCCGGAATCGATGATGGATATCGCCTATGCCGCCTCTAAAAAGGTGTTCCCGAAACAGCATTCCTTTGGCGTGATTACCGTCAGTGGCGGTGCGGGGATTGTGGCCAGCGATGAGGCAGAGCGCGTCGGCCTGCCGATGCCCGCCATGCCCGATGCCGCCCAAGAGGCGCTGCGCGAGGTGTTGCCCTATGCCGCGCCGGCCAATCCGCTGGACTGTACCGCGCAGGCGCTGAATGATCCGTCCTTGTTGGAAAAATTCACCCGTGCGGCGCTGGAGGATGGCGGTTACGGCGCGGTGATGTGTTTCCTGACCTATGTGGCGGGAAGCCGCGCGATGTCGCAAGTGATCCTTGATGCCATCGCCCCGCTGCGCGCCGAATATCCCGACCGGATCATCGCCTTTTGTGCGCTTGGCGATCCGGAGGTCTTGCAGCATTATGACGATGCGGGGATCCTTGTGTTCAACGATCCTTGTCGTGCGGTGCGGGCGCTGGATACGGTCTTGCGGCTGGGTCGGTCGATGGAAAACCCCACGCAGGCCGATCTGCCCGCTGTGGCGCCGGTCACCCTTCCGGCCAGCAACCCTGATGAGGCGACGGCCAAGATCATTCTGGCCAAGGCCGGAATTGCCGCCGCCCCCGAACAGGCCGTCACGGATGCCGATCAGGCAGTAGAGGCCGCCGAGGGCTTTGGCTATCCGGTGGTGATGAAGATCCTCTCGCCGGATATTTTGCACAAATCCGACATTGGCGCGGTCAAGCTGAACCTGCAGGACACGGATGCGGTGCGTGCCGCCTATGCCGAGATCATGGCCGCAGTTGGTGAACATGCGCCCAAGGCCTCGGTGACGGGGATGCTGGTGGCCAAACAGCTTTCGGGCGGGGTGGAATGTTTGATGGGGATCAACCGTGACCCGACATTCGGTCCGATTGCGGTCTTCGGCCTTGGCGGGATCTTTGTCGAGCTGCTCAATGATGTTGCGGTGCGGGCCTGTCCGTTTGGGGTCGATACCGCGTGTAAGATGATCCTGTCGATCCGCAGTGCGGCGATCTTGCAGGGCGCGCGAGGCACGCCGCCTTCCGATATCGACGCGCTGGCGCAGATGCTCTCTAACCTGTCGGTCTTTGCGGCGGGGGCGGGCGAGGGGCTGAGCTCGATTGACCTGAACCCTGTGCTTGCGATGCCAGAGGGGCAGGGCGCCTATGCGCTGGATGCGGTGATTGAAGTTGCACAAGAGGGG
The DNA here is from genome assembly GCF_018862045.1 of Roseovarius sp. PS-C2. NCBI lineage: Bacteria > Pseudomonadati > Pseudomonadota > Alphaproteobacteria > Rhodobacterales > Roseobacteraceae > Roseovarius > Roseovarius sp. PS-C2. Next base: position 50,133 of record NZ_JAHKSQ010000012.1, read on the forward strand.
GCTGCCGATGGCCATTGATTATGAAACCCTGCTGAACTTCGATATCCCCGAAGTGCAACAGAGCTATGGCCCGATGGAGGTCGCACGCTATGGGCTGACGGTCGGCATGGGACAGGACCCTATGGACCTGCGCCAGTTGGCCTATGTGGACGGGCTGGCCGATGATCGCCGCGTGATGCCCGCCATCGTCAATGTGCTGGGGCATCCGGGGTTCTGGTTGGGCAATCCCGAAACCGGCGTCAACGCCCTCAAGCTGGTGCACGGTGAACAGGGGATGACCCTGCACAACCCGATCCCGATGGCGGGCACCATTCGCGGCAAGACCCGCGTGACCGGGTTGATCGACAAGGGAGAGGGCAAGGGCGCGTTGCTCTATAGCGAAAAGCAGTTGCATGACGCGGAAACCGGCCTGCATCTTGCGACCTGTCGTAACACGACATTTTTGCGCGCGGATGGCGGTTTTGGCGGGCCAACGGGGCTGGCCAAAAAGCCGCATCAACTCCCGGGTACCGCGCCCGACCATGTGTTCGACACCCCCACGCGGCCCGAACAGGCGCTGGCCTACCGCTGGAATGCCGATCCCAATCCGCTGCATCTTGACCCGCGCGTGGCGGCCAAGGCCGGGTTTGAGCGGCCCATTCTGCACGGGCTTTGCAGTTTTGGCTGTGCGGCACATGCTTTGCTGGCGGTGTTGTGTGATTATGACGCCAGCCGCTTTGGCGCGATGGATTTGCGCTTTACGGCGCATGTCTTTCCGGGTGAAACATTGCGGACAGAGGTTTGGGCAGACGGGTCATTCCGCACCCGCGCTGTGGAACGGGATGTGATCGTCATGGGCAACGGAATTTTCAAGCATAAGGAGGCCGTATGAGCATCGATGTCGAATACCGGTCCGACGGGCTTTGCGTCATCACGATAAATGAGCCTGCGCGCCGTAACCCCATTGGCCATGCCGCCCGTGTCGAATTGATCGCCGCATTGTCGCAGGCCGAGGGCGACGATGCCGTGCGGGCGGTCGTTCTGACGGGGGCTGGCGGGAACTTTTCTGCCGGGGGCGATATCCGCGATCAGGGGGAACGCAGCGTATCCGAGCACCGCGAACGGTTTTCGCGGATCAAGGACCTGGTGATGCGGATGACGCGGTTTTCCAAACCGCTGGTTGCGGGGGTTGAGGGTTGGGCGGCCGGGGGCGGCTTTGCCCTCGCACTGGCCTGTCCGACCATCGTCGCATCCAAAGAGTCGCGTTTTGTCGCCAGCTTTACCAAGATCGGACTGATCCCCGATATGGGTATTCTGGCGACCATGCCCGCCCGGATCGGTGCTGCGCAGACCCGTCGGCTGCTCTTGACCAACCGTGTCATTGATGCGCCGGAAGCCCTGACTTTGGGCGCGGTGGACGTGCTGGCGGATGCGGGCGATGTGCTGCGCCGTGCCTGTGAGATCGCATTGCAAGAGGCCGAGGGCGCGCCCCTGCCACGACAGTTCATCGTCGATTGGTTCGCGCGGGATGTGGCTGCGGCGTTGGACTATGAGCAATCGATTCAACCGGCCTTGCTCAATAGCGCGGATTCCGCCGAAGGGCGCGCAGCCTTTGCGGAGAAAAGACCTCCGCAGTTTCGCGGATGCTGAACAGGGGGGGGCAGGTGCCCTCTGTCCCGCTTTTATCGCTTGGCTGCGATCTGCGGCGGGCCTTGATGTTGGGGGTGATGATCGCGGCGGTCATGCAGATTTTCGCGCCCTCGCATCTGGTGATCGGCCTTGGCACGGGGCTGTTGGTCGGGTTTCTGGCCCTGTCGTGCAAGATGTTCGGCATTGGCACTTGGGTGCCGGTGCTACTCTCGCTGGGGGCGGCGGCGCTGGCGATGGTGCAGCATGTCCCGGCGGATGTCATTTGGCGCGGGCTGGACCGGATGCTGTTTCTGGCGGCGCTGATTGCGATGCTGGCGACCTTGCGATCCGCGGCGGCATTGGCGCCCGAGGTGCGGCTGGCGGGGGCGCTGGTGACCAATCAACCTGCCTCACGCCGCTATCTGTCCATGACCTTTGGCGGTCATCTCTTCGGGGTGTTGGTCAATTTCGGCGGGTTGGCGCTTTTGCTGGATATCGCAAAGCAGTCGATGGACCGCGAAGGCACCGCACAATTACCCCCCGAGGTTCAAGAGGCCCGTTTGCGCCGCATGACCCTTGCCGTGATACGCGGGTTTTCAATGATCGCACTTTGGTCGCCGTTCGGATTTGCCACCAATGCGACCTTGCTGACGTTGCCGGGGATTTCCTATGTGCAATTCGGGCCGATAGGTTTTGCGATGTCATTCGTGCTGACGGCGATTGGTTGGGCCTGGGATACCTATGAGGGCCGAAGGTTCCGCGGTCGCGGATTGCCGACCACCACGCCGCCGCCCAAAAGCGGCTTGGCGGTGGCGTTGCTGCTTGGGCATGTGTTGGCATTGGGGGCGGGGGTCTTTGTCCTGCATGGGATGACCTCGCTCAGCTTTCAGCAGGGGTTGATTGTGATTGTGCCCTGCTATGCCGTGCTTTGGGCCGGGGCGGCGATGCGCCACGAGTCGCGGGGCATCTTGGGCGGCATCGGCAAGGTCGCACAGACAAGCTGGCTGCGGCTGGCAAATATGGGGCCAGAGGTCGGTGTCTTTGCCTCGGCCGGGTTTTTGGCGGTGGTTCTTTTGGCGCTGATCCCGATGGACGCCCTGCGAGAGGTGATCGCCCATTGGGGTCTGTCCGCCTTCTCTTATGCCTTTGGCCTTACGTTTTCGATATTCATACTGGCACTTGTCGGGGTGAACCCGATTATTACGGCCTCGGTTCTGGGGGCTATTGCGGCGCAGCTGGCGGTGCCGGGCCTTAGCAATGTCGCAATTGCCCTGTCGATTATCGGGGGCTGGACCGCCGTGATGGGGCTTTCGCCCTTTATCACCACGCTGGCGATTTCCGCCGCGATCATTGACCGACGGGCAGAAGTGATCGGCCCTGTTTGGAACGGACCTTATTCCATCCTTATTCTGATGATCTGGTCAGCCTTTTTGTGGGCGCTGATACATTTCGGATGGGTCTAGAGCGTCGTCCCCGGCCATTCGCCGGCGGTCACCATCTGGTGGACCTCGGCGGTGATGAACTCGGCAATGCTGGTGGTCAGTCGGGAACTTGGCCGGTTGAGCGGTGACATCAGCACCAGGGTGCGGTCGATCGGGCTACGCTCTATCGGGCGGGCGACCAGCTTTTTGTCGCGCACCTGTTGCAGCACACTGACAAGCGGCAGGATTGTACCACCCAACCCGCGCTCGACAAAGGCCAGCATGGTCGTCAGGATATCCACATCCAACACCACATCAAGGGCAAGGTTTTCCCGCGCCGCAATCGCCTCGATGCGCGCGCGCAGGCCGTGTTCGGGATTGGGCAGGATCAGGGGCTGTTGCAGGGCCGTATGGGCGTCAATCGGGACACCGTCCTGCGCGCCCTTTGCTGCCGATTGGATGAAGAAAAGTTTTTCGATAATAATGGGTTGCGCCTTGATCAGATTGGATTGCTGACCCTCATAGGCAACCCCCAGATCAATCTTGCCGCGTTGGAGCCAGTCTTGCACATGGCCGCTGAAACCCGAAATAATCCGCAGTTTGACGTTCGGATAGATCTGCATCACCCGCTCGATCAAATGTGTGGCGAGGATTTCAGAAACGGTCGGCGGCAGGCCCAGCCTGACCATCCCCGACAGCGGGGCGCGATGCCCCGAGATGTCATTGGCCAGATCCTGAACATCTTCCAGAATGGTTTGCGCCCGGCGGGCCAGCCGGATCCCCTCTTCTGTTGGCATGACCCCGCGCCCATGCCTGCGCAGCAGGGCGACATTCAACTCTTCTTCCAGCGCCTTTACCTGTCGGCTCAGCGCGGGCTGTGCGATGTTCAGATGATCCGCGGCGGCGGTAATGCTGCTGAGTTCAACCACTTGGATAAAGTTTCGGAGCTGACGGAAATCCATTCATGCCTCATGAGTATCTCTGATATATCAATAATGCATTTGAAACATGGCTTCCAGTCCTTATGGTCAAATGAGGAGAGGCACAGCGCCGTCCGGCGTGCGGCCCCCAAAGGGGTCATGCCGGATAAAAGCCGATGGAGGATCGGTGAGGCGCTTTGTCTGGAATCAACAGGGAAAAATAACATGAAAACGACCTTTCGACTCGGGCTGGCTGCGACCGGCTTTCTGGCGGCATCAATGATGGCCCCGGCCGCAATGGCACAAGAAATGCCGGACACGATGGTCTGGACATCTTATGATGTCGGCTCGGCCGGCTATGCCGAGGCCTCGGCCATTGCCGATGCCTTTGGCAAGAAGTTCGGCACCCGCGTGCGGATCCAACCCTCGGGCAGCGGCATCGGCCGTTTGCAGCCCTTGTTGCAGGGCCGCGCCGATTATGCCTTTCTTGCGACCGAGGCGTTTTTCGTATCCGAGGGCGCCTTTGATTTCGCCACCCCCGATTGGGGCCCTACTGAGCTGCGCGCCGTCGCCGGGCGTCCCGCAGGCATCACCTTGATCACGGCAGAGGATGCAGGCATCAGGACCGTAGCCGACGCGCGCGGCAAAAGGATCGCCTTTGTGGCCGGCAACCCGTCGGTGAATGTCAAATGTGAGGCGATTTTGGCCTTTGGCGGGCTGACGCTGGACGATGTGGAGGTGATCACCTTCCCGACCTATGCCTCGGCCATGGCATCGATGACGCGCAACGAATCCGATGCGACCTGCACCACCCCCACCACCAGCCAGCTTTATGAGCTTGCCGAAAGCCCGCGCGGCATTTTCTATGTCCCGCTAGAGGCGGATAACGCCGAAGGGTGGGAGGGGCTTCTTAAGGTGCTGCCGATCATGGGCCCATCGGATGAAGATGTCGCCGCCGGCCTGCCCGAAGGTGAAATCGCCAAGATGGCGGCCTATCGCTATCCGGTAATCACCACCACCGCCGGGAAATCCGCAGATGAGGTTTACGCCTTTATCAAGGCGCTGGATGAAACCTATGACCTTTACAAGGACGGCACCGCCACGATGAAGCGCTGGACGCTGGAGCAATCGGGCAAGCCTGCGATTGACGTTCCCTTCCACGAAGGGGCGATCCGCTATCTCAAGGAAAAGGGTATCTGGACCGCCGAGGATGACGCATGGAACGCCAAGCGCACCGCGCGCATGGATGCGCTGCTGGCCGCCTGGGCCGAATTCAAGCCCGCCAATGAGGGCTTGTCCGAAGAGGCATTCTCCGAGGCCTGGATGGCACACCGCGCCGAGGTGGTTGCCGCGCTGAACTGATCCGCAGCGCGCTCTTTTCCCCCGGCGGGTTTTCACCGCCGGGGGTATTCCAGGTAATGTCAGGATAAGATTATGGTTTCGACAAAAGATGCCGTTGCCGAAACGGTACCCCCCCAGCGTCCACGGCAACATGTGGTGCAGATCATCACGATGATCCTTGGCACGATCGGCGTCATCATGGCCATCAACCAACAGTTTTTATTGGGGATTTTCGGGTTTCAGCCTTTGGGCAATGCCTATCTTTATTATCTGATCGGGATATTTCTGGCCATCGCTTTCCTGACATTGCCGTTTAGCATCATGCACCCTGAACGGCTGTTCTGGCTTAACCCCGTCCTGGCGGTTGCGAGTTTGACCAGCGCCGGTTGGCTTGGGTTTCACGGGTTGGATATCTTGCAGCGGGGTTGGGAATATGACGCGCCCTTGATGGCCGATATCATGGCCTCAATCCTGTTGTTTCTGGTACTCGAAGGGGTGCGGCGCGCGGGGGGGACGGTCTTGCTGTTCACCGCGTTGCTGTTTGGTTCCTATCCGCTTTGGGCCGACAGCATGCCCGGCTTTTTGTGGGGGACGGAATATTCGCTGATGGGCACGGTGCGCGCGCATGTTCTGGGCGTGGAATCGGTGATCGGCATTCCGATGCAGGTCGTGGCCGAACTAGTCATCGGCTTTGTCATTTTCGGCTCGGTGCTGGTCATCACCAAGGGCAGCGACTTTTTCATGGAGCTGGCCTCGGCGCTTTTGGGTCACACCCGCGGCGGTCCGGCCAAGGTTGCGGTGCTTGGATCTGGCATCCTAGGGTCGCTTTCGGGCAGCGTGATTTCCAATATCCTGACCTCGGGGCCGTTTTCCATCCCGACGATGCGGCGCGTGGGGTATCCTGCGCATTACGCCGCCGCCGTTGAGGCCTGCGCGTCAACCGGGGCCACCTTGATGCCGCCCGTGATGGGGACGGTTGCCTTTGTGATGGCGTCATTCCTCGGCGTGCAATATTCGAGCATCGTGATTGCGGCGCTTATTCCGGCGATCCTGTTCTATGTCGCCCTGCTGTTTCAGGTCGATATGTATGCCGCCCGGCGCGGCCTTGCGGGCCTGCCCCGCAGCGAGACCCCGCCCGTCTGGCCGGTGCTGAAATCCGGCTGGCCCTATCTGCTGAGCCTTGCGGTGCTGATCTATGTCTTGATGATCATGCGGATGGAGGCGCGCGCGCCCTATTACGCCTCGGTTGTGATGCTGGTCGCGACCTCTTTTCGCAAGGAAACCCGCCTGACGGTGAACCGTGTCATAGAGCTGGTGCAGGACACCTCGCGCAATATCGCGGGCCTTGTGGCGGTGCTGGCGGGGATCGGGCTGGTGGTGGGCGGGCTGTCCTATACCGGTGTTGCGGGGGCGTTTTCGCGTGAATTGCTGCTTTATGCCAATGGCAATACCGCGCTGATGTTGATCGCGGGCGCGGTGACAAGCTTTGTGCTGGGCATGGGGATGACCGTGACGGCCTGCTATATCTTTTTGTCGATCCTCTTGGCGCCTGCCTTGGTGCAGGCGGGCTTGCATCCGATCGCAAGCCATCTGTTCATCCTTTATTGGGGGATGCTGTCCTATATCACGCCGCCGGTGGCGCTTGCCGCGATTACCGCCGCCAGTGTGGCCGGATCGCGCCCGATGCAGACCGGCTTTTACGCGATGCGTCTGGGGATGCCGCTGTTCGTGCTGCCGTTCATCTTTGTCTATGATCCGGCGCTGATCATGGAGGGCACGGCCTTGCAGATCATCGAGCGCGTCGGCCTGACGCTGGTGGCAATCTGGGCGATCACCTCGGCCTTTGAAAGCTGGATCTACAAGGTGGGCCGGATTGGCACAATCAGCCGGATCGCCGTGGCGGTCGGGGGGGTGTTGATCTTGTTCCCCGACCTTCCGACCAGCCTGCTTGGCGGTGCGATTCTGGTTGCGACCATCGGGATCAATTTGAAATTCAGACGGCAACCCGCCGTGAAAACGTGAGGCAGCTTTATGGATAAGACAGTAGCGGATCTGGCGCGGGCGGTCGCGCCGATCACAGATGGCGCATCGATCATGATTGGCGGGTTTGGATCATCGGGCATCCCCTTCGGGCTGATCGATGCCCTTTGCGCACAAGGCACAACCGGCCTGACGGTGATTTCCAACAACGCAGGCGCGGGGGAGACGGGCATCGCCACGCTGCTCAAGGCGGGGCGGGTGGCCAAGGTGATTTGCTCTTATCCGCGCACGCCCGGGTCAATCTGGTTCGAGCGCCGCTATGAGGCGGGCGAGGTTGCGCTGGAGGTCGTCCCCCAAGGCACATTGGCCGAGCGTATCCGCGCGGCGGGCGCGGGGCTTGGCGGTTTTCTGACCCCGACCGCCTATGGCACCCGTCTGGCCGAGGGCAAGGAGACCCGTGTCATCGACGGGCGCGGCTATGTGCTGGAGGCCCCGCTGCATGCCGATTTCGCCCTGGTCCGTGCCGAGCATGGCGACCGTTACGGCAACCTCAGCTATCACGCGACGGCGCGTAATTTTAACCCTGTGATGGCCATGGGCGCACGCCACACCATCGCCGAGGTCCGGCATCTGGCATCGGAACCGCTGGACCCGGAAACGGTGATAACACCGGGAATCTTTGTCCAAGGCGTTGTGGAATACGGGGTACGGCCATGAAATCACTTAGCGATAGCGCATTGGCGGCACGGGTTGCGCAGGACATTCCTGACGGGTCCTATGTCAACCTCGGGATTGGCAAGCCGACACATGTCTCCGCGCATCTGCCCGAGGGGCGCGAGGTGCTTTATCAATCCGAGAACGGTCTTTTGGGCGTTGGTCCCGTGCCACCGACAGGCACCGAGGACCCCGAACTGATCGACGCCAGCAAACGTTTTGTCACGCCTGCGACGGGGGCGGCCTATTTCGATCAGACCGACAGCTTTGCGATGATGCGCGGCGGGCATATCGATATCGCGGTTCTGGGCGCCTATCAGGTGGCCGAAAACGGCGATCTGGCAAATTGGGCCACGCTGGACGAAAAATACCCCCCCGCGGTTGGCGGTGCGATGGATCTTGTGGTTGGCGTGCCGACCATTCTGGTGATGATGCGGCATGTCAACCGTGACGGCAGCCCGAAGCTGTTGAAAACCTGTAGCTTTCCATTGACGGGCCTTGGGGTGGTCAGCCGTGTCTATACCGATCTGGCCGTGCTGGACGTCACGCCCGCGGGCTTTCGTCTGGTTGAACTTGCACCCGGCAACAGCCTCGATGCGGTGCAAGCCTTGACCGAAGCCACAATCCTGACCTGAAAAACAGCCTTTGAACATAGGGAGAAACAGGATGACACAAGGCCCGACAGAGGTTCTGAAAACGGGATTGGAATTGCCCCTGATCGGCGCGCCGATGTTTTTGGCCTCGGGGGTGGATCTGGTGGTGGCGCAATGCTGTGCGGGGGTTATCGGCACTTTTCCCGCGCTGAATGCCCGCCCGGCCGCCGAGCTGGACAACTGGCTGGTCCAGATTGAGGCACGGCTGGATGCACACCGCCACGCCACGGGGAAAACCCCGGCCGCTTACGGCGTGAACCTGATCGTGAACGATTACAATGAGCGGCTGGAAGAGGATCTGGCGACATTAGTGCGTCATAAGGTGCCCTTGGTGATCACCTCGCTTTCGGCGCCCGATAAGGTGGTTGAGGCGGTGCATGGCTATGGCGGGTTGGTGTTTCATGATGTGGTCAAGGCCCGCCATGCCCGCCGCGCGGTGGCCGCAGGTGTTGACGGGTTGATCCTTGTGGCCGCCGGTGCGGGGGGGCATGCAGGCACCCTTAGCCCCTTTGCGCTGATTGAGGAAGTGCGCGCCTTTTACGACGGCCCGCTTGTGCTGTCGGGGGCGATTGCCAACGGGCGCGCGGTGCTGGCGGCAGAAGTGTTGGGCTGTGATTTCGCCTATGCGGGCACGGTTTTCATCCCGACCGAGGAATCCACGGCCCCGCTTGCGCATAAGGAAATGATCATCGCGGCGGCCGCTGACGGCATCATGTACACGCCGATGTTTTCCGGCACCCCCGCCAATTATCTGATCCCCAGCATAGAGGCCGCTGGCGTCGATATTGACGCCGCACAGCAAGCCTTGCCCCAAAAGATGCGCGCCAAGACCGATTCAAACCGCCCCAAAGCGTGGAGCGATGTCTGGAGCGCGGGCCAATCCGTCGGCCAATCACAACATCTTAGCCCTGCCGCCGAGGTGGTCGCGCGCATGGTGGCAGAATATCGCGCGGCCCGGTCGGCGCTTTGCGATACTGCCAGCCGCATTAACAAATAGAGGAACGCCCCGATGACACTCGCCCGCAGACTTGGCGATTTTGCCGCTGGCCCGATCAATCCGACAGTGGCCATGCGCGATTTCGTGCGCCTCTCATTGTTTGACTGGGCCACAGTCGGCATTGCGGGTGGGGATGAGCCGGTCGCACAGGCCGCGCGCAAAATGGCCTTGGACAGTGCGGCGATGGAAACGGGCGCGACTGTGTTTCGGGGCGGGCGCGTGGCACCGGCAACGGCGGCTCTGGTCAATGGGGCCACCAGCCATGCGCTGGATTATGACGACACGCATTTCGGCCATATCGGCCACCCCAGCGTTGCCGTGACACCCGCAGCCCTTGCCCTGGCCGAGCGCGAGGGCGTGAATGGCGCGACCCTGTTGGGGGCGCTGGCCGTGGGGCTGGAAACTGCCTGCCGTGTGGGGGCCTGGCTTGGCCGCGCACATTATGAGGCGGGGTTTCACCAGACCGGCACCTCTGGCGCATTTGGCGCGATGGCGGCGGCGGGGCGGATTTTGGGCCTCGATGCCGATCAGATGGCGCAGGGGTTCCGCCTGACGGCCACCCGCGCCGCCGGATTGAAAAGCCAGTTCGGAACGATGGGCAAACCGCTGAATGCCGGGTTTGCGGCCGAAGTCGGCGTGACCTCGGCCTTGCTGGCCCAAGCGGGGGCGCAATCGGCGCAAAACGCAATCGAGGGCGTGCAAGGCTTTGGCCCGACCCATGCAGGGGTTGCGGATGAGAGCGCCTTTGACGACCTAGGACAAGCGTGGCTGTTCCCCAATATCTCGTATAAATTCCACGCCTGCTGCCACGGTCTTCACGCGATGTTAGAGGCGGTTCGCAGCCTGCGCGACGGTCCTTTGCATGAAAACCGGCCCAATGACCTGCAATCCATCACCATCCGCACCCATCCGCGCTGGTTTGCGGTGTGCAACAAACCCGCGCCCGCAACCGGATTGGAGGCGAAATTCAGCTATCGGCTGACGGCGGCAATGATGCTGACAGGTGTCGATACCGCGGCACTCGGGACATATACCGACGAGATTTGTGCCCGTCCCGATCTGGTTGCCCTGCGTGACCGTATCAAGGTGATCGCCGATGACAGCTTGGCCGACAGCGCCTCTGAGGTGACGGTGACCACGGCGGGACAGGGGGATGTTACCGCCCGATATGACATCCTGACCGAGAATGACCCTGCGGTGCTGGAAGGGCGGCTGCGCGATAAGGCCACCTCTTTGTTGGGCGCAGAGGGGGCCGCGGATCTGTGGCAAACCGTGGCGGGGCTGGACCAGCAAGACGGGCTGGCAAAACTGATTGCCCGGATTGCCGCCTGACCTTGGGCAAGCGTTGAATGGCCGACCCATTTTGCGGGGCCGGCCATGCTTTTGATCAGGATTTCTGCGTCACCAATTTGGTGTAGACATAGGATTCAATCGCCTCTGGCCCACCTTCGGAGCCAAAGCCCGAATCCTTGATGCCGCCCAATGGCAATTCGGGCAGGCCAAGCGCGGTGTGGTTGATCGCCAGCATCCCCGTCTCTATCTTGTTTTGCAGGATCTGTGAGGTACGGATCGAGGTCGTAAAGGCATAGGCCGCAAGACCGTAGGCCAGACGGTTCGCCTCGGTCACGGCCTCATCCACCGTGTCAAAGGCGGCCAGCAAGGCCACCGGACCAAAGGGTTCCTCATTCATGATCCGCGCGGATTGCGGCACGTTTTCCAACAGGGTCGGGCGGTAGAAGAACCCCGGATGGTCAACACGTTCCCCGCCTGTCACCAGCTTCGCGCCCGCGCTGACCGCCTCGGAAATGATCTCGGTCACGGCCTCAACCCGGCGTTTGCTGACCAAGGGGCCCATACGCGTTGCAGGGTCGATACCGGCGCCGGGGGTGATGCTGACGACCTCGGCCTTCAAGGCGGCAACGAAACGGTCATAGACGCCGCGCTGCACCAGAATGCGCGTCGGAGAGATACAGACCTGACCGGCATTGCGGAACTTGAAGGCGGCAATATCGCGGGCGGCGGCCTCAATATCGGCATCCTCGAACACCAGAACGGGGCTGTGACCGCCCAGCTCCATCGTGATGCGCTTCATATGCTGACCGGCCAGCGAGGCCAGCAGTTTGCCCACCGGAACCGAGCCGGTAAAGGACACTTTGCGAATGGCGGGATGCGGGATCAGATAGTTGGCGACATCGGGCGGGTTGCCGTAAACAAAGTTCAACACGCCCGCAGGCAGCCCCGCTTCGGTCAGGATCTCGGCAAGGATGGCGGGGCTTGCGGGCGTATCCTCTGGCGGCTTGGCGACCATCGTGCAGCCTGCGGCAAGGGCGGGGGCCACTTTGCGCACCAGTTGCGAAAAGGGGAAGTTCCACGGCGTAAAGGCCGCAACCGGCCCGATCGGCTGTTTGAGGGCAAGCTGCATCACATCGGGGCTGCGCGCAGGGATCACACGGCCGTAAATCCGGCGGGCCTCCTCGGCGAACCAATCCAGAAGATCGGCAGCGGTGCGCAGCTCGTTCTCGGCCTCGGCCAAGGGTTTGCCCATTTCAAGGGTCAGCACCCGCGCCACCTCGGGCATCCGGTCACGCAGGGCCGTTGCAGCACGGCGCAGGATCGCGCCCCGCTCCATCGCGGACACCTCACGCCAGGTCGCAAAGGCCGTTTCGGCGGCCTGCACCGCCTCTTCCAGATCGGCTTTGGTTGCCATCGCGTGCTGGCCGATCACCTCGCCGGTGGCGGGGTTATGGACCGGGGCGCGGGCCTCATCGGATGCGGGGCGCCAAACACCGTTGATGAACAGTTTTGTATCAGTCAGCATAAGATATTTCCTTCGTGGCGTGCCCTTTATGGCAACATATTCTGGGTGAAGAGGATCATGTCAGGAAAGGCGACCATCAGGCAGATGATCGCAAGGTCGGCCATGATGAAATAGGCAACCCCCCTGAAGATTGTACCGGTCGAAACCCGCTCGGCCATCACCCCCTTGAGGACAAAGACATTCAACCCGATTGGCGGCGTTATCATCCCGATTTCCAAGAGTTTCGCGACCAGCACCCCGAACCAGAGCAGTTCAATCCCGGCGGTTTCGACCAGCGGCAACAGGATCGGCAGCGTCAACAACATCGCGCCAATCGGCTCCAGAAACATCCCCAGCACCAGATAGAGCAGGGTAATCGCAAAGATCAGCATCAGCGGCGACACGCCCATTTCCAGCACACCATCGGCCAGCGCATCGCTGACACCGGAAAAGGTAAAGAACCGCGTCAACATGCTGGCCCCGACCGCGATGATAAAGATCGAGGAGGAAATCGTCAGCGTCTCCATCAGCGACGACCAGATCCCTTTGACATCAATAGAGCGGCGCACAAAAGCGATCACCAGTGACATAGACGCACCAACACCGCCCGCCTCTGTCGGGGTGAAAATACCGGCAAAGAGGCCGCCGAAAACGCCAAGGACCAGCACCAGAACCGGCCAGACCTCTTGCAGGGCGGCAAAACGGTCGCCCCAGCTGATGTCTTCCTCTACCGGCGGGGCGAGGGCGGGATCCAGCATCACGCGGACCACGATCACCAAAGTATAGGCCAGCACCGTGATCAGCCCGATAACCGTTCCGGCCAGAAACAGCTGGCTGACCTGTACCTGCGCAATCATCCCGTACAGGATGAACAGGATTGAGGGCGGGATCAGCGCGCCAATGGTGCCCGCCGCCGCAATTGTGCCGGTAGCAAGCCCCGGATCATAGCGATAGCGCAACATCTCTGGCGCGGCGATCCGCCCCATCGCCGCCGCACAGGCAATGGAGGATCCGGTCACGGCGGCAAAACCCGCACAGCCCAGAACCCCCGCAATCGCCAGCCCACCCGGCAAGGCCGAAAGCCACATGCGCGCGGCCTTGAACAACCCCGTCGTCAGCCCCGCGTGAAAACAAAAGAAACCCATCAAGACGAACATCGGAATAGAGGACAGATGCCATGTGGCGGTAAAGCTGTAGGGAATAACCCCCAGCGCGCCCCAAGCCGCCTTGAACGAGACCAAAAGCCCGATGCCGGTAAAGGAGACACTGATCAGCGCAATCGCGATGGGCACGCGCAGGGCAATAAGCGCCAGCAAGATCGCGATGCCGACAAAACCGATCTGGATATCAGTCAATGGACGCTCCCTCATGACGTGGATGGGCCTGACCCACAGCCAGCGCAGAGGCATCCTCTATTCGCATCAAGAACGCAGCCAGCCGCCATAACAGTACCAGCGTTATCAACGCGGTTCCGGCAGGCACGATGAAATGCGTCGGCCAGATCAAAATCTTGACGCCCTGCTCATAGCTGAACGACCCCATGGCGTATTTCTTGAGCGCCTCATTCCAGCTGGCCCATGTCATCGCCGCAAAGACGACACTCCCCAAGGCCGTGGCACAAAGGGTCAGAACCGCCCGCAGCCTGCGCGGAAAGGCCGTGAACAGAACCTCGACCGAGATATGGCCCGTCAGCCGCTCGACAATCGCCAAGGGCAAAAAGGCCGCGACCACCATGTAATATTGCGAGACAATCGGGGTTGTGCCGGGCAGGGGACGGTTGAATATGAATTTGCCGATAACATCGGCCGTAATATGCAGCATCATCAAAAAGATCGCGGCCGCACCCACGGCCCCGTAAACCGCAATCATAACGCGCAATAGCTTGTCTGTTTTTTGCATAAAAACCTCTCGGTTCAGGGGGCGGGCCGATGAATCAGCCCGCCCTAAGGCTCACTCCATGCCGTAGCTTGCAGCATCCAATTTTGAGAAAACCTCGGTCCAGAGCAGCTCTGTCATGGCGTCTTTGTCGTCATAGATTTCGGCCGTCAGACCTTTCCACTTCTCGATCAGACCAGCGATGGTGTCGTATTTTGCATCGACATTTTGCAGCCCGTAATCGTCTTGGAAACTCTTGCGGATGACATCGGCATCAGCCGCAACAAAGGCCTCGGTTGCCTTGCGCATCTCTTCTGGGGGTGCGATGATTTCGGTGCCCATTCCCTGTGCTTTTTCAATGTCCTGTGCTGCGGCAAGGTAATAGTTCACCGTGATCGCCGCCGAGTTGAACGCCGAAAGCCGGATCAGGGACGTGCGTTGTTCGGGTGACAGCCCGCGCCAGGTATCAAGGTTCACATTCATCGAGCCCACACCCGCAAAGCTGCCGCCCGGCAGGCCAAGCGTGATGTATTTGGTGACATCGAAAAGTTGCAGGTTGCCCAGTTCGGGCGCCGAAATCATGGTGCAATCAACCACACCTTGCGACATCGCCTCATAGATATCATTCGCCGGTAAGGATACTTTGGTGCCGCCGAAACTTTCCGCCCAACGGCCCATCGCATCCATGGAGGACCGCATCTTTTTGCCCTTGATATCAGCGATGCTGCGGATCGGGGTGGTGCAAAGCTGCACATATTCCGGCGTGCCAATCGCTCCGAGGAAAATCTGGTTCTGCGCCGTATATTGTTGCTGACATTCGTCACAATGCAACATGATGTATTCGCTCATCGCACCGGCCATAACCGCGCCCGAGGATTTTGCCGGTGTGCCAACCGTTGCCAGCATCGACATATTGGCCGGCAGGTTGGTTTCCGAAAACTCGGCCGGGTAATAGGGCGTGAGGATATAGCCCGCATCGGCCATCCCGTCGCGCACCCCCGGGGGTGTTTCCTTCAGGTCGAGCAATGACAGCTCATAGACTTTCAACTCCAGATCGGTTTCGGCCTTGAGGCGTTCGTTGAACTCGGCAACCCCGTCCGTCGCGGCCCCGCCGGGGGGGAAGCCGATGGCATAACGCAGGGTTTCAGCATGTGCGGTGAGGCCGGATACAACGGTGCAGAGCATCGTTGTCGCAAAGGCCAGTGTTTTATAATTTTTCATGATTGCTCCTCCTGTTTTATGGACCGGCGGCCCGAGCGGGCCGCCGTCGTTAGGTTTTCGCCAAAATAGCCCGGCCAATAACCTTGCCGCCCTCCAGCATATTCAGCACGTTATCTGCATCGGTCAGGGGATAGATCTTGGTCGGAATCGGGGTGATCACGCCGGTGCGGGCGATCTCCATCAGCTCCCGAAAATCGGTCAGCGAGCCGGTATAGCTGCCCTGAACAGTGACCGATTTCAGCGCCAGCATCGGAAGCGCCCAAGGGGCTGCGCCGCCAAAAAGACCGACAATGATGATGGTTCCACCCTTGCCCACCACATCCATCGCAAATTCGGCAGTTTTTTCCGCCCCGACAAAATCAATCACCGCCATGGGGGTGCCGCCACAGGCCTTTTGCACTTGCTGCAAGGCATCCGCATCGGTTGGGTCAACGGCCGCTTTGGCCCCTGCGGCCATGGCGGCCTCGCGCTTGTCCGCCGCGATATCGACCACGACCGGCATTTTCATGTTCTGCGCCTTGAGCAGCTCCAGACACATCAGCCCCAAACCCCCGCCGCCGATCAGCACCGGCGTATGGGTGCTTGCCGTCGCCGCGATCTTTTTCAGCGCGGCATAGGTTGTAAGCCCTGAACAGGCCAAAGGTGCCGCGATTTCAGGCGCAATACTGCCCGCATCCACCAGATAGCGCGGATGCGCCACCCGCACATGGCTGGCATAGCCGCCATCGCGGTGGATCCCCAGAAATCTGGGATTGGCACAAAGCTGTTCGGCGCCGGTTTTACAGACATCACAGCTGCCGCACCCGCTCCATGGATAGACCACATAGGTCTTGGACGTATCAATCGGCTGGCCATCCGCCCCCACTGCATCCGGCCCTACGGCCGCAACGACACCGGCCACCTCATGCCCCGCAACCATCGGCAATTTCATCCCGCGTTCGGCATAGCTGAGCCGACGCCCGTGGCCCAGATCAAAGCCGCCCTCACGGATATGCAGGTCGGTGTGGCAAACGCCCGCCGCCGTGACGCGGATGATAACTTCGGTTCCTTGCGGGACCATGTCGGGGCGATCTTCGCCATCAAGCGGTTGGCCGAATACACGTAGGCATTGGCAATACATATGTCTCTCCTCCTAGAGTAGTAACCTTTGTGTGGCCAAGGGGTCTGTTGCGGCGCCATGCATCGGCCAACCCCTTCTTGCGCGCCTCCTGGTCTCCTCTCGCGGCAAATGATGGCCCATCTGTTGCGAACCTGATGGAGACACGCGCGTTATCCGGGTCGAAATGAAGAATCATTCTTGTGGATAGCCTCCCAAGGTCATTCTGTATAAAAAACACCCTTCTGCAAGAGAAATTTTGTTGACGGTGTCGCGTAGCCCTTAATTGGGTTCTGCCTCACTTTGTGTGGCGCAACTATCCTGAAACTGGAAAATTCAGGAGGTATAGTTGTGAGTTCGAAGAAGCACTGGTCGCCCGGGAGCGATGTTGCCGTTCAAAGCGTTGAGCGAAGTGAAAGAGGCGGGTGGATTGTATCTGGCGTCTTGGCTCCCAACGGCATTTGCCCAGACTGTGGATTGCATTCACGCCGACGTCACGGCTGGCGGCGTCGGCGGCTGCAGGATTATCCCGCGCATGGAGACGAGGTAACGGTTGATCTCGCAATTTGCCGTTGGCGATGTCAGGCACCCGCTTGCCCACGCCGGACATTCTCAGACCAAATCGCCTCGATTGCGCGTCCATTTGCACGTCGTACTTCGCGTGTCGGGGAGATTGTCACCCATCTTGGGCATGCGACCGGCGGACGGCCAGCCGAGCGGTTGTTGCATCGTTTGGGCCTTGGAGTCAGCGATGACACGGTGCTTAGGCAGCTGAAGAACCGTGCCCAAGACAGTGGCGAGTCGCCGACAGTCATCGGGATCGACGACTGGAGTTGGCGGAAATCGCAAACCTACGGCACGATCATTGTGGATCTGGAGCGTCGCGTGGTGATCGACATTCTTGAGGATCGAGATGTCGTCAGCTGCACCAACTGGCTGAAGCGACACCCCGAGGTGGAAGTGATCAGCAGAGATCGCTGCGGTCTCTACGCCCAGGCAGCACGGCAAGGGGCACCGCAGGCGAAGCAGGTCGCTGACCGGTTCCATATCGTACAAAACCTGCGGCAGGCCATCGAGGAGCAAATGAACCTTCACGGCCGTGCGACCGGCAGGGCGCTGCTGTCCGACGCCGACAACATCACCGCAGCCGGCAGCCTTCTGAAGTCACGCCTGGCGCATAGGACGTCTCGGGAAGAGATTTTCGCCACCATTCATGCGCTCCGAAATCAGGGGCTTTCATGCAGCGAGATCGGGCGGCGAACAGGGTTCCCGCGTCGCAGCATCGCGAAATGGCTGCAGTTCGAGACACCACCGGACCGCAGGCGGGCCGCTTTGAAGCCGACATCGCCGTGGTACTTTGAAGAGTTCCTGAGCCAAAGCTGGAAGGAGGGCATTCGAACTGGCAGCGCCCTGTTCCGTCTGATCCGAGAGCGCGGTTACGAGGGGAGTCAGTCGCATTTGCAGCGTCTGTTGGCGGGCTGGCGAAAAGCAGAACAGCAAGGGAGCGACTCCAAGGTAGAGCACGAAATCCTTAAGCCAGTCCGGGACCCGGAAACGGGGCACGCGATTTCCCCGGTCATCGCAGCCGCGCTGTGCATCAAACCCCGCGGAAAGCTCACCCCGGATCAAGCGCGGAAAGTCGACGCGCTCAAGGCCGGTTCTCCCGCCTTCGCAACGATGCGAAGTCTCGCCATGCGGTTCAACGGTATCCTGCGCAGCCGCCAAGCAGACCCGCTCCCAGCATGGATCGACAACGCGATCGAAACCGATCTGGCGCCCATCGTGCGCTTTGCCCGCACATTGAACCGGGACTTCGATGCAGTCAAAAACGCCATCGAGATGCCATGGAGCAACGGCCAAGCAGAAGGTCAGATCAATCGCCTGAAGACGCTCAAACGCGCCATGTACGGTCGAGCCGGTCCAGAATTGTTGCGGGCGAGAATGCTACCGTTCCGCCACACAGATTGAGGCAGAGCCCAATTAAGGGCTACGCGACACAAGAGCTATCGAGCTCTTTTCATCCAAAAACAGGTGAGCCGGCATTGTGAGCAAGACAAACAACACACCAACCCATACGGGAGATTTCAAGATATCCCCGTGTCGATGGTGCGATACGTGATCGCCTGTCTTTTCGAAAATCTGTGCCATGGCTTTGTACCTAGGGATTCCAGCAACTGGAAGGTCAAGGGCTATTCATCCACGCGCGCAACGCAGCGCTCACTCAACCGTTCCACGGTGAGGTCAAAGGACCGATATCAGGACGTATTTGACGCTGACGCCAAGCTCATGTCCGACGCGCGTGGCGATTTTCAGTCATCTTTCGCCTTCTGCCAGACTTGCTGGCAGGCTGAGTAAAGAAACGTCGCTGACCAGGTCAGCAACATGAAGCCCAAAAGCGATTGCAGCATCAGCAACAGTCGAAAGGGCCCGACCACCTCTATGGACGAATAGCCAAGGGTCGAGAACGAGATGCCCGTAACATAGAGAACATCCTGAAACATCGGCGGGCTGTTGCTGAACGATTGCGGCAGAACGCTTGCCACCACCATCGTGTTGAACACGGCGAGCGTCACAAGTTCCAATACGTGCAGCAACAGCAACGCGGAAAACGTCAGGATGATCCGAAAGCCGGAGCCATCCGACCGCTGCGGGGAAAACTTCAGAATGCCCGACAACGCATAATGATGGACAATTCCCATCACGATCGCCGCGCATATTCCGACAAACATAGCCATCAACTCGGTCATACACCCAAACCCGTCTTCCTGTTCAAACAGGTCAATTTGACCATACATCAGGCTTTTAGCACAACGGGACCAATTGATTCTTCACTGGTCAGGCCAACGCGGGGGGCAACCCGTTCAGGGCGACATCCACCGGAACGGTCGGCAAGTTCGATGCGATCCAGCCAGGCCCTTCGCCTGATCCCAACATCCCTTCCGAGATATCGGCGTAGCCCGAATAACCAGCTTGTCTCAACGCTCGAAGCAGCGATGCGGAGCGTCCGCCAGTGGCGCAGATCAGTCCAACAGTGCGATCACCGCTCAGTTCCTTGGCCCTGAACAATCGGTCCGGAAAACCGGACGCGTGCATGCTTATCGGCCATACACCAGCACCTACGCCGGTTTCTTGCCACTCTTTGTGCGTTCTGACATCGATGATCCGCGCCGTATCCGATAGAAGCGCGTCAAAGGCATTCTCTGCCGACCAGACAGATCGGCTCTGCGCCAACAGCGGTGACGCCGCGACGGTCAGCACCGTCATATGAGCACCCAGAACGAAACGGCGCCGGTTCAAATCAAGAGCCATATTCGAAAACCTCATCCTTTGATCGGTTGCGATCCCAAAGGTCACATAACATACGCGCGACGCTACCCGGGAGCACGACACGGTGCAGGCACAGATTTGTATCCATCTGTAGCAAGGGACTGACCTGATACAAACGGCTACAATTCTGCCCATGAAACAGAATGCAACGATGATCTAGGAAGGACGCCATGGGACCGCCACATCATATCCTTATCGTGGACGACCACGCTCAGATACGCGAAAGCGTCGCGCGCTTCCTGGAGAAGAACGGAATGCGCACGACCGTCGCCAGGGATGCCGTGGAGATGGATGCCAAGCTGGCCACCGGTCACTTCGACCTCCTCGTGCTCGATGTCATGATGCCGGGCGAGGACGGTTTGTCGGTTTGCCGCAGACTTGCGCCAGAGGGTGATCTTCCGATCATCATGCTGACGGCGCTTGGTGAGGAAACGGATCGGATCGTGGGTCTGGAAATCGGTGCGGACGATTATCTCGCCAAGCCGTTCAATCCACGAGAACTGCTCGCCCGCATCAAGTCGGTTCTTCGGAGAAGCAACCGCGACGAACCTGTGGCCGGAAGCCTCGCTGGGAGGAAAGTCTCTTTTGCGCACTGGATACTGGATACCGACCGGCAGGTGCTGATTGACGAGTCCACCACCGAGACCCCATTGACGACCTCCGAGTTCAAATTGCTGGCGGTCCTGCTGGAACGCGCGAGGATGGTGCTCAGCCGTGACCAGTTGCTTGACCTGACCGCTGGGCGGACGGCAGGCCCGATGGATCGAACCATCGACAATCAGATCAGCCGTCTCCGCCGCAAAATCGAGCCGGATGTACTTAGGCCCAGTGTCATCAAAACGGTGCGGAACGGCGGATACTGTCTGGCTGCCGATGTCGAGGATGCGCCGTGATGCGCCGTGCGATGAGGTCTCTGAGCGGCCAGTTGATCCTGCTTGTGGTCGCGGCACTTGTCGTGGCCCAGGCGATCAGCCTGTTCCTGTTCGCTGACGAGCGCACCCTTGCGATTCGTGCCGCATTGGGGTTCGAGGCCGCCGGTCGCGCAGCAAATGTCGCGCGGTTGATCGAGGAGGCCCCGCCGGAGTTGCAGGACTCGATCCTCCGCGCGGCGAATTCGCCATTGATCCGGTTTGATCTGTCGGACGTTCCGAGCGTGGAACACACCGGTCATTCGGATGGCGGCATCGTGGAAGGACGCATACGCGCGCTTCTGGGCGATAGCTACAGCCGGGATATTCGCGTTGAACTGCACGAGGTCGAGGGCGCGTTGCGGCCCCTTCCCAATCTCTCGGACGAGATGACGGAAATGCATCTAGCGATGATGCGCGGAGAGTTGACAGCGGTTGAAATGAACCTGTCGATCGCGATCAAGGGGGCGCGTTGGCTGAATGTCGGAACGCGGTTCGAGCGTCCGCCAATCCAATGGCCTTTCTATTCGATGCTGACCTTTGGAATTTCCGCCGGACTGCTTCTGGTGGCGATCTTCTGGTTTGTCATGACGCGCCTGACGCGTCCTTTGCGGCACCTCTCCAAGGCCGCGGACCATCTTGGCCGGGGCGAAGATGTGGGCGAATTGGCGGTCACAGGGCCGACCGAGGTCAGGGATCTGACCGTCGCCTTCAACCGCATGCAGCGACGGCTGACCCGGTTTGTCAGTGATAGGACACGGATGCTCGCAGCCCTTGGTCACGATCTGCGCTCGCCGTTGACCGCCATGCGTGTCCGCGCGGAGCTGGTTGACGAAGAAGAGACGCGGGACAGCCTCATCGCATCGGTCGAAGAGATGCAGAGTATGGTCGAAGCGACGCTCACCTTTGCACGCGGCCTTACCGGATCCGAGGGTGCCGAAGTGGTCGATCTGCGCAATTTTCTGGACAGCTTGTGCAGCGATATGGCGGCACACTGCACCTTTGCCCCGAGTGATGATGTTGCCGTGCGGCTTCGACCCAACGCGTTCCGAAGGGCACTGAGGAACTTGCTTGAGAACGCCGTTCGCTACGGTGGTGCCGCAAAAGTCAGCTGGGCGACCCACGGTTCGAACCTCGTACTCAACATCGATGACAATGGCCCCGGCATTCCCGTCGACCAGTTGGAAAAGGTCTTCGATCCCTTCTATCGCCTCGAGCAATCGAGGTCTCTGGAAACGGGCGGCTATGGGCTCGGGCTCTCGATTGCGAGGACGATCATCCAATCGCACGGCGGCGATATCCAGCTGGTCAACCAGAACAGCGCGGGTTTGCGCGCTGTTGTCACCATCCCGTTGGATGAAACCGAACTGATCGAAGGAGAAACAGATGAAACCGAACGGGTTGATCCTGCCGTCGCTGGCCAGCTTGCCCGCCAGCATGGCGCGAGCTGATGGTCCAGGCTCCTGGACAGGTCACATGTGGGGCGGAGGCTATGGCTTTATGGGCGGCTTCATGATGCTCGCCTTCTGGGGCGCCGTGATCGCATTGATCGTGTTTCTGGTGCTCAGGCTGCGGGACAATGGCACCCGTCCCCCGGACTCGGACGCGCAGGAAGCGCTCCGGCGCCGCTTTGCGAATGGGGAAATCGACGAAGAAGAGTTCCGTCGCCGCAAAGCAACGCTCGACGAATAGACCCCGCCGCGGACGCCAAAGCCGTCCGACGCGACGCCCACCGACACTGGATAGGAAAGAACGCCATGGTCCCGGAAATTGGTCACTTCGCACTGGCCCTCGCGCTTGCGCTTGCGCTTGTTCAAAGCGTTCTGCCGATTGCAGGTGCGTCGCGTGGAAACGCCGTCTGGATGAAATCCGCCCAGGCGACGGCAATAGGACAAGTGCTGTTTGTGGCCATAGCCTTCGCAGCGCTGATGCAGGCCTTCATCGTCAGCGACTTCACCGTCAGGAACGTCGTCGAGAATTCCCATTCGCTCAAGCCGATGCTCTACAAGGTGGCCGGGACCTGGGGCAGCCATGAGGGTTCGCTGCTGCTCTGGATTCTGATCCTCGCGGTGTTCGGCGCGGGCGTCGCCTGGTTCGGATCGAACATCCCCGCCGAGACCAAGGCGCGCACCTTGTCGGTGCAGGCGTGGATCAGTGTCGGCTTCCTGTCCTTCCTGCTGCTGACGTCGAACCCCTTCGAGCGGGTGTTTCCGCCGCCGCTCGACGGCAATGACCTGAACCCGTTGCTTCAGGACATGGGTCTCGCCATGCACCCGCCGCTCTTGTATTTCGGGTATGTCGGCTTCTCCATCGTGTTTTCCTTCGCCGTTGCGGCTCTTATAGAGGGTCGCGTCGATCCGGCCTGGGCCAGATGGGTCCGGCCATGGACATTGGCCGCCTGGATCAGCCTGACGGCGGGTATCGCCCTCGGGTCTTGGTGGGCCTATTATGAACTGGGCTGGGGCGGCTGGTGGTTCTGGGATCCGGTCGAGAATGTAAGCTTCATGCCTTGGCTTCTGGGCACAGCGCTGTTGCATTCGGCCATCGTCACGGAAAAGCGCGATGCGTTCAAAAGCTGGACCATCCTGCTTGCCATCCTGACTTTCTCGCTTTCACTTCTCGGGACGTTCATCGTCCGGTCAGGCCTGCTTACATCCGTACACGCGTTCGCCGTCGATCCAGAGCGCGGAGTTTACATTCTGGGTTTACTCGCGGTGTCCATCGGTGGGTCGCTGGCGCTCTACGCCTGGCGGGCGCCCGAAATGGAGCCGGGTGGTTTGTTTCGCCCGATCAGCCGCGAAGCCGGGCTGCTCGTGAACAACCTCATTCTGGCCGCCGCTACGGGAACCGTTCTGTTCGGGACGCTTTATCCACTGATCCTGGAGGCTGTCACCGGGGACAAGATCTCGGTCGGTCCACCTTTCTTCAACGCGGCCTTCATTCCGATGATGCTGGCACTGGTCGTGTTCATGGGTCTTGGTCCATTCCTGTCGTGGAAGCGGGCTGATATCGCCGGTTTGCTCGATCGCATCCAATTCGTGGCCGTGCTGGCGGTCATTGCAGCCTTGGCCGCATGGTATCTTCTGAACGGTGGGCCGATCATGGCCTATCTTGCCATCCTCGGCGCAGCGTGGCTGCTTTTTGCGACCCTGCGGGAATGGGCGCTACGCATCCGTCTGTTCGAGGTTTCCCTTGCAGAGAGCGCGAGACGCGTGCGCAACCTGCCACGCGCCTCTCACGGTATGACGCTTGCCCATGCCGGCGTCGCTGTGTTGATGATGGGGATGATCGGCTCGACCGGATGGAAGAGTGAGGAGATCGTCTTTGCCGCCCCCGGGACCGAAGTCACGATCGCCGGGTTCGACATCACCTTCGAAGGGGCCGCAAAGGTTCAAGGGCCGAACTACATCGCGGATCGCGGCACCCTTGTGGTGCGTCGGGATGGCGAATTGGTCACGACACTTTTCCCGGAACGGCGGTATTACCCGGTCGCGGAAAGCCAGACGACGGAGTCGGCCATCCGCTCCACATTGGCGGGTGATCTCTATACGTCGATTGCAACGCCAGCCTCCGATCAAGTGAACAACGCCGGAGCATGGACCCTTCGGATCCTCTATGAACCGCTCGTCAACCTGATCTGGATCGGCTCGATCCTGCTGGTGATCGGTGGCTGTTTGTCCTTGTCGGATCGCCGTTTGAGGGTCGGGGCGCCGCGCCGTGCCAAACAGCCAGCCACCGATGCCGTTCCTGCCGAGTAGGAGAGAAGATGAAACGTCTCATTGCCGGGCTGCCGTTTATTGCGGCGGTCATATTCGGTGGGTTTTTTCTCTGGGGGCTCAATCCCGACCGGGATCCCAACGAGATCCCTTCCGTCCTGATCTCGCAACCGGCCCCGGCGTTCGACCTCGATCCCGTGCCGGGGTTGGAGACACCCGGCCTGGCCCGAAGCGATCTTGTCAGCAACGAACGACCGGTCGTGGTCAATGTCTTTGCGTCCTGGTGCGTGCCCTGCCGCGCGGAACATGCCGTGATGACAAGATTTGTCGAACGAGAAGGCATGCGGTTGTTCGGAATAAACTACAAAGACAAACCTGAGGATGCCGTGAAGTGGCTCAATGACCTCGGCAATCCCTACGAGCGGATCGGGTCCGACCTGTCGGGCCGGACCGGGATCGAATGGGGCCTGTCGGGCGTGCCGGAAACCTTCATCGTCGATAGCGATGGCACCGTTTTGTTTCGCTATGTCGGGCCGGTCGTGGGTCCGGACGCCGTCGAACGGTTCACGCAAGCCCTGAAGCAGGCAGGCGCACTGCCAAATGGAGCAGGTTCATGAGACAGTTGATTTTCGCGTTTTGCATCGGGCTCCTTCCCTTTGCCGCCAATGCGGTGGAACCGGACGAAATGCTGACCGACCCGGTATTGGAACAGCGTGCGCGGGAGATTTCCAAGGATCTACGATGCGTCGTCTGTCAGAACCAGGACATCGACAGTTCGAACGCGGGTGTGGCGCGGGACTTGCGTCTGCTCGTACGCGAGCGCCTGGTCGTTGGAGACAGCGACGCGGAGGTGATCGAATACATACGGGCGCGGTACGGGGATTACGTGCTGCTGAAACCGCCTCTGGAGCCTGCGACCTACGCGCTTTGGTTCGCTCCGATCGCTTTCGTTCTGATCGGGGTTTTCGTTGGTGGCGGGCTACTGATGAGTCGGCGAAAGCAAGAGGCATTTGAAGACTTGGGCTCGGAGGATGAGAACACCGTGTCCGAAATTCTCAGGCAAAACGAAGCGGGGGATGCGTCATGATCTGGGGTATTTTCGTTCTTTTGACGCTGGTCGCAATCGGAATTGTCCTCTACCCGCTGCTGCTGTCCAAATCGAACACTCTCACCAGAGGGGATGCGGTACCGGCGATCCTCGCCGATCAGATGCGGGAAATCCAACGAGACATGGACCGCGGTTTGATTTCTGAACAGGAAGCTCAAGCAGCCAGACTCGAGATCAAGAAACGGATCCTCGCGACGACCCGCAATTCGGAAGAAAAAGTCGGATCATCCCGTAATGGTGGCAGAGTCACTCTCGTTGTCGCGGCGGTCCTCGCGCCGGTTATTGCCGCGGGCTACTATCTGACGATGGGATCGCCGGAGGTTCCTTCAATGGCCTTCGCTGCCCGTGCAGAGGAGCGGGCACAGACTGATGAAGTGACGGCGCTGGCAATACAACTTCGCGAAAGGCTTGTGTCCGATCCGACCGGCGGCCCTAGCGAAGGGTGGATGCTGTTGGGCCAGACCTATCAGCGCATGGGCAGAGCAGCCGATGCCGTCGAAGCCTTCGAAGTCGTTGCCGAACGGGAGGATGCCACCTCCGCGACATTCTCCATGCTGGCAGAGGCTGTCGCGGTTGCCAATGACGGCGTTGTTATTCCACGGGCGAAATTGGCCATTGATCGCGCTTTGGACCTTGACCCATCCAATCCTGCGGCAACCTACTTCGAGTCTCTGTATTACCTTCAGCAAGAAGAGACGCGTAAGGCCTACGATCTGCTTGTTTCACGGCTGAATCAGGAAGAGGCTTACGTTCCCTGGATGGAGACCTATGCAGCGCAGATCAACCGGATTGCAGCGGCAGCTGACCTTCCGGTCGTCAATCTACCCAGCGGGCCGACGTCGCAACCAGGCCCGAGTGCCGCAGATGTCGCGGCGGCGTCGGAGATGAATGACGCGGATCGCGCGGAGTTCATCCGATCGATGGTCTCGCGGCTGGCCGAGCGTCTTGAGGATGAACCGGACGATCTGGATGGTTGGATGCGGCTGGCAAATGCCTATACCGTCCTTCAGGAGCCCGATCGCGCCGTTGAGGCCTACCGCAAGGCTGAAGCGCTGTTGGAGCAGCAGCCCGCCAGTGATCCTCGGCGTGCGGCGGTCCGTGCCGCGCTTGAGCGGCTCGGCGGCTGACTACTGCTCGGTGTCCCGGTCGAGCAGGTCACTCCTGTCCGGCAACCTTTGCGGAAACATCCCGACCACTGGCTTGCGCCAAGGCGTTCATCACGTCCTCGGTTTTTAGCAATTCGGACAGCACAATGCCGTTCGGTGCCGATGGTCCGTAGACGGCATTGAAGGGGATGCCGTATCTGCCGAAACTCTCAAGGTAGCGGGAAATGCGCGTGTCCGGGCGTGTCCAATCTGCCTGCATCGCCGTGACTCCAGGCGCTTCAAGCGCGCTCCGGACTGGCTCCCGATCGATGATAAGTGTCTTGTTCGCTTTGCAAGTCAGACACCAGTCAGCGGTCACATCGACAAAAACGACCTCTCCTGCGGACACGCGTTTCGCTATTTCCGAACGATCAAATGCGATCCAAGCCATTGCCAACTGCGGCGTCGAACGCGCAGGTGCTGATTGCTGCAAGAGAGGACCTGCGGCAATGGCCAGGACAAGGCTGGCTATGGCAATAGACCACCTGAATTGGGACTGCACATTCGGGAGAGATAGTATCAGAACGGCGAGACCGGACAACGCCGCGACCGCGATGACAGACGCAAGCCCGGCGACACCGTCGAGCACCCAGAACAGCCACACGGCGGTTGCAAGCAACAAAACCCCCATGACGCTTTTGATGATCAGCATCCATCGACCAGGCTTGGGCATGAATGCGACCAGACGCGGGAACGCGGCGATGACGAGATAGGGCAGGGCGAGGCCGAGCCCGAGGCTCGTAAAGACGATGAGGATGTCCACGCCACGCCCGGCCAAAGCAAAGGCCACCGCGGTGCCGAGGAACGGTGCCGAACAAGGCGTCGCCATGACGGCACCGAACATGCCAGTGAAAAAGTCGGCGGAATACCCGTTGCGTCCTCCGGCCCCTGCAAGCCGCGTCTGCATGCCGTGTGGAAGGGCGAACTCGAACGCTCCGAACAGATTTGCCGAAAAGACGAGCAGGACAGCGATCATCGCCGCAAGAAACAGCGGGCTTTGAAACTGCAAACCCCACCCGACGCTGAGGCCTGCCGTCTGGAGTGTTGATTTCCGCTGAGAAGTGACCCGGTAGCTCACCAAATTTCCACTGAGAATTGACCCATGTGAACACGTTGCCCTGACGGATTCGGTCGGGGAGATATGGAGTGATCGACATGGGATTTTTGAG
>NZ_JAHKSQ010000013.1:0-62737 GCF_018862045.1 Roseovarius sp. PS-C2
GCGCCGCGCGCACCGTATGCGCCTGCCAGCCGGTGGCCTTGCACAGGTCGTCGAGCTTTGCACCATCTGCGCGCGTGAGCATGTCGCGCAGAAGCTCTGCCTTGGATTTGCGCGAGGGTTTGGTTTGGGGCTTGGTTTTGGTCATGAGGATCTCCCGGTTCTGCGGGCCGACCCGGTGTCAGCCCTGCTACCGGCAGAGGCCCGAAGCATCGCTCGGGCGTGAGTACAGCAATGCTCGTCGTGGCGCTGAAGTCCAGTCGGGGGGGGGAGGTTCGGGAGCTATGTGGTCGTGTTGTTCAGGTCGCGGTGAGGCGAGATAAGGCGTACATTTGAAAAGGAATTCGGCATTGATGGCCAGCTTGAGTAATGAGTTAAGTCATATCTTCCGCGGCTCAGCGATAAGCTGAGCCGCACTTTTCTTCCAGAGCAATGCTTCAGCGTATGTCAGCCGCAAACACATTTGATCCCCCGCAGTCCATCACTTGATAGACTTGTCGATGAAGCCCAGCGTAGTTGCGTTCTCGATCAAAGTTCTGACTTTGGCACGATCCAGACCGGAAGCGACTTCGGCATCAATTTCCAGCTTCAGAGATACGTCACTGCCCGGAAGTGTAGTGAGCTGCTCGATAATTGCTTCCACGATTTGGTGGATGTCTCGCGCCGGTCGGTCGGCCGAGATCATGACGGTTCCGGCGAAACGCGTGGGTTTCCTTTCTGGGGCGGGAGCGGGTTCTCCACCCGTATCACCACCTGGCGTTGGCGCAGGGCCATCAGGGTCCGTGGGGCCTGATCCGCCCTGACCAGCCGGCTCTTCTGTTGACTTGGGCCGGTGAGATTCTGCGACGTCGGGTTTGATGATTACAGAATCGCTGTCGATCACGACCTGGACTTGGCTAGGACCTGATATTGCCAAACCAACGTAGATATCCTCTGGTTCATCCCAGCGATCGGCGTATGCAAATGGGCCAGGAAGCATCCCAGAGACCGCTGATTGAACAGCTTTCGCAAGCACGCTGCGATTCTTGACGCGAGGCAAGTAGGTGTACCGGTTCATGTACTCCCACAAGTCCTTGAGAAACAGATGACCTTTCCCGTTCCAGATGTATTTTTGGAGCTCGCGATCCAGTCGGGCGGGCCCAAGCTCGGGCAAAAGCCCCTCGTCACTGACGAGCTTCTTGCTTGCACGCGCCAGCAATCCGTCCTGAGCGGGCACCTTCGCTGACGTCCACTCGAGGTCTGCCTGAGCGCTTTCCTGAACTGGATACAGAAGATAGCACCAAGCCTCTTTCAGGCGGGTTTTTAGCGTCTCATTGCTTTCCGTCAGTTTTGCCTTGGCGAGGGCGCTGTCGCTTTGCGTCAGGTTAAGACGATCCGTTTCGCGAACGATTTCTGCCCAAGCCAAAGCCGAACGCATTGCAGCCTTCAAGTTGTCGAGCTGACGTTGCTCTGCCGCCAAGAACACAAGCATGTTCCGGTAGACGCGCGGCGTGCTCCCGCGTTGCATCAGTATTTCCTTGGCTTCGGACAATGCTTCGGAGCCATCTCTGCCGGTGTGTGGGTGTGCCACGCCCAGAATTACAGCGCGCACGCCGCCAGGTTCATCGGGAACGTCGGACGAGCTGCCAGGCGCCACTTGCACAGCATCGAAGTGCCCACGGTCACCGAGGCCATTGATGTAGCCGACGAGTGCCTTATCGATTTCCATCAGGACGAGAGCTTCCTCGAGCTGTCCTGCGCGATCGGCGGCAATCCGGTTCAGGCTTGCTGACATCGAATACCAATAGCGGCCGAGATCGCTGTGCATAAACTTCGCTTGGTTGGTCAGGCGTCTAAGCGCATCGCCAAATATCGCTGGGCGCTCACCGGGCTGTACGACACCAAGATTGATCTGTTTATCATCGAGGCCCTTGTTCTCTTGACCATGGGTCGGTGCCGTTCCCATAAAAATCGCGCGCGCTATTCTGCGGGTTGCAGAGTATTTATTTAGGTTTGGCGCTCCTTGATCGATTTTATAAGGTGTTGAGGTTACGCCATCCACGTCACCTGCGATAATCGACTGCCAGCTTGCGTCGAGATAGTGGAGCAGCTCCGGCTCCACTCGGGCGGTGCTGATTGCCACGCTTCCGGGCATGATCATGACCGACGGGTCGTTGCCCATCCAGAGCTCATGGATCACCTGCGCCATCAAACGCAGAACGCCACGCGTGCGCTGGAACTTCTCTAGGCTCAGGACTCATAACCAAAACATGACTGTTGCGGCGAGAGCGATGGCGGAGAGGAAGACTTCGGGGCAGCGGTCATATCGTGTGGCAACGCGCCGCCAATCCTTCAGGCGGCCAAACATGATCTCGATGCGGTTTCGGCGTTTATACCTGCGCTTGTCGTATTTGACGGGCTTCTTTCGGGCCTTCCGTCCCGGGATGCATGGCCTGATCCCCTTTTCTTGCAGGGCTTCGCGGAACCAGTCGGCGTCATAGCCGCGATCCCCCAGAAGCCACTGGGCTTTCGGCATGTCGCCCAAGAGCGCCGCCGCCCCTGTATAGTCGCTGATCTGGCCAGCCGACATGAAGAACCGGATAGGCCGTCCGTTGGTGTCGGTGATGGCATGCAACTTGGTATTCATGCCGCCTTTGGTCCGCCCTATCAGCCGCCCGCGCCCCCCTTTTTGCCCCGCAAGCTTGATGCCGTGCGATGGGCTTTGAGGTAAATAGCGTCGATCATGATTGTCCTCGGGTCCGTCGCCTCAGCCGCCAACCCTGCAAATATCCTGGCAAAAACACCCATCTCGCTCCAGCGTTTCCAGCGATTGTAGAGCGTTTTCGGCGGGCCGTATTCCTTCGGCGCATCGCACCACCGTAAGCCATTGCGGTTGATGAAGATTATCCCACTCAACACCCGCCGATCATCGACCCTCGGCTTGCCGTGGCTCTTGGGAAAGAACGGCCGCAGTCGCGCCATCTGTTCGTCGGTCAGCCAAAATAGATTGCTCATGATACTCCCTCAAAATTTGGGGATTTGAATCATGCGACCAATGCGATCTCAACCCGATTAATAGGTCCTGAGCCTAGCTGAGACGAGTTCGAATTTGTCTGACAGCACCTTACCGACCTTTCTTGGGCGAGGTAGAATTGGCCTGACACCGCTCAACCTACGGATTGGGCAACAACTTACCGGGGTTCATCTGCCCTTGCGGATCGAACACCGTCTTTAACCCCCGCATTGCAGCAATTTCAAATTCCGAGCGCGAAAGGCCCAGCCAGTCGCGCTTGATCGTTCCAATGCCGTGTTCGGCAGAGATAGACCCCTCACGGTCCCGCACCAGCGGATAGGCGGCGGCCTGCAATGCCGTCTCTCCTTCGGCTCCCAACGCGGGCATCCTTGCCATGACATGCAAATTGCCGTCACCCAAATGGCCGAAAAAATAGACATCGGCCGTGGGATCGAGCGCCCGGATCGCGGCACCGCACTCTTCGACAAATCCCGCCATGGCCGAAATGGGCAGGCTGACATCAAGATTCAGCACGTCATGCAGGCTGTCACGCGCGTTACGGGTTTCACGCACCGCCCAGAACGCCTGGGCATCCGCTTCGGACTGGGCGATCAGGGCATCAGTCACCTCGCCGGCCTCGAACGCGGTTTCCAGCAGTGCAGGCAATCCGTCGCCTTCGGCCTCGATCAAAACGGCCAGGGGCGGCGCATCGGCGAAAAGATTGCCGCCGCCGCTCATCATGAAATGATCGCGCCACATCACTTCGAAGGCTTGCAGAACCAGACCCTTGCGCGCTCGCTGCAGCAGGGCGACCACCTGGTCGAACCTGTCCAGCGCGCAGAGCGCGGTTTCGCCCCGTGCCGGTCGCGGCCAGAGCCGCAGTACCGCGCGGGTGACCACACCCAGCGTACCTTCGGCACCGCAAAAAAGGTGCCGCAGATCGTAACCGGTATTGTCCTTGGTCACGCGCGACAGATGCGACAGCACCTCGCCCTGCGCGGTGACGGCTTCCAGCCCCAGAAGATTGTCGCGGGTGGTGCCATAGCGGATCACGCGGCAGCCGCCCGCATTAGTGGAGATGACCCCACCGATCTGGCAGGAGCCGCGCGCGCCCAGGTCGATGGGCAGGACGAATCCGGCTTCCTCGGCCGCGCGCTGTGCGGTTTCCAGAACGGTGCCGGCGCGGACGGTCATCGTGGCAGCGGTGGTGTCAATTTGCTCGATACCGGCAAAGCGCGCCATGGACAGGGCCACCTGACCGCTGCCCACATTGGCCCCGCCGGACAGGCCGGTCAACCCGCCCTGCGGCACGACGGGCAGTTGGTGTCGATGACAGATTTCCAACGCCTGGGATACCTCGCCGACCGAGGCCGGGCGCAGCAATGCCAGCGGGGCCCCGTCCGTCGCATGGCCGCTGGCGTCCGATATCTGGCCGATCCCGGTGAGGGCCTCCCTACTCAGGCACCCCTTGGGTCCCAGAGCGGCCTGCAATTCCGTCAGCGCCTGATCGGCCGGTGTCGTTGTCATCGTTTCAGTCCCGCTCTGGTCAACCGGCCCCATCTGTCACGATACGCGGCTGATAATCCAGCACGGCGTTCAGCAACACCTGTGCCCCCAGGCCGCAATCGGCTTGAGTGGCGCTTTCCGCCGGGTTGTGGCTGATCCCGTCCTTGCAGGGCACGAAGATCATTGCCGTCGGCGCAATCGTGGCACAGGCGACCGCATCATGCCCGGCACCGGAAACGATATCTCGCCACGCTGCCTGTTCGACCTCGGCGCCCTTGCGGACCGCCGCGATGCACCCGGGATCGAATTTCACTGGCGCGCTGGAGTACAGCCGCGCAATCTCGACATTCACCGGTCCGGCGGCATTGACCAAATCGGTCAGACCCTGTTCCATCCCGTCCAGGCCCTCTACCGTCGGGTGCCGGGCATCAACTGTCAGTCTGACCTCTCCGGCCACCACGTTACGCGAGGCGCGGGGCACCGAAATATCGCCGAAGGTGATCACGCCGCCCAAAGCGCGGGCGCACTCTGACATCTCCATCATCAGCCGCGCCGCGGCCAGCGCGGCATCGGCACGGTGGTTCATCGGCGTGGTGCCCGCATGGGCCGATTGCCCGGTGAATCGAAGATCGTACCAGCGCATGCCCTGCACACCGGTCACGACACCCACCGGAACCTTGTTCTGTTCCAGAACCGGTCCTTGTTCGATATGCAGTTCGAACATCGCGCCAAGGGGGATGGTTCCCGCGTCCATATCGCCCGGACGACCATGATCGGCCAGCGCCTGTGCCATCGAAATCCCTTGGGCATCGGTGCAGGCCAGCGCCCGGTCCAGAGGCTGTGTCCCGGCATGCACCGCCGATCCCATCATCGCCGGGGAAAAGCGCGACCCCTCTTCATTCGTCCAGTTCACAAGCATCACGGGGGCTTCGGTTTCGACCCCGGCTTCGGTCAGGGTTTCCAAAACTTCCAGACCGGCCAGCACACCCAAGATACCGTCGAAACGTCCGCCGGTGGGTTGGGTGTCGAGGTGGCTGCCCATGGCGACCGGTGCCAGATCGTCGCGGCGGCCGGGCCGCGTGACGAACATGTTGCCGAACCGGTCCACCGACAAATGACAGCCTAGCTTGCTTGCATATTCGGCCAGCCAATCACGCACCTGCGCATCCTCCGGGCTGAGGGTCAGACGGCAGACACCGCCATCGGGCGTCCCTCCGAACCGTGCGGTTTCGATCAGGTTTCGCCACAGCCGGTCTGAATTTACCCGTAGTTTCATCCGTCAGCTCTTTCTTGTGGGCCTATGCCCGCGCGTCGCAATAACGTGTTTCGTTTAGTTCGATCAGCGTCGGGCGGTCGCGCTCTGCCGCGGCCTGTGCCGCTGCGGACAGGTCCCCGGGCCTATCCAGCATCACCGCCTCGCAATCGAACCCTTTGGCCAGGGTCTGGAAATCGGGCGTGAAGATGTCCACCCCTATCGTGGGAATATCGCGACCTTCCATGAAGCGTTTGATCTCAAGATAGCCGTTATTGTTCCACAGCAGGATGATCAGGGGGCAGCCGATTTCGCGGGCCGTGGCGATCTCGCCCAGATTGAATTGAATCCCGCCATCGCCGATTACCGCGATGACCGGCCGGCCGGTGGACAGCCAGGCACCCGTCGCCGCCGACACAGCATAGCCCAACGTGCCGAACCCGGTGGCCGAACAAAACCAAGACCGGGGCTGGTTGACGCCGAAATGCAGCATTCCGGCATAAACCGGCTGGGCGGAATCCCCGACGATCACGGCATCGGGCAGCGCCTCGCGAAGCTGACTCAGCATGGCCTGACAACTGGCGTGAAGCGGCGAGGTTCCGTCGCGCACGGCATCGCGGCATCGCGCGGCGCGGCCTGCGCCATCACAATCCTTCAATGTCAGTTCCGGCAGGTTTCGTAGTGTCGCTGCGCAATCTGCCAGGATTGCCGGATCGGCCTGCGGGCCGCGCATCATCTGCTGGGCATCGATATCCACCCGGATCAGCCGGCCTTGCAATGCCATCAGGCCACGGTCATAGAAATCATATTCGGCCGGACCCATTTCGGTGCCCAAGGCGAGCACCAGATCAGCGGTTTCCACCATCTCTCGTACCGGGTCCAGCGCGGGCCCGCAGGGCACCGCCAGAGGATGATCGTCGGGCAGGATGCCGCGACCGTTCATCGTCATCACCACCGGCGCGTCCAGCCGCTCGGCCAGGCGCCGCAGGTCCTCGGCGGCATTCGCGGCGCCGCCCCCGGCAAGGATCACCGGGCGTTCGGCGGCGTCGGAGGCCTTGACCAGGGCCGCAAGATCGGCGGGGGTAGCGACCGGTGCGGCCGGAATCTGCGGCGCCGTGACAGGCAGCGCGGCGTCGGACATAGTGCGGGCGAACAAATCCACCGGTATTTCGATATGCACCGGTGCGGGACGGCGCGACCGGAACACCGAAAAGGCGCGGGCGAGCACCTTGGGAAGCTCCGCCGGGTCGAGGACGGTATGACTGAACGCGGTTAGCTGTCCGGCCAGCCCGCGCTGATCGGGCATTTCATGCAGCCAGCCATCACCTGACCCCATGCGCCCCACCGGATTGACCGATGATATCACAAGCATCGGAACGGAGTCCGCCAGCGCCTGGCCCATAGGCGTGGCGATATTGGTCATGCCCGGCCCGGTGATCACGAAACAGGCGGCCACCTTGCCCGATGCACGAGCATATCCATCGGCCAAAAAGCCGGCCCCCTGTTCATTGCGCGGGGTGACGTGCCGCAATGCGCTGCCGTTCAGGGCACGGTAAAGTTCTACCGTATGTACGCCGGGAATACCGAACACCGTATCCACATCATAGGTTTCCAGCGCCGCCACCAGATACTGGGCCAGCGTCATGGAGTGTTGGGAAGAAGAAGACGACATGACAATATCCTTCTGACCTGAATGCGCGATGGCGGCACAGGCCGGTGCGGGGTTA
The DNA here is from genome assembly GCF_018862045.1 of Roseovarius sp. PS-C2. Taxonomy (NCBI): domain Bacteria; kingdom Pseudomonadati; phylum Pseudomonadota; class Alphaproteobacteria; order Rhodobacterales; family Roseobacteraceae; genus Roseovarius; species Roseovarius sp. PS-C2. Next base: position 7,475 of record NZ_JAHKSQ010000013.1, read on the forward strand.
CAGACTGTCTCGGATCAGCGGTGCGGTCGAGCAATGCAAACCGCCCCCGCCCAACGATACCTTGTCATAGGGCACGCTGCGCACGCTGATCCCGGCCTTGTCGAATTTCTCGCGCGTGCGATCCGACAGACCCGGCGACATCAGAACCCGCCCCGGTCGGACCGCCAGGCAGTTTATGACCCAGCCTTCATCCTCGTGACAAACGTCGATTGTCCTGATGCCCAGCTCGGACAGCTTTTCAAGGAACCAGTAGGGCAGCAGAGCCGGGTTGATGAAGGCCGTTTCAGCATCGACCATCACGAAGGCTCCATCTATATGCAACCGGTATCCGGTCAGTTCCACGATGAGCAGTTCGATCCCTTGGGTGGCCAGCACCTCCTGCAACTGCCGGGCGCCTTCGGCATTCACCCGGCAAGAGAGACCCACCACCGCCAGCGTCGAGGTGATGAAGGCGAAACTACCCCCCTCCATCAGGCCCGTTCCGCTGATTGTGCGCAAGATCGGCATGCCGAGCGCAGCCAGCGTGCGGGTAACGGGCAATTCCTCGCCCCGGCGGATCGGCGGGCCAAGCCGGGTGACGATGGCTCCGCCTTTCACGGCGATCACGCTGTCGCGGGTATAGACCTGCTTCATTTTTCCGGGCGCCGCCTTGTCTACATAAACCACTTCGGCGCCTTCCTCGCGCAGGATGTTGGCATAACCGTCGTGCTGGGCCTGCATATCGGCCAGATCGGGAATCACATCACCACGCCAGTACCAGCCTTTGTCGACCTCGCCAAAGGCATTGATGCCATCAATCCGTCGGGTAGGATCAAGCACCTTCAGTTCATCACCCGGGCGGTGCATCAGCACCTTGCGGATCTGGCCCACATCATTGTCACAGCCCCAAACCTGCCCCCAGACCGCCTGCTGTTCCTCATCCTCGTGAAAGGCGGGGCTTTCTTTCGAAGGGAACTGCTTGATCAGGGTGTTATACCGGTATTCGGCTTCGGTGATGATCGACATCTGTAGGCTCCATTGATGTGACAGGGATAAACAAAAAAATCAGGCCGGATGCGACCAGCCTTCGCCGCGCGCGGTGCAGACATATTCGGGCCATCCATAGCCGACCGGCGCATCAAACCCGGCGGGAAGCAGCGGTGCAGTCCAATCCGGACCGCGCACACCACCGCCCGACCGGTCCCGGAATTCGCGCTGCGCTTCGGCCAGACTGGTGCCATCGGTCAGTAAGTCCAGAATGGTGGCTGAAATCACCCGTCCGGCCGTGGACCACATCGGGTCAATACAAGCGGGCACACCGCCCATGGCGTTGCGGGTCCATTCGCCATAGCGATAGCCGTCGGGCGAGGCTAATGTGGGGCGCGCCACATATAGCCGCACGGTCGGCGCATGCCATGTGTATTCCACGTAATCGTCGGCGGCGATGTGGGTCTGCCAAGCGGGCAACTGGGCGCGGAAGGCCTGTTCAGCTTCCCAAGGCGGGGTCAGCCGATCGTGGCCATCCACGAAAGGCTCGTCTAGCGGGTCGCGCCCCAGGCCCTGCATGATTTGCCGCGCAAAGGCCTTGCCCTCTTCCGGCCAGGTTGGCGGGCCAATCTCTGCGAAATTGGCAAAGGCCAGCCGGGCCATAGCGTGATTAGGCAGGCCGGAGCGGCAGCGCGTAATCCAAGCTTTTGTCAAGGTGCAGTGGGTCATCGCCGCAATATGCTCGGCGTTGCGGTCCAGCACCTCGAATACCTGTTCGCACATGGACAGCGCCGGCCCGCGGAAGGAATACTGAATCTGTCCCAGCCCCGGCGCGATGTTATCCGCCGCAGCATGCCCGGCTTTGAGAATATACTCGTTCAGGGTCCAGCTGCCATGATGCGGCAACATGCTTTCCTTCATGTATTTCCCGGCACTGTACATCAGACAGACCGCATCAATGGCTCCCGGCGCGCGGGCGCTGAAATGGGTGTGTGCAATTCCCGTATTGGCCTTGGACTGCTGCCAGGTTTCGGGGGTATCGCATTCGAAGGTATAGATGCGGCTCCAATAAGGAGCAGAATGGGTATCCCAGAAACAGCCATTGGTCAGCGCCGGGAAGGAATGCGGATGAAAGCTGATCGCTGCATCCATATCGTCGTAATAGCCCTTGGCGGCATGAACCGGCTTGGAGCCGCACATCTTTTCCGCCGGTTCACCCATGAATTTCAGGCGGCCGGGTATGTTGTGCTTCTCCATCATCGCCTTGGCCGCCAGAAACCCGGTCAACGAACCGATCCCCAGCGCCGAATGCGGATCGGTGTGACCGGCGGCGTATTGCGAGACCCCTTCGCGCGGCGCACGATATGGTACCGGGGCCTGCGCCTGGCCTGGTACTGCGTCATATTCGGCATAGCCGCCAATGGTTGGGCCGTCACCATTGCTCCAGGTGGCGCAGAAGGCGGTGGGCATGCCGCCCGATCCAGCTTCAACGTCAAATCCTTCGGCGCGCAGCCGCTCTACATACCAAGCCGCGGATTTATACTCGCGCCACGACGGTTCGTGCAGGTTCCAGATCGTCATATGATCCGCCGACAGGCAATCCAACCGTGCGTCGATCCAGGCCATTGCCTCTTGCTTTAAAGGTACACTAGAAAACATCGTCTTGCCTTTCTTGAAGATCAGCGTTTCCGGCCTCGGCCTAGAAGTTCGAACATCAGCAGGGCGAGAGTGACCAGGATCAGCACAGACGCGACCGCGGCCATGGTAGGATCAAGATTCTCGTTAATCCCATCCCACATCCGGCGCGGCAGGGTGAAAACTTTCCGTCCGGCGATGAACAGTGCGATCACCAGTTCATCCCAAGAATGGATGAAGGCGAAGACCAGCCCCGACAGGATACCCGGCATGATATTGGGAAAGATGACGTACCAGATGGTCGCGCCCATCCCGGCCCCAAGGTTACGCGCCGCCTGCTCCAGTTTGGGATCAAGGCCAGCCAGGGCCGTAGACACGGTGATAACAATATAGGGAATGCCGGTCATGGCATGGGCGACGATAATCCCGGTATAGGTATTGACCCATCCCAGGTCGGCCCAGACCTGATAGGCCCCCAAACCGTAAACGATAGGTGGCAGCATCAGCGGCACCATCATGATCAATCGCAGCACATTGGAGGCTCCAGAACTGATGCGCCAACATCCGATCGAGCCCAGCGTGCCGAGGGCCCCTGCAATGGCGGTGGACACGCAAGCGATGACAAAGCTCTGCCAGATCGACCAAAGCCATTCCGGGGAGGTGAACAAGTGGCGGTAATATTGCAGAGACATCCCCTCTTCCGGAAGCGACAGATAAGGCCGGTCGGTGACGGAGACGGCGAAGACCACGCTCATCGGCAGGATCATCAAACAGATAATCGTCCAGGCCGAACCGCGCACCGGCAGCGAGGCTTTGTCACGGACAAAAGAAGACATCAGGCGGCTCCAAACAATTTACGCAGATCGACGATGCGGCTGACAATGGCCAGGGTAACAATGATGAAAATCAGCAGCAGGCTGGCCAGCATGGATCCGGCACCCCAATTGACCACCTCAAGGATCTGCACCTTGATGTACTCGGCGATCATCATTTTGCGTCCACCGCCCAGCAAGGCCGGGGTTACGTAGAAACCAAGCGCATAGATGAATACAAGGATCGAGGCGCCGAACACCCCCGGCAGTGTCAAAGGAAAGAACACCTGCCAGAAGGCCCTCAGACGGCTGGCCCCCAGCCCGCGTGCCGCCGCAATCAGCCGGGGGTCAATGGATTGCATGCACGAATATAGCGGCAGAATGGCCAGCGGCAGCATCGCATGCACAATACCCACCAGCACGGAAAATTCGTTCCACATCATTGGCAACGGAGCATCAATCACGCCAAGCCTCATAAGCATCTGGTTGATCAGCCCGTCGCTCCGCAGCAACGTAAACCACGCGAACGCCCGAACCAGTACCGAAATCCAGAGCGAGGCCAGCACTGCCATGAACAACAGCCGTTTGCGGTGATCTTCTGCATGGGTGATGACATAGGCCACGATATACCCAAGAATCAGAGTCAACGCGGTCGAAATCAGCGAGATACGCAAAGTGGTCAACAGCATCCGGTTGATGGAATGCGATTTTCTCAGCAGGTCGAAATTATCAAGACCCGGCTCGGGGATAGTGACGCTCATCCAAAGAACGCGCGATACCGGATAGAAATAGAAAGCGGCCATAGCCAGCAGCGCAGGCAGCACAAGCAGCCAATAGGTCAGTTGCGGATTGTATTTGCGTTGCATGCGGCTGAAATATCCGGCTGCCAGAGAAGGGAAGATTGGGTCAGCATAGACTGACCAGCTGGTATGGACGGGTCAGCGCCCCCTAACGCAGAGGCGCTGACCACCAGTGCTTACAGGGCAATCCGGTCAAGGAAGGCCTGATAGGTCTCGCGATGGTTCTCGATATACCAATCGGCATTCAACACGGCCTGAACCTCGCGGTTCTCGGGAGATGCCGGATTGGCGCTGCGCAACTTTTCCGGCACCATATCGGCTGCGGCGGGGTTGGCCGGACCATTTCCCATTTGCTCCAGAACGTAGACCTGTTCCTCAGGGTTTTGCATGGATGCAATGGCGTGAAACGCCTCGTCCCCGGCAGGGTTGTTTTTGGGCACGACCCACAGGCCGGGCTGCAACAGACCCTTGTTGAAGGTGTATTTGATGCGGCCGCCGGTTTCTTTGTCCAGCATGTTGGCGCGGGTGGACCAGAGGAACCCCATGACGCATTCCCCGTCACGCAGCAGGCTTTGGCTTTGCGACCCGGAGGTCCAAAACAGCAGATCATCGCGGATGGAATCGAACTTGGCAAAGGCACGCTCCACATCCAACGGGTACAGATCTTCAGGGGCAACACCATCGGCCAACAGCGCCAGTTCGAGCATGGCTTGGCTATCTTTGCGGATCATCCGCCGCCCAGGATATTTCTTGGTATCAAAGAAGTCCGCCGGTGTGGGTGTGCCTTCGACCTTGGCACTGTCCCAGGCCATGACAGACGAAAAGAAATAATTCGCCACGCCTAGATCATAGGCCATGCCGCCCACGACTTTGGATTTGTCCACAATATCATAGTTTATGGGCTGCAAAGCGCCTTTTGGCCCCAGATCAGCAAGAGTGGTGACGCCTGCATCGCAGATGTCCCAGGTCACATCGTTGGCCTGGACCATCGTCAGGATCTTACCGTTCACCGGTCCCGACCCGTCGATCACCATGTTCCCACCCTTGGCGTTATAAGGGTCGGCAAAAGCCTTCTGAAAAACATCAACCGCCATGCCGCCCCAATTTACCAGCACGACTTCGGGTTTATCGGCGGCCAAGGCGCCACGTGCGCTCAGCGATGCGGCCAGCGGCGCCACACCCATCGCAAGTGCCGATTGCAGAATTTGCCGACGGTTCATACCGCTGGCTTTCTGCTCCTGCATAATATCGGCAAAATCTGCTGCAAAACTCTGGTCTTCCATTTATAGTCTCCCTGTTCTTGAAGGCTTGCATTTTTGTTGTTCAGTGATCGGCTAAGGGCAGCGCATCCTTGTCCTGCCAGTCCAGCGCGATAGCATCGCCCTCCTGTGGCAAGGATACGCCCTGCCCAGCGGGTATCTTAAATCGCAGGGGCACACCGCTCTCGGTATGCGCGGTGTAACGGATTTCAGCACCGTAATAGTCGCGTTCGGTAACATGGGCCGCAACACGCCCAGGGCCCTGCGCCAGTTCCAGAGCATGTGCGCGCAGCGCCAGCATACGCTGGCTGCCGCTCAGATCGGGGGGCAGGAAGTTCTCCACCCCCATGAATTCGGCAACGAATCGGTTTACGGGCCTGTCATAAAGATCGTCCGGAAGGCCCACCTGCTCTAGGCGGCCATCGCGCATCACCGCGATCCGGTCGGACATAGACAGGGCTTCGCTTTGATCATGAGTGACATATATGAAGGTCAGCCCCACCGCCCGATGCAGGCGTTTTAGCTCACTCTGCAACTGGCCGCGCAACTGCGTGTCCAGCGCGCTGAGCGGCTCATCCAGCAACAGCATATGTGGTTGAAATACGATGGCCCGCGCCAGCGCCACGCGTTGTTGCTGACCGCCCGACAACTCGCGCGGATAGCTCTTCCCTTTATCCGAAAGCCCGACAAGCTCCAACGCATCGGCCACGTGTCGTGCCGCCTTTACGCCATTCTCTCCGCGCATTTTCAGCGGGAATTTCACGTTGTCGTTGACAGTCATATGCGGGAACAACGCATAGCCTTGAAACACCATACCGAAGCTGCGCTTTTCCGGCGGCGTATGGGTGATGTCTCGCCCACCCAATGTAATCTGTCCACCGTCGGGCTGGACGAATCCGGCGATAGACATCAGCAATGTCGTCTTGCCCGACCCGGAGGGACCGAGCAGCGTGAGGAACTCGCCCTGATTAACGCTGAGCGAAACGGTATCGAGCGCGCGAAAGCTGCCATAGGTCTTGGACAGATCGCGAATCGTCAGGGTGTCGGTATCTGATTTATGCGTCATCATCTCAGGTTTGCTGTCAGGGTGAGCAGAGCAAACATCGGCCAAATATTAAAGTCAACTATAATTTTATACTTATGTATAATTTTAGTGTAAAGTACATAAATTAATAGACTAACTGCGCGGCGCTGCTATGACCGCACGTCAAGTAAAGGCGGAACGCGATGGGATTAAGAGAAGAGAACAAGCGACTTAAACGCGAGGCTTTGACACAGTCGGCGCGAGAACTGTTCGAGGAGCAGGGTTACGACGATACCCAAATGGAGGAGATCGCGGCTCGCGCCGGAGTTTCGACCGCGACGGCTTATAACTATTTCGAAACCAAGGCCAATCTAATGACCGCCATCGCGCTGCGGCACCTGCGCAGCGCCCTACCCGCACGGCGTGCCCTGCTGGCCGCCTTACCGCCTGAACCTGTGGACGGCATCATCGCATATGAACGTCTTCTGGCGCAACAGACCCTGGCGACACTCGGTAAGCGCGGTTGGCGGGTAATTCTGCGGGCAGCCTATGATTCACCCCCGACACACCTGACTCGGGCAGGCCGTATGTTCGGCTGGAGCATCGCGCGGCACTATCGCAGATTGCTGGAGACCTATCGGGATGCCGGTCGGCTGCATCCCGATACGGATATCGCACTGACGACCGAATTAATCACCATGGTCGGAACCGACTATTTCGCACGCATGGTGATGGATGATGGCATGACAGTGGATACGTTGATAGAGATGATTCCGGCCTATGCCCGTGTTATCCTTGCCCCTTGGCTACTGCCCGCACCATCATGCGGCGAATAGGCGGCACATTGCACCTCAAGCGTGTTGGCCATATCGGCCAACGTCGAGAACACCACGCCGGCATGTCCGGCAATGTACTCGGCCAACGCGTCGGCCACGCCGATATACTGATCGCACAGCGTAACGAAGGGATGCCAGACCGTCACGAAACAGCCGCCCTCGGCATAGCAGAGGTCGAACGTGTCCTTGTAGATCCGTAAGACCTCCGCGGCGGATCGCATGGGCCGATCGTAGCCTAGCCGGGGCAGGTGAACACAATGGGCCCAATCATCCAGTTGCGCGTGGGTGGGCAGGCTCCAGTAGCTGCCCCCGTCTCGCTTCACGCGGTTTGGCATGAACTCGGCGACAGAGCTACTGTCATAAGTCATGCCTGCGGCGATCACGTTGCCGGGGGTGCGCTCCGACACGTCATAGGACGGGGCGCGCATCCCGCGCAAACGCACACCGAATTCGGTTTGAAATACATCCACGCTGTTCTGAAACTCCGCCTGCTCCCCTGCCGCGTCTAGACTCGCGAAGGGCAGGTGGTCCCACCCATGAAATCCAACTTCATGCCCGCTGTCGATCAGCCGGTGTACGCGACCAGGCTCGGCCAGCGCCGTTACAGTCGGAATAAACACGGTTTGCGACGCGCCAAGCCGATCATAGAATTCCAGAAGACGGTCGAAATACGTCGTCTGATCCTGCTGCATCAACTTCTCCAGCCCACGGGGCAGGTCAACACCCAAGGCGCGCTTGGCTTTAATCAGGGCAAGCCCATCAATATCGAAACTGAGACAAGCGCGAACCCGGACTGCGGACATAAGCAAGGCCCTATCAAGCTGCAACCAGTAGCGAGGCTAGTCAGCCTGCCAACCGGACTCTAGTTAAGTAACGTGGTGAACTACCATAACATCCGGTGATATCAGAGCAACCCAACTTGAAGTTGAAGTTCCCCCCGGCGGTGTCAGAGCAACCTGACTTGAGGCCGACCGATCCGGCCTCTACCCTGCCCCCATGGAAAAACGCGACCCGTTCAAGTACTTCAAAACCAGCCCTGGGCAATGTCAGAGGAAACCGGGTTGAGGCGGCGTTAGTGCCGCCCTACCCTGCCCACATGGAAAAACGTGACCCGTTCAAGTACTTCAAAACCAGTCCCGAGATCATCCGCCTGGCAGTGATGATGTATGTGCGATTCCCTCTGTCGCTGCGCAACGTCGAGGATCTGCTCCACGAACGCGGCATAGACGTCAGTCATGAATCTGTCCGCTTCTGGTGGAACAGGTTTGGCCCGAAATTCGCCTCAGAGATCCGGCGCTGCCGAATTCAGCGAATGCGGGCTTGGTCAAACTGGCAATGGCATCTGGACGAGGTGTTCGTGAAAATCAATGGCGAGACCCACTACATGTGGCGCGCTGTCGATCATGAAGGCGAAGTTCTTGACGCCTTTGTTTCAAAGCGGCGAGACCGCAAGGCAGCGTTGAAATTCCTCAGGAAATTGATGAAACGCTACGGTCGACCCGAGCATGTCGTGACCGACAAGCTCCGTTCCTATGGTGCCGCGATGAAGGAAATCGGCAATGCCGACCGCCAGATGACGGGGCGCTGGCTAAACAATCGTGCCGAGAATTCGCATCAACCGTTCCGACGACGAGAACGTGCCATGACCCGTTTCCGGCGTATGCGAAGTTTGCAGAAATTCGCCGCCATCCACTCTTCGGTCCACAATCTGTTCAACTCGGAGCGCAGCCTCTACTCAAGATCAAACTTCAAACTGAACCGCGCCACGGCTCTCGCCGAATGGCGCGGTCTTTGCATGACATAAGGGGCAGCATCCCTGCCCTAGCTGAGACTAGTTCGAATTCGTCTGACAGCAGCCTTCGGCCCCCTCTTCGCGGCGGAGATCAAGAAACGTCGCGTGGCCGGAATGAAATCCAGCCGCTGGCGCTGGCATTTGGACGAGATGTTCGTAAAGATCAACGGCGCGAGGCACTACCTCTGGCGAGCTGTGGATCACGAAGGGGAAATCCTGGAAAGCTTCGTGACCAAGACCCGCGACAAGAAGGCCGCACTAAAATTCTTAAAGAAAGCAATGCGCAAGCACGGTCGCCCGGACGTGATTGTCACGGACCGGCTGCGTTCGTATGGCGCCGCGTTGAAAGAGATCGGCAATGCAGCTCGACAGGAAACCGGCCGCTGGTTGAACAATCGCGCCGAGAATTCCCACCTGCCGTTCCGAAGGCGAGAGCGGGCAATGTTGCGCTTCCGGCGACTACGAAGTTTGCAGAAATTCGCCGCCGTCCACGCCTCGGTCTACAATCTGTTCAACTCGGAGCGCAGCCTCTACTCAAGATCAAATTTCAAGCTGAACCGCGCCGCCGCTCTCGCCGAGTGGCGCGGTCTTTACATGACATAAGGGGCAGCGTCCCTGCTCTAGCTGAGACTAGGTCGAGTTTGTCTGGCACCACCGAGCTTGCCCATAGGGATCACTCCGAGGCACAAACCGGTTTCGGAGAAGCTGGGACCTTGATCTTTGCCAGCGGGTGAGAGGCAGGCAGTCGGTAGCCGTCGGGCCCGGTGCTTTGCGGTCCTTTGTACCAGTCGGCGATTTCGTACCAGAACGATTCAACCCGTCCGTCATTATAAACGCAATCAAGTACAGTCATCCGAAGGCCACCGTAGTGCGACATCGACCGGAAATCGATGTCTTGCCGAGAATTCATTCCGGGAGCGACGAACCGATTTGCGTAAAACATAAGTGTCTGCCCGTTTTCGAAACGCAGCAAGCGCGCCTCGCGCAGTCCTTTACCCGAGGGCGCAGCGGCACGGAATATCAGGTTGTAGCGCGCAAGCGCACCAAAGTTGTCCCAAAACACATCCGTTCCACCGGCTGCTTCGATGAACTGCGTCTCAAGTGCCGCGATGTTCAGTGGTTTGTCCTGCGGAAAACGGTCAAATACCACGTGAAAGAACTGGTACGCTTCGGGGGGTCGATAGGTGAATAACATGGTGGATAGACCCGATTCATCGCCGGTTGACTGAACCGGCGGCTCGTCCATGCCATAGCGCCGAAAATTCTCGGCCAATTGCGAGAATGCCGGATGATCGCAGGGAAGTTCGGCGAACATAAAGTTCAACTGCCTCTCTTCGTCGCGCGCTTCATTGATAATTGTCTGTGATCGGCTCGAACTGCCACCGAAAAGACCTTCTATTCCGGCGATGATGGATCGACCGCCTGCGGACTTCTGAACGCGCTGCCAGCGGTCGAAATTGCGGCTGTAGAGATCATGCAAGCTCGCGTGCACCCAAACGACCTCTTTTCCGACTTCCCGCTGCGAGGTGACTTCGCCGGAGATCATTGTGTAGCTGGTTTCCGTGATGGTAATGGGAACCGGGTTCTCGATGGCCGATCTGCAGTTTCGATCCATCAGATACATGAAGGCAAAAAGAGGTCGTACGTAACTGAGCCTGATGTCGCTGCCCGCGTTGAAGGCACCGTGCAGATAATCCCGGACGATGAGTTCGTCGGGCTCGACGAAGCCCTGTCTTTGCCGTACCTCGGTCAGCGGACGCCAGAAGGCCGGTTCCATGAAGACGAATTTGGTGCTGTCGTCACCACCACCTGCCGCCGCCTTAGCGATCAGCGCCTTACGCTGTTGTTCGTCCGGCTGTGCTTTGTGCCAGCTTTCTACCCGCTGACGCGCCTCTGTGATCCTATCCTGGTAGGCGAGGTATTCATTCGGCGTCACGCGCAGGTCTGGAACGCTGAAAGCGTCGAACGGCACCACGCGCACCAGATCCGTGTATGCAATGAAATCTGTGCGGAAAAAAGGTTCGGGGCGCTGCAAGCTGCTCGGACGGTCCTTGGCCGTTGCGCCAATAGCGTAGAGCGATACACTGACTTTTTGTGACCCGTTTGTTGCCTTCGCCTGTTGCTGAAGGGCTTGGCCGAACGGCGATGCGCCGATCTGGTCATACAGCCCCCCTGTAGGCTGAAGACCATATTTGTCCTGCGCAGGTTCCAACTCGATCGGCGCGTCCATGTCTCCATGAAACATGATCACCAGATCGTTGCTGCTAACCTGGAACACGGTCGCAGCCTGGGCTTCTACAATAACGCGGGCATCCGGAAAATTGAGCCGTGCCATTTCCTGCATGACCTCCTTTGGAGGGGCGGCTCGCAGTTGCGGCGCGGACCAGAAAAAAACAAGGGCGAGTACGCAAGCTGCAGCAAATATCTTCTTCATAAAATTCTACCTTACCATTGCGTTTAGAAGCCAAACTAGCTGGCTTTATCCAAAAAGTCGAAACGCTTATTGAAGCCGCTCGGCAATCCATAGCTTGATCAACGGCACTGACGGCAGTGTCAGAGGAAACCGGGTTGAGGCGGCATTGGTGCCGCCCTACCCTGCCCGCATGAAAAATCGCGACCCGTTCAAGTACTTCAAAACCAGCCCTGAGATCATCCGCCTGGCAGTGATGATGTATGTGCGATTTCCACTGTCGCTGAGAAATGTCGAGGACCTGCTCCACGAACGCGGGATCGACATCAGCCATGAATCCGTCCGGTTCTGGTGGAACAGGTTTGGCCCGAAATTCGCCTCAGAAATCCGGCGCTGCCGAATTCAGCGAATGCGGGCTTGGTCGAACTGGCAATGGCATCTGGACGAGGTCTTCGTCAAAATCAACGGCGAGACCCACTACATGTGGCGCGCTGTCGATCATGAAGGCGAAGTTCTGGACGCCTTTGTTTCAAAGCGACGCGATCGCAAAGCGGCATTGAAATTCCTCAGGAAATTGATGAAACGCTATGGTCGACCCGAACATGTCGTGACCGACAAGCTCCGTTCCTATGGTGCCGCCATGAAGGCAATCGGCAATGCCGACCGCCAGATGACGGGGCGCTGGCTGAACAATCGCGCCGAGAATTCACATCAACCATTCCGACGACGGGCGGTGTCAGAGCAACCTGACTTGAGACCAGTTGTCCGCCGCTCTACCCTGCCGCCATGGAAAACCGTGCCCCGTTCAAGTACTTCAAAACCAGCCCCGAGATCATCCGCCTGGCGGTCATGATGTACGTGCGATTTCCGCTATCGCTGAGAAATGTCGAGGATCTGCTCCATGAACGCGGGATCGACATCAGCCACGAATCCGTCCGGTTCTGGTGGAACAGGTTTGGCCCGAAATTCGCCTCCGAAATCCGACGCTGTCGAATTCAGCGAATGCGGGCCTGGTCGAACTGGCAATGGCATCTGGACGAGGTGTTCGTGAAAATCAATGGTGAGACCCACTACATGTGGCGCGCTGTCGATCACGAGGGTGAAGTGCTGGACGCCTTTGTTTCAAAGCGACGCGATCGCAAAGCGGCATTGAAATTCCTCAGAAAATTGATGAAACGCTATGGCCGACCCGAACATGTCGTGACCGACAAGCTCCGTTCCTATGGCGCCGCCATGAAGGAAATCGGCAACGCCAACCGCCAGATGACGGGGCGCTGGCTAAACAATCGTGCCGAGAATTCGCATCAACCGTTCCGACGACGAGAACGTGCCATGACCCGCTTTCGGCGCATGCGAAGTTTGCAGAAATTCGCCGCCGTCCACGCCTCGGTCCACAATCTGTTCAACTCGGAACGAAGCCTCTATTCAAGATCAAATTTCAAGCTGAACCGCGCCGCCGCTTTAGCCGAGTGGCGCGGCCTTTGCATGGCATAAGGGGCAACCACCCTGCCCTAGCTGAGACGAGTTCGAATTTGTCTGACACCACCCTTTGCGAGGCCGCAACCGTCCTGCTCACCCGGGTCCAGAAATGGAACTGGTTAAAGAATACAAAGCTGACATAGGATCCGCGACGGCGGATGTGTCCGGCAGGACGCGGGGCACGACGACATCGTCGAACTAGTTGTCGCTTCCGGAAACCGTTCTGGAAAGCACGTTGCTTCTGAGATTGATGCGTCGCCCCTGTTCTGGTCCCAACTTGTGGCGGCCCCAACCTATAGCGGTGCGCCGACCACGGAGCGAAGAGTGAACCCAGCCGGGACACAAATGCCAGCGCGATAAAACCGCTTGAAGGACTTCACAAATGCAACCCGATTAGCGAAGACGAGTTCGAATTTGTCTGACAGCACAGATTGAGATGACCGCGCACGGATTATTCCTAGTCTTGAACGACAAACAATGACGGCGGTTATGGCAGGGGCAGCCAAGAGCCACGTTCTTCGATGACGGTAAGCTTCATCTGTGATACACAGAGAGGAAGCGAGTTCCGAGACTTCTATGCCATGCATTTGATCAAGAACATGATATTTCGACTGCACCTGTTCCTTCTTGTGGCAGCCATCGGCTGGGTCATTCCAAGCACCGCGCCTGCACAGAACAACAGTTGGATGCTTCAGCAGCAGCGCCAGCAGATGCAGCTCCAGCAGCAGCGACTACAGATGCAACGGCAGATGGAGCAGCAAAGACTCCGCCAGCAGCAAATGGCGGATCAGCAGCGGCGGCAACGCGAGATGATGGCGCAGCAGCGTGCGCTCCGGGAACAGCAACGCCAGCAACGTGAACAAATGCGCCAACTTAGGGCGCAACGTGAACAACAAAAGCTTCAGAGAGATCAGCAGCGGACTCAGCGTGAACAGCAGCAAGCTCTTCGCGAGCAGCGCGCATCTCAAGATGCCGCCAGAGTGACGAGGCAGCAGCAGAGCGCTCAACGCCAGCAACAGACCCAGCGACAGGCGACGCAGACTTCGCAGCGCCAATCAGCACTGTCCGCGAAGCAGCAACAGGCCATTCGCGCACGCCTTCAACAGACACAAAAGACGAAGCAGCTTGATGATGCTCGGCGCCGAGCACAGCAGACCTTAGAACGAAAGAGAGTAGAGGACGCACGCAAGAAAGCTGAAACGGCAGCAGTCGTTTCTGCCCGAAATGCAATGCCAGCCGCCGCTGGCGGTGGTGGTTCGGGAAAGCCGCCTAATGGTCAGCCAAAGGCGGCCAACGATAACCGTCGTGTCGCAGTTTCTGCAAAGTTGCCGAACACTCCAAAATCTACTGTCATCAAGTTTCCTGGCCCAAAACTGCCCGACACCATTGCGGCCACCTTTCAGGATGGCAAGTACTCTAACGTCAAACTCTCGTCAGATAGAATTATGTATAAATATCATGGTGTTGACAATAGAACCGGTCAAAAAGTAACATGGCTAACTGATCGAAAATACTCAAATGAAACTGAATTGAGGAGAGACTTGGCTATTAAGAAGGAATGGGGTGTCAAACTTACCAGTGTTTCGGCATTCAAGGTTCCCAAGGGAACATGGATAAGTGAAGGCAAGGCTGCTGGTCAGGGTGAGGCATACCCTGGAGGTGGGTATCAAGCTGTTGTTCAGAATGTCCCAAAATCTTGGCTCATTCGTACTGATAGAGCATTCCAATGAGTGAATTGAACTTAGCCGAATTGTGTCAGTCACTTGGTTCAGAACTTGCGGGATCGAACAAGAGTGACACCGCAGATTACTTTTTCGATCTTGCCAAAAAATTCTCTTCAAGGGAAAAACAGGAAAGTATTGATGCTGCACGTGAACTACGCACTAGCGGGGCTATCGTGCAATACGCTGGGTTCTCGGATCGTCAAATTCAAATATTTGATCAAATACAAGAAAAAGCCAAGCTGATCCTAGAGAGTTAAAATCAAGTGTCATTTTAATAGCAATTCCAGCGTATTCTGCGAAAATTGCCGTATCTGGACTGAATCGCACTCGTATCTATTCGTAAGAGCGAATGCGCCGTTTCCTGTACTCCCCGCAAGATTAAGCATAGTCATTTCATCGATGTTTTCCTTTGCACGTGGCAGGAGGTTTGGGAGGTAGCTTTCGTACAGGAAAAGTGTGTGTTCAAGTCTCTCGACATCAGCGCCGTCTTCCTTCAGCGCTTCAGCATATCGGTTTAGCTCGGCAGAGTCGCCGCAACTCGCCGCAATCGTTTCCATCATCACGTAGAGGTAAGCCAAGTATTTTGGTTCATAGTAGGTTGCTACTTGGTCGGCAAATTGTGGCATGAGCTGTATCGACATTTCATATGCCGCCGTGGCGACTTCAGGCCACGTTACGCCTGTAGGATCAAAAGATACTGTTTCGGGGGTATCAAACGGAAAAAATCCGGCTTCTTCCGCTTGTGTCCAGTAGCTGTCGGCCAGATCGAAATCTGCGGTGACGCCTTCCCCATTGGAATACATTTGCCCGAGGTAGTCCAACGCTCCGCCATGACCTTCCGCAGCAGCAATTTCGAAGAACGGCAACGCATCGTCGAAGAGTGCAGCGGCGTGGAGCACGCGCCCAAGGTGGAAATTGGTGAGTGGGTCGTCAGGAGATTTATCAAGCTCGCTAATGCATGCTTCAATCGCTGTTTCGAGATCGTCTGGGGCAATGAACTCAGAGCCGAGCAGTCCGTAGCGACGGTTTGGGTCGGACGGATGTGCGGCGAGGCGGTCGCAGAGCGGAGCATTCTCATCAGCGATCCTGCGGGCGTCCCGAACACTCTGCCCCAAAGGCAAACCATCTAGCCCTTCTAACGCGAAATCCCATCCCGTCTCGTGGTAGCTGATGCGTGCAGTATGGATTACTGCGTCCACTTTAGTGGAGCGCGCGTCAATCAAAGCGGTCTGGACTTCTGGGCACTGTTCTTTGATCCCTCGCAGCCCTTCGCCAAGAACTCCAGACACATAATCGGTGTAGTTGGACGTTTGGCCTATCTCCAGTGGCTGCGCGTATTCACCTTGAACAGTCTCGGCGCACCATGGCTCGCCGCGGACGCTCACAGACTGGCCATATTCATCCTTTGCGATCTGCGTCCATCCAGGCCTCTCATCCTGAGCCGCATCGCGTGAATGCTGGCGAAAGTCATTGAGTTCCCTTTGAGCAAAGGCGATGAGTCGCGCTTCGTCAATGAATTGGCCGTCATTCGAATAAGTTCTCAGCAGTGAAACCGCGCCATTGTCCTGGCGTCGATCCAGCTCGCGAACATAAGATGAGATATCTCCAACCAGAGACCACCCCATAACGGTGATGTAGTCACCGCTGCGATACCCAGCCAAGTAGGCTGGACCGTCCTGTTCCAAAAGATCAATCACAGTCCATTTGCGGTCTGACGCATTCCCGCGTGGGTCAACAGTTACCTCGGCAACAGTCATGCCGAGCAACTCTCGCGAGAACGCTTGGCGTTCATCATCCAAAGATGATGTTTGCGGCTTGCCGGAGATTGCTACTTCGTCAGACGGAGTAACTTGGGGCGCAGGAGCAGCGGCTGGAAACAATTCGGGACTCTGCCCCGCGATGTACTCAACCGCTTCGCCAAGCGTCGCAGGGCATTCGGGCAGATACGGGCCAATCGCAATCAGCGGGTGCACATTCGTACTTGAGCCTCGGAAATCCGACAGCTTGTCAGGCGCAACTTCCACAGAGATAGGGTTAGCCCAGAAGGCGAGTTGCGGCTTTACCCATTGATGAAACGCACTGGCTTGTGAACCAGGTTTAAAATCTTCCCCTTGCAATCTGTCATACCGGCACGTGCGGATTTGAGGAGCTGATTGCACGGCAGCTCGAATGTAATCAGGGAAAAGATTAGCTTCGGGCACAGTGCAATATTCGGAAGATTTTACGCATCCTAACTCCTCAATCCAAACGTTCCAAATGTTCGTTTCACTGAGCGGAACGCCAGTCTCTAAGTAGAATAAGGGTGTCACGTAGGCGATGAGATTGGAGAGAGTATCGGCATAACCGCCAGCAACGTTACCATTCTTGGCCCATGCGGTATTGTTGAGATCAATCTCGTTACTATCCACCAATGGCACGTAATAGTCAGACGAGTAGTAACCTGACCGCCCGTAGTAATTTTCATCAATTGGATCGGGTAGATTGAGAGCGGCTCGATCCGCTGGCGTTTCGTATAAAGCAATTGATGGAGTTGTTACCACCTCGTCGTCCGTCACGGCGGTTCTTTGTGTCGAAGTCGGTTCCGTTACCGTAGATGAAGGAACTGCCGCAACCTCTCTTTGGACTTGCGCGGTATTCGCGGCGACGACGTCAGGTGCTCTCTCTTGCACGATCCCAAAGCACTGCTCGCGCAAGATATCCCATGCCTCAGAAAGGCCAACCTGCGACAAATAGACGAAGTCGTTGGTTCTAAGAACGACTTCGCGTGCGCTCTTGCCGAAATCAAACAGCCCGTCATTCGCAGATATCGTTGCTCGATATACGCCGTCATCACCTCGGGTCATCGCGAGGTTGCCGTACCCGAATATTCCGACATCAAATGCGTTCGGATAACTGCCATCGCTATTGTAGAGAACGGCAGGGGCAATTGCGACCTCCCCATCGCCAGTAGCGCCAGAGTCTCTGACGCACGTAAGTGCCATTTTCCAGGGACGGTCCTCACCCAGATACGCAGCAACGATGCTTCCGCCTATGTCATCTTGGAACACCCATCGATCTTCATCAGGCTTGGTGAACCAAGTCGGTCTGTCTGGGCGCTGTAGCAACGGGCCTAAGCCAATTGTCGGGCTTGTTGACCCCGAGGGTGCGAGCGGTGGAGGACTCGCGGTCGAATTGGTTGTGCGGGAGCTCGCGGCCTCTTGGGTAGGTGCCGCACTCGGCAAACCTGCTATCTGTCGTATCCGCTGAGATTGCATATCCATGGATTGTGCGAGGCACTGGACATTCGCACCGCAGCTGTCTCTTTCCGCGAGCCAAGTCTTCTGGAGCGCAAGTAGTGCTGCTTGCATGCTTTGATCGAGCTTCGAATGTGCCTCACCATAGACGGCACTTAGCTCAAGATCGCGTTTCGCCAGTTCGCTGTTTGAACAGATCGCTTTTTCTGTCGGGGTGCCTGCCCGAGCACAATCAAAACTTGGTTTGATTGCTACCGCCTGACCAAGTGGGGTCTGGCAAAACGTCTCCAACTCTCGGATCGCTGCCGATGATCCACGAAGAGCGACAGGAACACGAGAGCCAGAAAAAACTTCGACAATCTCGGCGACATTGCCAGACTTCAGCCTTTCAATGATCGGGTGGGTGATGGGAATGTTGATAGCAACCTTCAACTCAGGTTGAATGAAGACAGCCTGCGCACGCCCCAAGCCCGCCCCGTCAACCAAGACTTGAAGTTGAAAATTCCTATCGGCTGCCTGTGAAGGGTTCAGCCCAAACGCCTCGGGCGAAATTAGTAGATTGAAGAACCCTGGCTCATGAGGCCGGACATATCCGCCTGGGTAGTTCGCTGGCACCGCTCCTGCGCGTGTACAGCCGAGTTGAATAGTCGTGCCACCTAATGGTTCGAGAATGGCTGAGCCGCGCCATTCGTGGACATCGCGCTCAAACCTCCAAGATTGTGCCACAGCACTTTGCGCCAACGTAGCGAGCGCAATACCCAACCCAACAAACAAAAACTTCTTGCCCAATCTGCCCGGCATCTCGGCGAACCCCACCAGCGATTACATACCTGCTCAGGTTAGTCGCCACAGCTTACGCCGCGCAAGCCTTCAAAGCTTGCGGATGGGTTTTCGATCCCAAATGACGGGTTTGCAGCCAATAGATGATCACGCTAGGCTTGGCTGCAATCGAACCTGGGGTCGAAAAGGCAGTGTCAGAGCAACCTGACTTGAGGCTGGTTGCCTGCCGCTCTACCCTGCCCCCATGGAAAAACGCGACCCGTTCAAGTACTTCAAAACCAGCCCTGAAATCATCCGCCTGGCAGTGATGATGTATGTTCGATTTCCACTCTCATTGCGGAACGTCGAAGATCTACTCCATGAACGCGGGATCGACGTAAGCCATGAATCTGTCCGCTTTTGGTGGAACAGATTTGGCCCGAAATTCGCCTCAGAAATCCGACGCTGTCGAATTCAGCGAATGCGGGCCTGGTCGAACTGGCAATGGCATCTGGACGAGGTGTTCGTGAAAATCAACGGTCAGACCCACTACATGTGGCGCGCTGTCGATCACGAGGGCGAAGTGCTGGACGCCATCGTTTCAAAGCGACGCGATCGCAAAGCGGCATTGAAATTCCTCAGGAAATTGATGAAACGCTACGGTCGGCCCGAACACGTCGTGACCGACAAGCTCCGCTCCTATGGCGCCGCGATGAAGGAAATCGGCAATGCCGACCGCCAGATGACGGGGCGCTGGCTGAACAATCGTGCCGAGAATTCACACCAACCATTCCGACGACGAGAACGTGCCATGACTCGCTTCCGGCGTATGCGAAGTTTGCAAAAATTCGCCGCCATCCACGCCTCAGTCCACAATCTGTTCAACTCGGAGCGCAGCCTCTACTCAAGATCAAATTTCAAACTGAACCGAGCCACCGCTCTCGCCGAGTGGCGCGGTCTTTGTATGACATAAGCGGCAGCGTCCCTGCCCTAGCCGAGACTGGTTCGAATTTGTCTGACAGCTCCCCTGCCCTTGCTGAGACTGGTTCGAATTCGTCTGGCAGCACCGCACCGCTTCGTGGCTGACATCGATGCCTCGTTCGTGAAGCAGGTCCTCGACGTTCCGCAGCGAAAGTGGAAACCTGACATACAGCATAACGGCCAGACGGATGATTTCCCGGCTGGTTTTGAAATACTTGAATGGATCGCGTTTCGTCATTCAGGCAGGCTAGGCCGCAGCCGATTGCGTCTCAACCCGGTTTCCTTTGACAGTGCCCCTGCATGGGATTTTGGACAAAGCAAAAGAATTGTCGGGGCCTGTAACGGCCCTTGTAGCAGTTGCCGCATTGGGCGTCACCGGAGGCTATACTGTGTGCAGGCTGACGTTGACTTCTATGGATGCAGTGGACAATGAGGCGAGTTTCCTTTTGACTTGCTCGTAGCGGCCCACGGCCGACATTCGCCTCTCTTGAATCGAACGACCACTTGGCAATCGAAATGATCAACTACAAAGATACCACCGTTCGGTGCCCAAGCTTGCCAGCTGGCTTTACTCGCACCAGTTAAGATTTCCGACAACTTCTAAGGAAACATCACTTACACTCGAAGTCGACTTAGGAGCCCTAATAGTACCGACTCTGAATACGGCTTAGGGCATGAGACAGTTGCTCGCTTTCCCGGCTGGAATGGTATTCCTCCGGATATGGTTCCGCGCCCTCGGCTATCTCGCGGGCGATCCCGGTCAGGCGCTCCAGAGGGCGCACGAAATGCCGCGTAAACAAGATCGAGAAGACGCCCAGGAGGCCCAGCAGGCTCAGAAGACTGACCCACATCGCAACGGACAATTCCGAGGAATCCTGGCCGTAGGACGCCGGAGGCACGCGCACGACGACCGAAAGCCGGGTCGGCGGGGCATTTCCGACAGCCAACTCCGGCGCGACGGCATAGATGTTCTTAATGCCCTCCTCGTCCTCAATGATCTGGGCTGATCCGATATTGAGCGACAGGGAGCCCAAGCTGGCCGGGGTGAGATTCACCCGAGCGTCTTGGTCCGGTCCGAAGACGGCGCGGCCGCGCTGGTCGATAACATAGGCGAGAAGGCCCAGTTCATCTGCCGCCGCACGGACATAGTCCCGGAGCCAGCTCACCTTCAGGCTGTAGGTGTAGACGCCGCGGATCTGGCCTTCGGGGGACTTGACCGGGACGGCGATGTTGATCACGTCCTTCCTGTCATGCGCCTGATCGGTGGCGGAAGAGGTCAGCTCGCCGAAGAATGGCCCCCGCAGCCCGCGTCGGTACCAGCTTGCGCCGGATACGGCTGTCCCTTCCCGAAGGCCGTTTGTGCCAACCCGGATCGTACCGGAAAGATCCGCCAGTCCCGCCCACGCGACCTGTCCGCCAGCCTGTACGACGGCATCCGCGAAGGCGCGAACCTCGTCGTCTTCTTTGACGGCAATCTGATCGGCGACAGCTTGCAGACTTTCCCATTCCCGTTCAAGCACGCGGGAGACGGCCAGACGCAGCGCCTTGGCTCCCCGGATGGCGTTGTCTGTCTCGACACGGGTCTCGAATTCGCGCGCATGCTGGTGGATGGGCCACCAGATCGCAAGGATTCCCAAGAGGCCAGAGATCATGACGAAGCCGATGATCGACGTGGCAAGGCGTGGCGCGTGCATTTGCGGAATACGGGGGGAGGCGGTTTCCATCTGGGACATTTGTCAAGGGCCAGTCATACTAACGATTGTGGGCCATGCTCTTCCCGCCTTGCAACAGGCAACGCCGGTGCGAGCGCCCGGTACCAGTGACCAACGGATAGGGGCGAATTTTGGCGACATTAAGGATAATGGCTTTGAATTCGCCTAATAGTGGCAACAAGATGCTTCTTGCCGGCGATCCTGCCGGATCGGCGAATATTTTCCTGCCTGCCATACTATCGTCAATTTAGTTGTTAGAATTACCGAAAAACTTAACCATCGATTGTGAGAGGGTTAGAGCTTGCGGTATCTGCGCCTGTGTATTGGTTTTTTCCTCCTGTTCGGGGCGCTTTACGTCATTGTCGTGGAACAGATGACCGGCGCCAGCTCGAATGCATTCATCAATGCCCCACTCTTGACGGCTCGTGCGCCCGTTGCGGGGGATGTTGCCCTTCCGGATCGTGTGCCTGGCGCCGTTATCAAGAAGGGCACGACGCTATTCTCCGTCGAAGATGCCAGGGCCGACCGGGTGCGCCTGGACGACCTTCGGCTTGAAAGGGATTTGTTGGCGGCAGACCTTGAGCGCCACGAAGCCGAACGGGATGCACGGCAGGACGCGCTGCGCTGGATCGAGAGTACGGCCGACAAGTACGCCGCCGGCCGGACGCGAGAGCTTGAGGTGGTCGCAGGCGTGCCATCCTCCGGACCGAACACGCCGAGCCGTTCTGCATCGGAAGCAAACACCGGTCTCGTGGAAGAAAACAAGCTGGCGCCGGACGAAGACAACCTGGGACGCTTCCTCGAACTGTCCGGCGCGTTCCTGGACGGCGCCGCCGGGAATTTCGACGATATCGAGACCCTGCAACTGCAAGCCGCGCGAAACGCGGTATTCCTCGACGATTCCGCGGGCGCGGCCTGGAACATGGCCCTGCGGCAACGCGAAGTGGCGACATCGCTCGCGCTTGTCGAGGCGGATATCGCCCGCACCCAAGACCAACTGGCAGCTTACGAAACCCGCATTGAACGGGAGCTTTCGAGCCTCGTATCGCTACGCGGTGATACGCTGGCCTCGCCGATCGACGGTGTTCTCTGGCAGGAATTGACCGCCAACGGCGTAAACGTCCAACGGGGTGATCCCATCATGAACATCGCCGACTGCGCCTCGGTGCTGGTCACGCTTTCGGTGTCGGAAACCATATACAATTCGCTTTCCACCGGCGACGCGGCGACGTTCCGCCCGCTTGGCGGTGACAGGGTGATGCAGGGCACGGTCGCACGCCTCGCCGGGTCGGGCGCGGCCTCGGTCTATGCGGGCATGGCGGTGGCCCCGAGCGAAGAACACCTTCAACGCTACGACGTTGCGCTTGTCGTCCCGGAGCTGCGGGCCTCCCCGGCGGAGGGGTGTAGCATAGGCAGGACGGGCCGCGTGTTCTTCGATGACCGCCCACTCGATATATTGTGGAAGTTCTGGGAGTAATGCTTCCGAACCTCTACCTCGGCGACGTGGGCGCGAGCCTGATGCACTTGGTTCCGATCCTCGGGGCGGCGATGATCCTGCCCAACGTCGTCGACCGGAACAACACGTATCACCGTATCTTCCTGTTCGTGATCGCGATCGTTTTCGCTGTCAGGTACGCATGGTGGCGCACGACCGAAACGATCGCCCCGGTGGGCTGGACGCTTGATTTCCTTGGCAGCGGTCTGCTGCTGGGACTTGAGCTTATGGCAATCGTGAGCTCGATCAGCGCTTTCGTCATCCTCATGCGCCACCGCGACCGTAGCCCCGACGCCGACCGCAACGCCGGCTGGTGGGGAGACACGCCGCCGAAGGTCGCGATCCTGATCGCGACGTATAACGAAGAGCTGGAGGTGCTCGAACGGACAATCATCGGCTCCAAGGCCCTCCGCCACCCCGACAAGGAAGTCATGGTTCTCGATGACGGGCGCCGCGACTGGTTGCGGGATTTCTGCGAGGATCACGATGTCACCTACATGCGGCGCCCCGACAACAAGCACGCCAAGGCCGGGAACATCAACCATACGCTCCAGGTTCTCTGGGCGCGGGAGACGCCACCCGACTACGTGGCCGTGCTGGATGCCGATTTCGTGCCGCATCGCGGATTTCTATCACGCACGCTGGCGCTGTTTCACGACCCGACCGTGGGCCTGGTGCAAACGCCCCAGCACTTCTTCAACGCAGACCCGATCCAGCACAACCTCGGGATCAGCCGCTCCTACCCCGACGAGCAGCGCTTCTTTTTCGACGATATGCAGCCCTCGCGCGATGGCTGGGGTGTCGCCTTCTGCTGTGGGACATCCTCGATCATGCGGCTGGACGCATTGAAGGATATCGGCGGCTTCCCCACCGACAGCATCACCGAGGACTACATGATCACGCTGTGCCTGCAGAATGCAGGCTGGCACACCGCCTACCTCAACGAGCCGCTGACCGAAGGGCTCGCCCCGGAAGGCTTGAAGGAATACGTCACGCAACGCTCGCGCTGGTGCCTGGGGATGATGCAGATCGCGCGCAGCCGGGTCGGTCCGTTTCGCAACAACGGACTGCGCCTGCGCGACCGCTGGAGCGTCATCGACGCCAGCCTCTACTGGATCACCACATTTCCCTTCCGGGTCGCGGCCATGGTTTTCCCGTTGCTCTACTGGTACGGGAACATCACCGTCGTGGATGCCAGCCCGGCCGATGTGATAACCTATTTCGGCTGTTTCTTCGTCTGGAACCTGATGGCGATCAACCTGATGTCGCGCGGCAACGTGGTGCCGATCCTGACCGATGTCAGCCAGTTGCTGGGCGCCCTGCCGATCACCCGCGCGGCTTTCACCGGCTTGGTGCAGCCAAAAGGCCACCCCTTCAGTGTGACCGCCAAGGGTGGGGACCGCAGCCGCATCGTGGTGCAATGGAACATGCTGGCCCCTTTCGCCATCCTGCTTGGTCTTACGATTGTCGGGCTTCTGCTGGGTATCATCACCGACCGTTTTGCCTTCAACGACGCGGGCGAAGGCAAATGGGTCATACTCTTCTGGACGATTTACAACATGATCGTGCTGACTCTGACGATCATCACCTGTGTGGAACTGCCCCGGCGCGAACGCCACGTTGCCGACACGCCCGAGCGCGTCACCTTCACCTCGGGCAGCGTTGCAAAGCGCATGTGGGTGACCAGCCTGACTCAGGATACAGCCCGGCTGCGGGGCGACCTTTTCAAGGTCGGAACCTACGGAAAGATCAACCTGCCGGGGGTTGGCGAACTGCCGGTCTTCGTGCTCGCGCAGACAGCCGACGGAGTGCGCGTGGAACTGATGCCCGACGAGGAACAGCGCGATGCCCTGTTCATGAAATTCTATACCGAGAACAATACGCCCGGTATCAGTGTGGTGGACACTTGGAACATGCTGGGTGACATGGCGCGGCGCATCTCGCGCATCAGCCGCGCCAGGACAGGCCGGAAAGGAGCAACACATGACCGCAGGAATTAGAACAATCGGCTATGCCGTCGCGATGCTCGCCCTCACGGCACCGGCGGCACAGGCCGACGGAGAGTTCTATCAACTGGATCTCGGCGAAGACACCACGACGGCCGTGATCTCGGTCGAGCGGGGGCGGCTGGCATTCGGCATGGTGTTCAGCGACTATACCGGGCCGGAGGATCTGAACCTGATGGCCAGCTACAAGTTCACGCTGGGAACGCCGGTAACCTTCCGCGCCGGGCCTGCCATCCAGCTCGAAGGGTTCGAGACGGTCAAGGGCGGGCTACGGGTTGTGGCCGAGCATTACCAACCAACAAGTTTCGGGAGCATCTTCCTGCTCGGCGAGTTCACGACGATCGATCGCGGTTACTTCACCCTTGCGGCCATCGGCCTCAACAAACCGGACGTGACATTCGAGTTCAGCTATCTCGGTGACGACGACGGTTTCCACGACACGGTGGCGGCGGTGGCTTTCGGAATCCCGAACACCGAGACAAGTTTTCGCGCCGGCTACAAGTTCGATACCGAGGAAAGCTTCGTGGGCATCTCGATCAACACGTTCTAACTGGAAGAACCAAGTAACCCTGTGCATTTCCGCCAAAGCGGACACTGGTGATCAGCGCAGCGAATGACTGCTCACCGCCGCATTTTCACCAAGGATGCGCGGCGCATAATTTGGCCATATGTACACGGTCCGAAACGTCTTGGTGAACCAATAGAACCGACCTTTCGATTCTGGCTTCCCCCGCCCTGCCCCAACGCAGACTGCTTCGAATGCCCTCACAGCAACCAATCAAAGGCTCAGCCCCGCACTTGGAACCGAGCCAGTAACGCCCTATGCGGATCCAGATTGCAAAGCAGTCATACGCTCCTCTTCCAGCCAAGATTCAAGCCAGTTCGTGGAAACATCACCCGCCCGGACATCGGCGTTTCTGACAAGTGCAGCGTAAAGGGCTGCCGTCGTCGGACCGGGGCCGATGGACAGTTCGCCAAGGGCACCTGCCAGACGGTCAAGCGCGCGCGCGCGCGATACATCCCAGACGATCAACTTTCCAAGCAGCGAGTCATAATAAGGCGGAATCCCATACCCTTCGTATATGCCGGTGTCGAACCGAACCCCCGGCCCTCCGGGTATCTTCAGGGTCTCAACGACTCCGGGTGCCGGTAAAAAGCCATTCGCCGGATTTTCCGCATTCAAACGCACTTCGATTGCGTGACCCGCACACCGGACATCTTCCTGACCGATTGTCAGCGAACCGCCCCCTGCAATCAGGATCATTTCGCGCAAGAGGTCCACACCAGTGATCATTTCAGTCACCGGATGTTCGACCTGAATACGCGTATTCATCTCGATAAAGTAGAACGCCTCGCGATCCATATCATAGAGATACTCAAGCGTCCCGGCACCGCGATAACCGACCTCTTGTGCCAAACGCACGGCCGAGGCGCACAGCTCTTCGCGCACAGCCGCCGGTAGCATCACGGCGGGCGCTTCCTCCCAGACCTTTTGTCGACGTCGCTGAAGCGAACATTCCCTCTCGAACAAATGGATGGCAGATTTACCGTCGCCCAGAATCTGAACCTCGATGTGGCGCGCCCTTTGGATGAAGGCTTCGACATAGAGACCGTCATCGCCAAAACCCGCCCGCGCTTCGTTCATCGCGGTCGGTAAGGTATTCTCGAGTTCGGCACGCGAATGTGCAACCCTGATGCCGCGTCCACCGCCGCCCGCCGCCGCCTTGACCATGACCGGATAACCGATCTCTTCGGCAACCGTGATCGCCTCGGCGATGTCCGTGATGCGCCCCTTGCTTCCGGGCACGACGGGAACATCGGCGGCAATGGCCGCCGCGCGCGCATTCACCTTGTCGCCCATGCGTTCGATGGTCTCGGCATCGGGCCCACAAAAAATCAGGCCCATTTCCTCGACGCGGCGCGCGAATTCCGCATTTTCGGACAGAAACCCATAGCCGGGATGGATCGCATCTGCCCCGCTTTCCTTTGCGGCTGCCAGGATACGGTCGATATTCAAATAGGATTGATTTGCGGGGGCCGGACCAATCTCGACGACTTCGTCGGCAAGCCGTGCCGCAAGCATATCGTAATCGACTGTGCTGACGACCTGTACGGTGCGAAGCCCAAGATCACGTGCCGCACGGATGATACGCACCGCGATCTCGCCCCTGTTGGCGATCAGAAGCGTCTTGATTGTCCGGGTCATCAGTTACTCCTCAATCTCGCAGAACGCGACGCCCGGTTCAAGTTCTTCTCCATCCCCGATGAGAAATCCGCGGAACGTGCCCGCAACTTCCGCCGTGATCGGCACGAAGGATTTCATCAACTCGACCAGAGCCAGCGTATCGCCGACCGCCACCGCATTACCCGGTTTCTTGAAAGGCTCCGAATCGGGTTCGGGCTTGTGATACAGAAGTCCGGGCATCGCTGCCTCAATCTTGATGATAGCCATCTGAGAATTCCTTTTTACGTCAGGGTCCGCTCAAGCACGCGCTGGAGAACGGCGAGGAAATAGTCTGCGTTGTCCTGGGTGAAAACCAAGGGTGGTCGAATCTTGAGGACGTTGGCAGCTTTGGCGCAGCCGGAAATGAGAACCTTTTCGTCCCTGAGCCCGTTGACGATCGCCGTCGCAAGCGCGGCATCCGGTGTTTTCGTCTCGGGGTTCGCGACCATGTCAACACCGATGAAAAGACCGGCACCGCGTACGTCGCCGATCTGCGGGTATTGCGCCTGTAGTCCCCGCATGCGTTCGCGCAGGTAGTTGCCTACCTTGCGGGCGTTTTCGACAAGATCTTCTTTTTGAATGACGTCCAACACTGCCGCCGCAGCCCGCACGGCAACAGCGTTCCCGCCAAACGTGTTGAAGTAGCGCGCCTTGCGCCCGAATTCCTCAATCACGTCGGGGCGTACTGCGACGCCCGCCACCGGATAGCCATTCCCCATGGGTTTGCCCATCGTCACCAGATCCGGCGTGACATCGTGGCGCTGAAAGCCCCACATGGCATCCCCCGTACGGCCAAAGCCGGATTGCACCTCGTCGGCGATGTAAAGCGCCCCTGCGGCCTTTGCTGCCGCGACAGCATGCTTGAGAAAACCGGCGGGGCCGTCAAACACGCCATCGCTTGCGAAAATCCCGTCACAGATGAACAGCGCCGGCTTGATCCCGTGACGTTTCAGATCCGTAAACGCAGCGGCGACGGCGTCGCCGAACTCTTCGGCCATTCCGGCGCCCATACGGTAGGAATCCGGTGCCGGAACGGTCCGGACATGCGGCCCTAAATCGACGTTTTCTCCAAGCGACGGGGAAAATTCCGATACCGACTGGGTGATGCCGTGATAGGCGGTTTCGGTCACGACGATCCCGGTTCCGCCTGTATAACTTTGGGCAATTCGAACCGCGAGGTCATTCGCGTCCGATCCCGTGCATGTGAACATCATATGACCGATCTCGTCGGGCATCGTCGCAAGCAGGCGTTCCGCGTAATCCAAGATCGACTGGTGGATATAGCGCGTATTTGTCGCCAGGGTCGCCGCCTGATCCGCAATCGCTTCGACTACTTCGGGACGGCAATGACCGATGGATGTCACGTTGTTATACGCATCGAGATAGGCTTCTCCTTGCGGATCATAAAGCCAAACCCCCTCGCCCCGCACCAGATGCAAAGGACGCTCATAAAACAATCGATAAGCCGGTCCCAGCAATTCGCTTCGGCGCCGGATCATTTCCGTTGTGGCCGTGTCGAGTTCGGTCTTGCCTGCTACAAAGGCATTCACCATGCCTGCATCGGTGTTCATGTTTCACTCCAATCCACAAGCGAGCAAAAGTCGCGCTTTTACTTGATTTCGGTCGAGCGCGGCAAACCCCGCCATCGCGCGTCTGGCCGGACCGTTATTTCGCAAGATATAGGCGCCGTTCTCCGGATACCTCCGCGCGCGCCATTCGGTAATCGTGATCGACGTCACAAGGCGCATGACGATCAGGTCGCGCATAAGTTCAATTTCGGTTCGCAGAAGCGGCGTCACCTGATGATAGGCCGCAATCATTCGCGAGACACTTCCCAAAGCATCGACAGGATGATCCGCAAGGTACGAGGCAGCGACCGCAACGTCGATGGCAAGGCAGGTTTCGACCATGTCACCGAAATCTATTACACCAGTTATGCGGGATGTGTCGTCGGGGCAGACCATCACGTTGTGATGGTTCAAATCGTTATGAACCACCTGATGACGCAGTGCTGCTAGCCTCGGCTGAACGTCGGCCTCGTAATATGCAAGTTCCTCACGCACGGCCCGCCCGACGGCATCCATCGGCACCGCATGCAAGAGCGGCCTCAGCCGCCCTGCATGGCGAATATCCCAAAGAAGGTCCTGCTTTGCCCCGTCGTGGGAAAAATCGCGCAATGCACGTCCCACACGTGCCAGAACGGTCCCGATCGCCGCTTCGATCGCGGGCGTGATCGCGACCTTGTAGAGAGGTTCTCCCTGAAGCCATGTCAGGACGCGGACCATGCTTTGCCGCCCGTCTGCAAGGGTGACTGGCGCCTGGTATTCGCCGCCTTTGGTCGCCACCAGCTTGGGTACAGGCAAATCCGGATCGTGACGCTCGATCCACAAAATGCCTTGCGTCTGGAAATCGGTCGTAACGCGCGCTTCTTCCGGATTCGAAATCTTGAGAACATATTCACGCCCGTCAGAAGCCGAAACATGGAAATTCTGATCTCGCTCACAGGCGACTTCCGTAAGCACGGCGTCAATCCCGAAGCGCTCTTGTAGCAAGCCGGTCGCCTCTTCCTGCGTCATGCAAGGCGGCGTGCTTCCCAGTAATCCGGCAAGAATGGGATCGCGTTCCAGCGCCGACAATTCCGGTAATCCCGTTTCAGACACGTTCCAACACCCCGGCCCGTGTCGCGGCATCGATCCCGGCGCGCAGGTCCGTCGCTTCGGCACGGTCAATACAGCGGAAATTCAGAACCTCGTTCGGCTTGACCTGCCCAAGTTTCCAAAGGGCCGCGCTCGCCACAGTGAACGGATTGATGAACCCGCCGGTACTTGGGGAATCATGCACAAGGATGATCGGTGTCTGACCGGCCAGGTTCACCGCACCCAGCGGATACCCGTGATCGATTATGTTCGAAGGATCATGACCGTGATCGGCATTCTTGTTCAACGCCCTCTCGGAGAAAGCGAACTCAGGCCCGGTAAGCCGTATCCCGGTGCGGCTGCTCTTTGCCTGGACTTTCCAGTCGGCTGAAAAGAATGTCTCGATCATCTCTTCGCTCAACCAGTCGTCATTTGGCCCCTTCAGGGCTTCGATCGACCAGCGTTTGTCACTCGTGATAACCGGACGCCTGGCTTCGGGGATCGTGAATATCTCGTTCGCTTCGGTACCGTTGCCGAGCGGCACATCCTGACCGGCAACAAGCGCACAGCCCCCGACACCCGCCTGATGGAACACCGCTCGTGATCCAAGAACCGACTCCGTGGCGATTCCGCCGGAAATGGCAATATAGGATCGGGCGCCGACAATTGCCGCCCCAAGCGCCAGTTCCTGCCCTGCCCTGACCTCTGTCGTCGTCCACATGGGAACGGCTTTACCATCAAGCACCGGACGCATGTCTGCGCCAGTGATCCCGATCCGGCAATCTGACTGGAATTTCAGCGTCGGCCCCAGAAACTGGCATTCAAGCGCCGCGGTGTCACGGTCATTTCCGACAAGTAAGTTCGCCTGCCGAAAGGACCATGCATCGAATGGACCGGAAAAAGGGAACCCTTGTTCCAGAAAACCGATCCGGCCCGGCAGTTCCTGTACGCAGGTTTGCAGACCGGGTTTCATCACCGTAAAGCTACCGCTCATTGCTCTGCCTCCTGCGCTTTGGCCCAGTCCAGATACCGATCCACCGAGAACACCTGATAATCGACGATGTCATGACGATAAGTGCCGTCCTCGACCCGCGCCTTGATATCCTCGTATTCCTCAAGGTCGACAGGCGCGAAACGCACCCTGTCACCGGCCCGGAACAACGCCAGACTGTCCTTGAAATCCGGCAAACGCTGCTCACCGTCATAGGTCGATGCCGGAGTGTGCCCGATCAGTTGATAGCCCCCCGGCGTCGCATCCGGATAGATGCATGTCAAAGCACCGCCGATCCCTATTGCGCCTTTCGGTGTATGCGTCCTCGGAGGATTGTATTTCGGCGCGATGATCCGTGCGCGGGGATGCAGCGGCAGGAGCGAACAAAGTCCGGGCCAAAATCCCAACGCCGCAACCCAATATTCGGTCCCCGAATGAAGACGTTTTAACGCGGCCCGATCCGGCAAATCATTGAGCTGGCAAACAAGCTCGGGATCGGTCGTCTTTTCGGGGTAACTCTTGCGGTAATCCGCGATGCAGGCCGTCGTTTCCTGGTCGAAATACAGAACGGGAATGGTTATCAGGCGACTGGGCAACGCGCCGGTCGCCCCGCGACCAAGTTCGGCGTAGATCGCTGAAACCTCGCGACAAAGATCCTCGTATGTCATGATGTCGGGATCGTAAGAAATCTGAAATGACGCCAGTTCCGGGATCAGGTCCAGAATGGCCTCGAATTTCGCGTCCCGGACGGCGGCGACCAGCTTGTGAACGATAAAGTTGATCGTGAAATCCATTTCATCGCCCAACTCGACTTCGATCGCGCAATCGCCACCCGGATAAAATCTTGGCTCATCATAAAGCATCCAGTTGATTTCTCCTTTGTTTTGCCGACCCAAGCCGGAAAGGCTGAAGGGGGGAAGTCAACGCATATGTTGCATTTTTCGATATATCATATATCAAATAGCGTCAATGACATTTATGTGTATCTTGTGTTGAAATGCGCTATGCGTTGCGATGAAAAAGGAAGTCGGCGTATGAAGAAAATCGAACATCACTCTTTGAGCGACCGGGCCTATCAGGCCCTGAAGGACAGCCTGCAAGAAGGGGTTTTTCCCCCGATGCAACCGCTGGTCATCCGCACGCTTGCCAATGAATACGGCATTTCCGCAACGCCGATCCGGGAAGCGCTTCAAAGGCTCGTCGCCGAGCGCCTTCTCATCGTCTTGCCAAACCGCTCCATCGTCGTTCCGCGCATGACGCGCAGTCTTTTCCTCAACATCATGCCGATCCGCGTATCCCTCGAAGGCCTGGCAGCACGCCTGGCTGCGCCCAACTTTTCCGGCAAAGATATCGAGAAACTTGAAAAACTGGTCGAACGGGTCGCGAACTCGACAAAGACCTACGACGCGCAAACCTACCTTCTGCACAATCGCGAATTTCACTTTGCCATCTACGAAAAGTCCGGCAACCCGGAACTCCTTCAACTGATCGACGATCTGTGGCTCAAGGTGGGGCCGGTCTTTACCGGCCTTTTCGATGACACCTATTTTCGCGATCACGCCAATGACGAGCATCAGAATATCCTCCGCGCGATCAAGGCCGGAGATGGTGAAGCAACCGAACGGTTCATGCGCCAGGACATCGACATCGCCGCCAAAGCCCTGCTGCCGCTCATGCCGGACGACAGCACCGAATAGGCCCCATGGCCCCGAAAGTCGGATGCGTCGAACGCAGCGATCATGAGGTCTTGTTCAGCTTGGCAAAGAGCAGCCAGAATGTCCCCGCCAGCAATGGCAGCGTCAGAACCAGAATGATCGACGACAGCGAGAATATGATAGGCACCTGACTTTGCTGCGCTGCGGCCTGCACCCAGTTCCACACGGGCATCGTTTCGGCTGTTCCGCGCAGGAATATGGTCCTCATGACCTCATTGAAGGACATGAGGAACCCGAAAAGCCCCGCGCTCACGATACCCGGCATCAGGATCGGAAATTCGATATCCCGGAAGATCTGCCAGTCGGATGCCCCGAGATCGCGCCCCGCTTCGACCAGGCTCTGATCGAAACGCAGCGTGACCACCAGAACGATCAACAGCGCATAAGGCAACGCCCAGACGTAATGCCCGACCGCGACAGACCAGAACCCCAGATCGAACCCCAGAACCGACCGCGCGAAAATGAAAAGCGCCGCCCCCATCGACATCCCTGGCACGAACAAGGGCAAAACGAACATCATCAGCATCTTGCCCGGGCGGTGCATCTTGGGAACGGCGCGGCCAATGACCGTCGCGGTTATCGCACTGACAAGGCCGATGATCAGACCGATGGCGATGCTGGCGACCATTGGCATATGCCATGCATCGCTGGCAAACAGTGCGTGGTAATGTTCCAGAGAAAACGGGCCGGGAATGCCCGATAGCGGATCGCGGGAAACCGAAAGCAGGACCAGCCACAGCAACGGAAAATAAATCAATCCAAGCATCCCGAGGCCAAGCCATTTCCCGGCCGTTTTCCAAACGGGTTTGAAACTGATCTCCAGTTTCGTGTCAGTTTCCGAAGCCGAAAGAACGGACAGTTCAGTCATTGTGTTTCCTCAGATCAACGAAATGTCAGGCCAGAAGCGCCGAAACGCCGAAGGACCAGAAGAAGGACACCGAGCAGCACCAGCAACAGCGCGATAACGAAGGTCGAAAGCGCGGCAACGACCGGATAGCGCAGGGCGGTGTAGGCACTCTCGATGGAACTGGACAGAAGGTTCACAAAACCACCGCCCAGCATTCCGGGTTCGACCCATGCCGCCAGCGCCGGACCCAGTGTAAAGACAAACCCGGCAACCACCCCCGGCAATGCCAGCGGGAAAATCACGCGCCAGAACGTCTGTGACGGAGTGGCCCCAAGGTCATTCGACGCTTCGATCAAACTGTCGTCGATCAAGCTGATCGCCATATAGATCGGCAGGACCATCGGCGGGAAAAGCGCTGGGATCATACCGAAATGAACGGCAAATTCCGAATACAACATCCACTCCACGGGTGAATCGGTCACGCCGGTGGACAGCAGGATCGTGTTGATAAGACCGTTCTGACCCAGTATCGCGCGCCAGACGATGGTTCTGGAGGACAGGTCCAGAAAAAACGGGATCGTCAGAAGTGCCAGAAAAATCGCACGGCTCGATTTGCTGATATTCGACTTTGCCAGCCATAGGGCGAATGGAAACCCGACCGCAAGTTCGATCATCGTAACCGTCAACGCCACGCGCAGGGTTCGCAATGTGACCTCGAAACGACCCGAGGCGAACAATCCTGTCCAGGTGTCCAGGCTCGGGGTGAATACCGTCTGGAAATACTCGGTCGTGAAAAAGCTGTAGACGAACAAAATGATAAGCGGAACGATCACCACGACGAACCAGGTCAGCGCGATCGCGGCCAAAGCCACCTGAGAAAATGACAGCGATGTCTTGAATCGCTTTGCAACGGCCGGTTGCCCCGGTGCCGTGGACAGGTTTTCCATCTCAGTGTTCATGGTCGGCTTTCGAAGTTTTCATGAATGGCCCGCAGGGTTTTCTGCCCCGCAGATATGCGCCCCCCTCGGAAAGGGAGGCGCTTGCATTATCCTTGACGATCACGCGTTGAGAAAACGCTGCCACTGGTCTTCGATATCCGCAGAATTTTGCGGCGTCGTTGTCGATACGAAGGGTTTGGAGAACTTCTTGGCGACCTTGGCCTCGGTCGCCTTCAACGCGGCGACTTCCTCTTCGGACCAGCTATTCTCCTCGGCATAGGCTACGCCAAGATCCATGTTTGGGCCTGCATAGCCACGGTCGCGTGCCTGAAGCGCACGATATTCACCGCTCAGGAAGTAGTTCAGCACCTTATAGATATTGGCGACATTGTCACGACCCATCGCCTGTTTGGCGACATAGGCGCCATGGCCCCACTTGAAGTAGCCTTCCTTGGTATAGGCATACCGCGTCGCATCGGGACCCAGCACAAGATTGGCCTCCCGAACTGCGGGCTCCCAGCAATTGATCACGTCGACTTCTTCATTCGTAAGAAGCTGAATCTGTTCTTCGAACGCACCATAGAGCGTACGGAACTGGCCCGCCTTCTTACGCTCGATCAGGAAGTCGGCGACAACCTTCGCCTCATCACCGGTCATGTCGGCGACATTCCCGATTTCCGCCGCGCCCTTGGACTTCAGATAAAGCGCGGCACTCGGAAAGGAATAAGCCCAACCCTGACCATAGGCGACACGGCCGCGCGTGCCCTCGTCGTCGAACATCAGCGACCAGGACAACTCTTCCTCGCTATCGGGCGCAACCCCCAGTTTCTCGGGGAAATAGCCGAAGCTGTCGGCATTGCCGATCACCGGAACACCCCACTGGGTGCCTTCTGCATCCGTCACGACGTCCGAGCGCTTCCAGTCGTCCGAGGTCCGCTCCCAAAGCGACAGCTCGGGATTTTCGGTGTCGATCTCGGCATAGAAACCGCGCGGACCCAGAATGTCTTCGGTGCCACTTTCAAAAATGAAAATATCGGTCGAGTCGCCAAGATTGGACGCCATGATGTCCCGCATGAACACGCCGACATCGTTGCTTGTCCCGCTAAGTTCGCAGCGCACACCGATGCTGGCCTCCATGGGTGCCCAATCCTTGAGCGCGGCAGTCGGAACGCCATATGCCTTCACCACCGGCAAATCCTGCGCCTGTGCGGCAAACGGCAACCCGGCCACGCTGCCTACGGCTGCGGTTCCCGCAAACGCCGTCATGCCCTGCAACATGGAACGACGTGTCAGTTCCACCTGGGAATAGGTTGAAAATTTGTCTTTCATTTTTCTCTCTCCTGTTGGCCGCTGCTTCTGGCAGCGGATATTCAGACGTTGCCATTGGCAAAGATGACAGCGTCAGTCTCTTTCCAGCCGACCCGGCTGGCGGTTTCATTTTCCATGGGCGCGCCATGCCAGCTCCGCATCCGCAGTGAGCCCGCGACGGTGTCCATCACGATGTCGGTGTATTTGCCGCGGTAAACCTTGCTCTTTATCGTTCCATCGATGCCGTTTTCGCCCTGCCCGACGGGGCCGAGGCGCTCAGCGCGCAAGGCAATGCTGACCGGGCTGCCCACGGCCATTTCAGAAGAAACCAGCTTGCCGCGCACCACGGCGCGACCATCCAGTTCGATTTCGCCCACGTCGCCGTCACGACGCACCAGACGACCATCCAGAATGTTCTCGTACCCCATGAAATCAGCCGCAAAGCGCGACACGGGATGATCGAAAAGATCAAGAGGCTCACCGCTTTGCTCGATGCGACCGCGCCGCATCAGAACGACCCGGTCGCTCATCGTAAGGGCTTCTTCCTGCGAATGGGTGATGTAGACAAAGGTCATGTCCAGCTTGCGCTGAAGATCCATCAGTTCCAGTTGCATATCCTGACGCAACCGTTCGTCGAGCGCCCCAAGCGGTTCGTCCAAAAGCAGGACTGCGGGTTTCGTGACAACCGCACGCGCAAGCGCAACGCGTTGCCGCTCACCCCCCGAAAGCTGACGAATGTTCCTGTCGGCCTTGGCCTCCAGTTGCACCATCGCCAAGGCCCGGTGCGCCTCTTTCAGGGCGTCGCTTGCGGGCACTTTGCGAATTTTCAGACCATACGCGACGTTTTCGACCACCGTCATATGCGGGAAAAGCGCATAGTTCTGAAAAACCGTCGTGCAGCGGCGCTTTGCCGCCGGAACACCCACAACGCTTTCGCCGCCGATACGCAGACAGGAAACGGAGGTCGGCGTCTCGAGCCCTGAAATGACGCGCAACATGGTTGTCTTGCCCGATCCGCTGGACCCCAGAATGGTCAGGAACTCGCCTTTCGCCGCCGAAAGCGACACATGCAAAAGCGCCGTCACCGGTCCGTATTTGTGGACGACATCACGCACCTCAAGCATGGGTTCCGCATTCATATCTTTCATCTCGTTTCCTTGATCATATGCCGTTCAGTTCCTCAGAACCGCCGCCTCCAGCGTCATCATTTGCAAAGCGAGGGAAAGCGCGATTTCCAGCAGGCTGCGTGACAAATCCACAGGGTCGGAAACCTTCGGCACATCCGCATCCCAATCTGCATACCCGGCGTCCTGCCCTACATTGACGCGCAGCTTTTCCGCCGGCGCGCGCAAGGCGCCACTCACGATCCGCCGTGCAGCGCGTTCTTCCTGACTGTGTGCGTCGAGCGCATCGACAAGATCCGCGACGCGAACCAGCCCCCTGCCCGCGCCTTCGATTGTTCCGTAGGCTTGCGCCGAGCGGATGGAACTCAGCGCCCGCCGCACCTCGTTCGTCAGCCCCGGAGCCGCCGCATCCGGCCCGACCGACAATTCGACCCATCTTCCCGCAAGGCGGGACTGGCGCCGTTGTGTGTGTTCGCGATCCAGTGACAGATAGCGGTTGCGCGCCACCTCGGCGGCAATGACCTTTAAACGCAACGCGATCTCTTCCTCGTCGCCCTTGGGATCGAGAAACGTGATGCGCTGACCTTGCCTTTTCAACCCGATCGCGGCCCCAAGCATGTCCGGCGTAAGACGGTCCAGACTATGCCCCGTTTCCTCGGAGATCATAACCGATCCGGTCGCTATCGCCAAATCCGTCAGCACTTCTGCCGTCCGGGGGCCTTTGTCGACGGGCACGAAAGCGCAGACGCGAAGTATCCCCGCAACACGGTTGCGCTCCAGAACCTTCCTCGCGTCCCCCTCCAGCCCACGCGCGGCGATAACCAGACTCTTGTCGCTCTTTGCAAAGCCCTCGATCACCGGCAGAAGCGGCTTGAGATCCTGTATGACATCGTTCACGACCAGAACGAACACGCGGTCCATGTCGGTCAGCGTCCCGCCAAGCAACGGCTCCATATCGGCGATAAAGCCCTGGCTCACCGCAAACGCGACACCTTCTTCGGGGTGATCGGAGACCTCGACATGGCCGTCTCGGCCTGCATGGATGATCGCCTCACGCAGCCCTTCGGCCGCATCCTCCGGCAGATCGAACGCTCTCAGAACCGGGGCCGGATCATCAAATGCCGATGTACACGACGCAAACGCCGCATTCACTTGGGGAAAAAGCCCCGACACCGCCCGCAACAAGACTGTCGGGTGAAGCCCCGCAGCCACGGCCTTGTTGCTGGCAGCCAGGGCGGCTTCGAACATCGCGGCAAGCCGTGCGGTCCCGTCCTGCAAATCCTGATCCGCCCCAACGAATGTTTCGCGCAGCAATTTCTCGGCGGCGCTTTGCCCGGTAAAATGGCGAATGATATCCGCCCCGGTTTGCGCGCGCCGCGCAGACCCGCCCTGCGAATAGAGAGCGGTTCGCCCCTGAGGCCCCAGTTTCGCCGCCGCAGCACGCAATGCCGGCGAAAGCCTGTCAGACATCGCAAGGGCACTGTCAAAGCAAACCGGGTTGAGACGCAATCGGTAGCGGCCTATCCTGCCTGAATGACGAAACGCGATCCATTCAAGTATTTCAAAACCAGCCGGGAAATCATCCGCTTGGCCGTTATGCTGTATGTCAGGTTTCCGCTTTCGCTGCGGAACGTCGAGGACCTGCTGCACGAGCGAGGCATCGATGTCAGCCACGAAGCGGTGCGCTATTGGTGGCATCGCTTCGGCCCCCTCTTCGCGGCGGAGATCAAAAAGCACCGCGTGGCCGGAATGAAATCCAGCCGATGGCGCTGGCACCTAGACGAGATGTTCGTAAAGATCAACGGCGAGAGGCACTACCTCTGGCGAGCTGTAGATCACGAGGGGGAAATCCTGGAGAGCTTCGTGACGAAAACCCGCGACAAGAAGGCGGCACTAAAATTCTTAAAGAAAGCAATGCGCAAGCACGGTCGCCCGGACGTGATTGTCACGGACCGGCTGCGTTCTTATGGAGCCGCGTTGAAAGAGATCGGCAACGCTGAGAAACAGGAAACCGGCCGCTGGTTGAACAATCGCGCCGAGAATTCCCACCTGCCGTTCCGAAGGCGAGAACGGGCAATGTTGCGCTTCCGGCGACTACGAAGTTTGCAAAAATTCGCCGCCGTCCACGCCTCGGTCTACAATCTGTTCAACTCGGAGCGCAGCCTCTACTCAAGATCAAATTTCAAGCTGAACCGCGCCGC
Organism: Roseovarius sp. PS-C2; assembly: GCF_018862045.1. Lineage (NCBI taxonomy): Bacteria > Pseudomonadati > Pseudomonadota > Alphaproteobacteria > Rhodobacterales > Roseobacteraceae > Roseovarius > Roseovarius sp. PS-C2. The sequence continues at coordinate 46,382 of NZ_JAHKSQ010000013.1, forward strand.
CGCTCTCACCGAGTGGCGTGGTCTTTGCATGGCATAAGGGGCAGCTAACCTGCCCTATCTGAGACTGGTTCGAATTCCTCTGGCAGCACCGGACAAACTGATCGGAATGGCGGGATCACCCGCTGTGGCGACCGGATGGTCCGGTCATTACTTTGCGAGGCCGCAACCGTCCTGCTCACCCGGGTCCAGAAATGGAATTGGCTCAAGCGATGGGGCATGCAGATCGCCCAACGAAGAGGCATACGCCGCGCACAGATCGCGGTCGCCCGGCGGCTGGCCGTGATCCTGCACAGGCTGTGGATCGACGGCACCGAGTTCCATGGCAGTCGTGCAAACGCCGGTAATCACGCCACAGCATGAAACCAAACACACGGAGGTTAAGGAATACAAAGCTGACATAGGATCCGCGACGGCGGATGTGTCCGGCAGGACGCGGGGCACGACGACATCGTCGAACTAGTTGTCGCTTCCGGAAACCGTTCTGGAAAGCACGTTGCTTCTGAGATTGATGCGTCGACCCTGTTCTGGTCCCAACTTGTGGCGGCCCCAACCTATAGCGGTGCGCCGACCACGGAGCGAAGAGTGAATCCAGCCGGGACACAAATGCCAGCGCGATAAAACCGCTTGAAGGACTTCACAAATGCAACCCGATTAGCGAAGACGAGTTCGAATTTGTCTGACACCACCGCCACCCACACCCGTCTCATTTCACCCCTTCGGTTTCGCCTTTATTTTCCGGGCGTTTTCCGCAGGTTACCTGAGGCTTTTCTTATCAGAGACGCACCGCATCGCTAAGAGCTGCGGGCAATTCGGCTCGAGTCTCAGCGGGCCATTTGAGGCGGTTCGGTTTTCGGCGCGCGCGCCGGTTTACAGGGAATTAACAGGGAATTTTTCAGCGCGAACAGGGAATCGGTTTTCAAGGAACAGGGCATACAGATTTTGCGGGTAAGGACGGGCGCCGTTTGCATGTGTGGCGAGTGGATTGAGACTTAGTTGCCTAGAACCAGACTGCGGCTGCGGGCCTGAGTAAACATCAGAATGCACTCGGCAAGACTTCTTCTCAGTTCTGGGACGCTGCGGTCAATCATGTCCGGCCGGCAGGCCCTATCGCGCGCCTTGACCCAGTGACGCTGCGCTGAAAGCACGCCTTCAGGGTCTTTCTTCCTCGCCCATTTGAATAACGCCACCATTTGACCGTCTGCTTTGGCTAGAGCCGGTTCCTCGCAGATTATAGCGGCAGCTGGGTCGAGCGCACCGTTGCAGTCGAAACTCGCTTCCTCGATATTGCGTATCTCGTCGGGATACATTCCCACAAGATCATCAGCCTCGATAAAATGCATCGGGAGGAGACCGATCCAAGCGCCACGCGGTCCAAGAGTGGTGTGCAGGCTTACGGGGACTGGCGTTTCGAAATCAAGTATCTGGTTTCCGCGATATTTACCTTTGTTGTCCGGGTAATACACGTTCTCGTTAAAGGCCTTTGCGTACCAGCGACCATCGTCGAAGCGGAAAACGCTGCATTGAGAGACCCCAATACCCTGAGTATTAGGCGTCGTGAAATAGAAGGCTTCGGGATCAGCCCCTGGAACGAGACGGGTTCTACCATTGAACTTTTCGAGCGACGGGAAACGCTGTCCGTTGGTCCGGGGTGACCCGAATTTCATCTTGCCGCCTTCGAAGTAGGGCTGTGTTGTGGTCTCGGTAATGACTTCGGGTGTTCGGAAGTTCCGCCCGTAGGGCCCGATGAGAAACGAATACCAATCGCCTGTCGCGCGTTGCATCAGGTAGTCGCAGGCACCGCGAGCATCGAGGTAGCCGATCATCTGCGGATAGACTACGCGCGACGTCAGGACCGTCGTGCCAGTCTCCCTTGCTGCCTCGTAGCTGTTGATCAACATGAAGCGTTCGCCAATAGGGCGGTTGTCGTCCTCGATGCTTTCCTTCGTGAGCATGCTAAAAACGAAATCGGAAGAAAGTCTCCAGTCCGACATGCGCTTAGTAATCTCGTTGATAGCAGCCTGCGCTTGACCGTAGAACTGTCTTGTGATCTGCGCGATCAGCGGTTCAGTCAGTGGAGTGCCTTCGGGCAATTGGATCGCCGAAGGAAGCTCGGAAAACGGGGCATGGAACCCGACGATCGCCTCATCATGAACGTAGCGCAGGGGCTCGCCGCGCGACCTTCGAATATAGTTGATGTGCCCACCGAGAAACGCAATGGCGCAGGACGAGAGGCAGCGGTCACCCGGGCCGACGAAGGTCGGCACTGCAAACGCAGAAATCACGTCGGCCAGCGCGATTCCTTCGTAAAAATCTCCGCCGTCGCTGTTTAGAGAGATAATCACGTTGTTCGACCAGTCGACGTTCGGATCCGGCAGTTCTTCACGCAGTATTTTCTTGAGCTTAGCAGCATCGCCGGGAACGATTGTTCCCTCAACCCGGAAATGCGGCGAGGATGAAAAATCGACGGGTGAGCCCTCGGGCGTCGCGTCGCCAAATGCGGGGTCGTCGAAGGCGTGGACAAACGTGTCGGTGATTGGCTCAGCCCGGAAAACTTCCGCGGCATCAACCGGCAATACCTTCAGAAGTAGCGCAGCAGCCAAATAAATCACTCGATGCATCCGGGGCCCCTCGCGAATTTCTCCGACGCTGCACCTAAGGCTTGATTGCCGGTTGTGCGGCGGATGTCGTCCAGAACGCCACCGTAAAGCGTGTGAAAGCTGTCAGCATAACCACAAAAATATTCCTCGACCGTTGCGCGGTCGCAGCGAGCAGGAATTAAATGTGTTGCCAGCCATGACCGATCGCCACCTTCACCGGCACAGACGGCGATCAGATCCAACTGGGCTGCGACATCAGCAATGGCGAGTTGGACATCAATCGGATTTGCCTGCTTGTCGCCGGAAAGAATGTATTCACTAACGAAATTGTGGATGGCTTCACCTCGCTCGTCATCATTTGGCAGGTGGGCAAGCGCCTCGCGGAACAGGTCAATCAACTCGGCGGGACTGCTATACCAAAGCCTGTCCAGAAGCTGCCGCGCTTCGCTCGTTCGGCCCTCGACGAATTGGGCCGCTTGCGCCATCGCCAGATCGACGCGCCGATCATGGAACGAAATTAAAAGCAGGATGACCGCCCATCCGCCGCCGACGATTAATGCGCCCGCCTGAATTGCGCTCCAGAGCCCATTGCGTGCCTCGAACCAGTCCAGCCAACGGCTTTCGGTTGCCCCCGCATTTGGTTCGGGTTTACCGGCAGAGGTCAAAGATCAACTCCGCCACATCGACGTCCTTTTCGCTAACGGTGCGGAATGTGCGCTTCAGACTGACGCTGTCAAAACGGTTTTTCAGGCACGCCACCATCTCGGGCGTCACCAATATCGCTGTTGCCTTAGGGTTCTTAGACAATTTGGATAGCTGTGCATTTGCGGCTTGGTCTGCAGGCGTGAAGTCGATGATGCTCGAACCGGCAATCGACCCACTTGAATTCTGCGAGGTTCCCTTGGCGACTTCAGCGGGCTTAGGATTGTACAGCCCATCTTCGCAAAAGCCCGGAAAGATGAGCGTGAAACCGTCGACGAAGGCAAGGTAATCGTCGGCGTGGTCGCGCATGCACTCTGCCTGACGGTACAGGACCATCGGGTTTTCGGCATGCCCCTGTCCCGCCCAAACGGAATAGAGAAACAGAAAAAGCAGTGCGAATTTCGACATGACACAGCCAAAGCCAACCTTGAGACCAGATTACCCTAAATGCGTTTTGAGGCAACCCGACCTGTTTAAGACTACTAGCCACAGATACTGACAGTGTTTCGGGAGGCTCGGGGAAACCAGAGTCACGGGCCCTAGCCCACTCAAAACCCCGGCATGTCAAGCTCACGATGGGCAGTGTCAGAGCAACCTGACTTGAGGCCGACCGATCCGACCTCTACCCTGCCCCCATGGAAAAACGCGACCCGTTCAAATACTTCAAAACCAGCCAGGAGATCATCCGACTGGCAGTGATGATGTATGTGCGATTTCCGCTATCGCTGAGAAATGTCGAGGACCTGCTTCACGAACGCGGAATCGACATCAGCCATGAATCCGTCCGGTTCTGGTGGAACAGGTTTGGCCCGGAATTCGCCTCAGAAATCCGACGCTGTCGAATTCAGAGAATGCGGGCCTGGTTGAACTGGCAATGGCATCTGGACGAGGCGTTCGTCAAAGTCAACGGTGAAACCCACTACATGTGGCGCGCTGTCGATCACGAAGGCGAAGTTCTTGACGCCATTGTTTCAAAGCGGAGAGATCGCAAGGCAGCATTGAAATTCCTCAGGAAATTGATGAAACGCTACGGTCGGCCCGAACATGTCGTGACCGACAAGCTCCGCTCCTATGGTGCCGCCATGAAGGAAATCGGCAATGCCGACCGCCAGATGACGGGGCGCTGGCTCAACAATCGTGCCGAGAATTCACACCAACCATTCCGACGACGAGAACGTGCCATGTCCCGCTTCCGACGCATGCGAAGTTTGCAGAAATTCGCCGCCGTTCACTCTTCGGTCTACAATCTGTTCAACTCGGAGCGCAGCCTCTACTCAAGATCAAATTTCAAACTGAACCGCGCCACGGCTCTCGCCGAGTGGCGCGGTCTTTGCACGAAATAAGCGGCAGCGTCCCTGCCCCAGCTGAGACTAGGTCGAATTGGTCTGACAGCACCCTCGCACAGATATAATCGGATGATAGCGGACGGAATGTTTTGCACCTTCAATTTTCACAACCGGGAAATTGGCATTGCGTCTCGGTTCACCAACATCAAACCTGCCCGACCCGTATGTTTTTCTCCGGCACCGCGCCCCCTGACGGCCCCGATTGCCGATTGAGTTGATGCAGCAGTTCGACCTGGCTGGAAACACCCGTTTTCGAGAATATCGAACTCAGATGCGAACGAACGGTCGTCGGACCGATCGACAGGGTATCGGCAATCAGTTTTACGGTCATGCCCTCTTTCAGCAACGTACAAACCCGGAATTCACACCGGCTCAGCTTTGCCGGGTTTTCGGCATCGAGGATCGACATACCGTGATCCCCATCGCTGGCGATGACAGTAAATCGCCTGATCTGCTTCAACCTTTTGCTGATCGTTCCCGGCACACGTCGCTTCCAGCCCATAGCGAAGGTGTCAAGCAACATCACAAGCAGGTTGAGATCATGCGCCGCAGGGCGGTGGCGAAAGTGAAGTTCGACATAATCGGCGTGACCGCCCGCCGCTTCCAGCGGGCTCACGATCACCTCGGCCAGATCGGCCGAAAGGCTCTCTGCCCCGGACAAAACCATGCTTGCATCTGACGCGGTCGTATCCGACATCTTCCAGATCGACCCGGCCCTGGCCGACGGCAGGCATTCCCCAATTACCGTTTCTGCGTAAGAGCGGGGCTGACCGGGCCAAATCTTTCCGGCCTGCGCGTCACATCGCGCGACATACCGCGCGCGCTTGTCGGCCTTCGAAACCCGCAGGATCATGACCGTATCGGCCTTCACCAGCCGCATCAGCCGTTTCAGAACGTCGGACAATTCGCCATTGTCGTTCAGCGCGTGCGTCCAGTCCGCGACCAGCCCCAGGCTTTCTGACGCCTGCGGATTCCTGCCGAAATGCGAACTCATGGTCCCTCTATCACCCCACCCACTGAATTGCTGTCATTTACCCGCCGCAGCCCCCACCGCGACGGCAACACTCTGTGGATGGTCTTGGCCTAACATCGGAATGTGGTGGAAATACGGCCCCGTTCATGACTCTCGCTCCCCGATGAGGAAACGAATAAAACCGTGCCCGATGGCCCAGCGGCGCACCGCGCGAAAAACCGGATCGTCGCCATACCCCGCAAACCTGCACTTTTCGACAATGCCCCAATCTTGCCCCATTTCGGACCCAATCAGGTTCTTTTCTTGTTGATGATGTGATTCGCGTCTCCGGCGGAAGGTCCGCTACACTATCCCAAGAATTCGTCATTTGGAATTATTGGGCTGCGCAAAAACAACCCCCGCACGAAATACCCTCATATTTGACGGATGCGCACGGCGCACCTGCCTCTCTAGGCTTGGAGGCGAGCTCAGGCATTTCAGTGTCAGGCTTAGGCTTCGAAAACAGATCCGAAGCGTTTCTTGCTTAATACTTATGAGGAAATCATGACCAAATTTTGGAAAAACTTTGTCAAAGATGAGAGCGGCGCGGCAATTGTTGAGTACGGCCTCGCGCTTCTGGTGGTTGCGTCCATTACCGTCGGGGCGTTCCAGTATCTCGGCAACACGACCGATACCAATGTGACCGGCGCCTGTGCGGCTCTGGGCAGCGCAACCTGCTAAGGCAGGCATGACGCGCAAACCTTTTCAGAACAATGGCCTGCGTCGTGCCATGGCGTAACGGCGCAGGTCCCTCCCCTGACAAGTCCAGACCATTAATGGACCGGGGTTATCGAATTTTACAAAAACTGATTCTTGGAGACACAGATGCGAACCAGACCGATCATTACGACAGCATTCGGCATTGCGATCGCAGCCGGTTCCGTCTTCCTCGCAAAAGATCAACTTCGGCTCACCGCCGGCACGACGACGGGTGCGCAGGCCCCGGAGCTTGTGGGAATATACGTCGCCCGCTCCGAAATCGCCTTCGGCCAGATGATCGAAAGCCATCTCCTGTCCATCCACCCTTGGCCGCGCGAGGCCCTGCCGCCCGGCGCCTTCACCAACATCGACCGGCTCGTCCCGGCGGATCGTGAACAACTGCGCCGCGCCAAGGGCCGCTTTTACCCCGGCGAAGTCGTAATCGCCTCCAAGGTTTCGAATTTCGGGGAAAAGGTCACGCTGGTTCAGAAACTGGGCGAAAACAGCCGCGCCATGGCGATCAAGGTCGATGCCGTCACCGCCGTTGGCGGGTTCGTCACGCCGGGCGATCATGTTGATATCGTCCTGACCCAGGGCGCCAAGCAGGATTTGCGCGCCGTGACCATCCTGCAAAACATCCGCGTGATCGGCGTGGACCAACAATCCGAGGAACTCAAGGATCAGCCGGAAATCGCCCGCACCATCACGGTCGAGGTAACACCCGAACAGGGCCAGCGCCTTGCGCTGGCGCAAAAGGCCGGCACCCTCAGCCTGACTCTCAGAACCCTCGACGGGGTCGAAGACAAGCCGATGGAAATGGTCCGCCTGCGCGACCTGCTGCAAGAAGAAGGGCCAGCCGAAAAAACCGTGGTTCAGCCCACCGTCAAGGTGCGTCGCGGAACACAGACTGAAATCGTTCCGATCAAACGCAGCAGCGCGCCGGTCGGCAAACCCGCTCCTTCGGCGCTGCCCGTCATCGAACTCGAGGCGAACGGCGATTCCGGTCCGGCGCTTAACCCCACCCAGACCGACAACACCGATCTGAAGGTGGACATCGGCACGCCCCCTGTGGCCCCGGCCTCTGTCAGCCCCCGTATCCGGCCGATCCATATCAGCCAGACGGTCACGCAATAAGTGCCCCGCGATGCGCCTTTTGCGCCTCATATCCCGGTTCCGCAAGGACGACTCCGGCACTGTCGCCATCCTCTGGGGCACATCGCTGGTGGCCTTCTTGGGGTTTCTGGCGATCACCTTCGACATCGGTCGCCTCAGCACCACCCAGGCCGAGCTTCAGGCCTTCGCCGACAACGTGGCGCTGGCCGCCGCCGGTGAACTCGACGGCAAGGACGGCGCGATCACCCGCGCCACCAACGCCGCCGCCAACATGATCAGCGACAGCCAGACCTTCGCCAACGGCGCAAGCACCCTGTCGGGCTCCACCGATTATACGCTGACCTTCCATTCCGCCCTTCCCGCATCGGACCTCACCGCCCTTGGCGCAAAAGTCACCACCGATCCGAACAAGGCCAAATTCGCCCAGGTCGTCCTGACGCCCAAATCCCTCAGCATGAGCCTGGCATCGGCACTCGACCAGTTGCTTGGCGGCGCCGGCTTTGCCACCACCGATGTCAACGCCGAGGCCGTCGCGGGCTTTACACGGGCCGCCTGCGACATCACTCCGCTGATGTTCTGCCTGCCGGAAAACTGGGAAACCACGCTGGACGTGGGCGATCAGATCCTGCTCCGCAGCGGCGGCAACGGCACCGCATGGGGGCCCGGCAATTTCGGCTTCATCGACCTCTCACTGTTCGAAGACAGCTCCGGCGTCTGCGCCGACGAAGGCGGCAACAAGCTCGCCTGCCTGATCGCCGCACAGCGCCAGATCACCCAATGCGTCCTGACCAACGGCCTGACCACCGAACCGGGCCAGAAAACCGGCATCACCAACGCCGCGTTCAACGTCCGCTTCGACATCTACCGCTCGGTCCTCAACGGCGAAAAGGGAAACCCCGATTTCGCCCCCGCGCCCAACGTCATCAAGGGCATCCGCAAGAACGGCGGCGGGGCCTGCATCCAGGGCAACGAAGAACCGACCGGCGACACCGCCGCATTGGGGCGCGACACCTGCATGGCCGCAGGCACCTGCGCCGACGACAACCGCTTCGGCGACGGGGTCTGGGACCGCGACGGATACCTGAACGCCAACCACGACCTTGCCGACGGCACGGCAGACGGCCTCGGCAGCGACACCCACCTGCCGCCGCTGACCGGCTCCGATACGCAATACGCGGGCACACGCTTTGGGATGTATCTGCGCGAAATCGCCTATGGCGATACCAACCCGTATGCCGCGCCCGACGCCGACGCCATTCTCGATCCGTCCCTGTCCGAAACCGGGCGCCCGATCTGCTCGACCTCGGCACCCGGCGGTCCCGAACGCCGCGTCATCACCGCCGCCGGGGTCGATTGCTCGACCACCACCATCAGCGGCTCCACCAGCAACGTCCCGGTCACGAAATTCGTTTCGGTCTTCCTGACCGAACCCGTGGGCGACGACGGCGGCTCGCCCCCCAGCTTCGACATTCACGGCGAGGTGGTGGGCTTCCCGGATGTGGTCGGGGCCGGCGGCGGCGCAAACGGCTTTGGCGGCATCTTCCGCGATGTCGTGCAATTGTACCGCTAAGGGAGGGCAGGCACATGAAACACTCCCGGCCCCACCCCGCCAAACGCTTCGCCGCAGACGACACCGGCGCGATCCTCGTCGAATTCGCCATCGTCATGCCCCTCATGCTGCTGTTCCTCGCCGTCACGGTCGAAGCCTCGCGCCTCATGTGGTCCTACCAGTCCGTGATCGCCGGTGTCCGCGACGCCGGGCGCTACCTTGCCCGCGTCACCCCCGCCGACATCTGCATCAGCGGCGGCAGCGTTGCCGGCCTGACCGCCACCTTGCAGGACATCGTCAGCCAGGACATCGGCGGGAACGACCTGTTCCCGTCCGGCGTCACCGTCAATTCCGTCACGCCAAGCTATAGCTGCGTCAGCGGCACCTACCGCGTCAGCCCCGCCCCGGTGGGCAAGGTCAGCGCCAACATCACGATCCAGTTTCCGATGGGTAATGTCATATCCCTGTTCGGCAACGGCATGTCGTCGCTCACCACGGACGTGGCCGACAGTTCGCGGATTTTCGGCCAATGACCTGCATCCGGCATATCCCGCGCGCCCTCGGGCGGGCAGTCCGCGCTTACCTGCGCGACACGTCCGGCGGCGTTCTGGTGGAATTCGCGCTCGTCGTGTCGCTGTTCCTGTTCCTGTTCGCGGCGCTGCTCGATTTCGGGCGCCTGTCCTACAGCGGCGTGACCGCGCAAAGCGCCGCGCAGATCGCCGCGCGCCTGGCCATCGTGCGCCCCGCGGCCTGCCCCGGCGTTCCCGACCGCCACCAACGCGGAACCAACACCGCGCTGCGCTACGGCACGTCCTGTAGCGCCGCATCGGGCGTCTGCGCCAGCGTCGCCACCGTGACCTGCACAGGGGCCGCGACCAACGCCACCGCCTCGGAAATCTGGGACCGGATCAATCCGCTTCTGCCCGTCAACGCCACCATCGACATGATGCAGTTTTCCTACAGCTTCGACCCGAAGCTCGGCTTCCTCGGCGGCCCCTACACGCCGATGGTCACTGTCGAATTGAACCTGAACGATTTCCAGTTCGCCTCGCCACTGGCGGCACTGGCCAACGCCGCGGGGGCGACCAACAGCGCGCTCCCCTCGTCCGCCGCCTATTCCAGCTTCAGCGTATCGCTGCCCGCAGAAGATCTCGCACAAGGAGAGTCAGGATAATGAAACACCCGGACATCAGCCCACAGCCACGGTCGATCATGATCGTTTCCCAACGGGACTCTTTCGCGCAAGCCATCGGCGAAGCCCTCCCGGCCAGTGAAAACACCACGATCATCCGGCAAAACGAAACCTTCCGCGCCATGAACGGGCGCGCGGTCAGCCTGGCCTTCGATCATGACGTCGTCATCTTCGACGCCGACCCCGACGATCAGGGCGAGATCCGCGCCGTCCGGGACCTGCTGGCACAACGCACCGGCGACACCGTCTTTCTGGCGATCACCGATAACGACATCTCGCTCGTTCAGGCCCGTCAGTTGCGTAAGATCGGCATTGACGAGGTCCTGCCCCTGTCCATCGACAGCGATGGGCTGGCGGCGGTCGTCAGCGAAACGCTCGATGCGCGCCGCGCCCCGCAGCAGATCACCCATGACGCGCCGCCCGCGCTCGGGCAGGTGATCCCGGTCACGCAGGCGCGTGGCGGTATCGGCTCTACCACCGTTGCCGTGAACCTCGCCTGTTCGCTGGCCAAAACGCGCAAATCCCTGTTTCGCAAGGCCACCCGAAACCGCGTCGTCATCGTGGATTTCGACCTTCAGTTCGGCAATGCCAACGTGTTTCTCGATCTCGAAGACAATGGCGGCCTGCTTCAGCTTATCGATGCCACGGACGCCCCGGACGACCGCTTTGTCGGCTCGACCCTGCAACGCCACGCCCTCGGCTTTGACGTGCTGTGCGCGCCGGGGCCGGTCATTCCGCTGCAATCGCTGCGCGCCGATCTGATCAGGGCCATGCTCGACATCCTCCAGCGACAATACGATTACATCATCGTCGATCTGCCGCGCGCTGTCGTCGACTGGGTCGAACCCGTCCTCAAACGCGCCGCGCATCTGGTTCTCGTGACCGATACCAGCGTGCCCTGCGTGCGGCAGGCCAAACGCCTGATCGACCTTTATGGCGAAGACAATGTCGGCCTGCCGGTTCAGGTCGTCATCAACCGCGACCGCAAGCCGATGCTGCGCTCCGACCATATCCGCGAGGCCGAAAAGCTGCTCGATACCCGGTTCGACCACTGGCTGCCCGACAATCCCAGACTCGCCCGCCGCGCGGTCGATCTCGGGCGTCCGGTCGCAGCCATGAAACCCGGCTCGGACCTGGGCAAGGCGCTCAGGAAACTGGGCGCGGTCATCTCAGCCACACAACAAAACGCAAACAGAAAAAACGTCTGACGGGGACCAGCAATGTTCAAGGAATACAAATCGCGCCGCGCCGCTTCGCAGTCCAACGTTCTCACGCTCGAACGGCCCATCAAGGTACCCCAACCCGCTGTCGAGACGACGACCGGTCCCGTGGACACCGATTTGCAAGCGCATCTCGAACTCAAAAGCCGCCTGCACGGCGAACTTCTCGACCGGTTGAACCTGTCGGTGATCGACAAGGTCGAACGCTCCGAACTCAAGCGCCAGATCGGCGCGCTCGTGACCAACCTGATCGAGGCCGAAGGCGTCCACATGCGCTCGGATGCGTTTTCCGCCCTGGTCCAGGAACTGATCCACGAGGTCATGGGCCTTGGCCCGCTCGAACCGCTGCTGGAAGATCCCACCGTCAACGACATCCTCGTCAATTCCTACGATCAGGTCTATGTCGAACGATACGGGCTTCTGGAACTCACAAAAACGCGCTTCCGCGACGAACGCCACCTGCTTCGCATCATCGACAAGATCGTCACAAGGGTTGGGCGGCGCATCGACGAATCCCAGCCCTGGGTCGATGCCCGCCTCGAAGACGGCAGTCGCGTGAACGCGATCATCCGACCCTGCGCCGTCGATGGCCCGTCCCTGTCGATCCGCAAATTCTCAAGCAACCCTTTGACCATGGACAGGCTGGTCGAACAGCACAGCCTCGATGACCAGGCTGCGCAACTGATCCGGGCGCTGGTCGAGGCCCGCCTGAACATCCTGATTTCCGGCGGAACCGGCACCGGCAAGACCACCATGCTCAACGCGGTGTCCTCCTATATCGACGCCCGGCAGCGCATCGTGACCATCGAAGACGCCGCCGAGCTGCAACTTCAGCAGGATCACGTCGTGCGCCTAGAAACCCGCCCGCCCAATGCCGAAGGGCAAGGCGTCATTTCGCAACGCGATCTGGTCCGCAACGCCCTGCGGATGCGCCCCGACCGCATCATCGTGGGCGAGGTCCGCGGCGCGGAATGTTTCGACATGCTCCAGGCCATGAACACCGGGCATGACGGGTCGATGACGACCATTCACGCCAACTCGGCCCGCGACGCCCTCAGCCGCGTGGAGCAGATGGTCACGATGCTGGGCACCGACCTGCCGATCAGGACCGTCCGCGCACAAATCGCTTCGGCGATCCATGTGGTGGTGCAACTCAGCCGCCTCAGCGACGGCAGCCGCCGCGTCGTCAGCATCTCCGAACTCACCGGTATGGAGGACGACACCATCACCATGCAGGACATCTTCGTCTACAAACGCCGCGGCAAAGCTGAAACCGGCGAAATCCTGGGGGAATTCCTGCCCACGGGCATCCGTCCGAAATGCTTCGACCAACTGGTCGCCTCCGGTATCGACATCGACACCGCAATGTTCATGCGCCGGGGGGGTATCTCATGATCGACCTGGCTCCCTTCCCGCTGAGCATTCTCGTCTATGTCCTTATTTTCCTTGGGGTATTGCTGGCCTACGAAGGGCTTCAGCAGCTCTTTTTCCTCAAGGAGACACAGGGCGAGGCCCGCAACCGCCGCATGAAGATGATCCAGCACGGCGCCTCCACCGATCAGGTACTCGACCTGCTGCGCGACCCGGCCATGACCGACCCCGACGCCAGGGCCGGCCTTGTCACCCGGTTGCGCCGCCTGATGGTGCAGGCGGGTGTCACGCTCAGCCCCGTCTGGCTGCTGGCGGGGGCCGTTTGTCTGGGCGGTCTGGCCTTTGCCGTGGCCACCCGCTTCGTGCCGCAATATCTTGCCCTGCCCATCAGCACGGTGCTTGCGCTCACCGTCCCCTACCTTGCGCTGAGCGCCATGAAAGAGGCCCGCCTCAAGAAGCTCACACAGCAGCTCCCCGATGCGCTGGACCTGATGGCGCGCGGCCTCAAGGTGGGCCACCCGGTCGCCGTGACGGTCGGCCACGTGGCCACCGACATGCCCGATCCGATCGGCACCGAATTCGGCCTCATTCAGGATCAGATCAACTATGGCGACGATGTCGCCACCGCCTTTCACGACTTTGCCAGGCGCGTGGACACCGAGGATGCCAACTACCTGTCGGTCAGTATCGGCATCCAGCACGGCACCGGCGGCAACCTGGCGCGCATCCTCAACGTACTGTCACAGGTGATCCGCGATCGCCACACCATGCGCAAGAAAATCAAGGCCATTTCGGCAGAAGGTCGCCTCAGCGGCCTGATCCTGACCCTCCTGCCAATCGCCATCTACCTGTCCATCGAACTGACCACACCCTCCTTCTATGGCGAGGTGCGCGACGATCCCTGGTACCCGGTCTTTCTATACGTGGTCATAGGGTTGACCGTGGCTCAGGGGCTTATCCTGCACCGGCTTGTCAAATTCAAATTCTGATCGGGAGCAACGAAATGGATTTTCTTCAGGACATGCTAAACATACCTGGCACCTCGCCCGACTATGTGATTCTCACCGGCATCGCGATCAGCGCCTTCGTGATCATCTATGGCCTCTCCGGGATCATGGCCGGCGACGCCCCGACAATACGGCGCATGCAGGCTGGCACCGTCAAGCGGGCACATGGCGCTGATTTCGACCTGATACAGGGCGACGACAGCGACCCGCACGGCCTGCTGAAAACCTTTGTTCCATCATCGCGCAAAGAACGCTCGAAGATCGAAAAGAAACTACGCCGCGCCGGAGTCCGGGGCAAGCACGCGGTGCGGTCGTTCTATGGGTTCCGCATGATCATGGGTATCGTCTTGCCTGTCCTGTTTGTAGGGTCGATGGCCTTGCCCGCAGAAGTTCAGTCGCAACTTCACATCGCCCATCTGCTGCGCAACGTGACATGGGTCAACGCAATGCAAGTGATGACAGGTCTGATGGTCGTCGGCTTCTACGGTCCCGCGCTCTGGCTGCACGGACGGATCAAAAAGCGCCGCCAGGCCATCGAACACAGCCTGCCCAACGCGCTCGACCTGATGCAGGTCGCAATGGAAGCCGGGCTGGGCTTTGACGCCGCGATGACCCGCGTGTCACACGAACTGGCCCATGCCGCACCAGAAATTTCACAGGAATTCATGATGTTGCAGCTTGAACTTCAGGCGGGAAAGGACCGTCAGGCCGCCTTGCTCGACATGGCTGATCGCGTCGGCGTCGAGGAATTGTCGGCATTCGCCAACGTGATCCTGCAATCCAATCAGTTCGGTACCAGTGTCTCGACTGCGCTGAACAGGTTCGCCACCGATATGCGCTCGGATCGCGAACTTCGCGCACAGGAAAAGGCCAACCGCCTGCCGGTGCAGATGTCGGCAGTCATGGCCATGTGCATGATGCCCGTACTCCTGATGATCTGCCTCACCCCTATGGCGATCCGCTGGATGAACATGTTCTGAACAACCGGCTCAAGGGTGGTGTCAGAGCAACCTGACTTGAGGCCGGTTGCCCGCCGCCCTACCCTGCCCCCAAGGAAAAACGCGACCCGTTCAAGTACTTCAAAACCAGCCCTGAAATCATCCGCCTGGCAGTGATGATGTATGTTCGATTTCCACTCTCATTGCGGAACGTCGAAGATCTACTCCATAAACGCGGGATCGACGTCAGCCATGAATCTGTCCGCTTTTTGGTGGAACAGGTTTGGCCCGAAATTCGCCTCCGAAATCCGACGCTGTCGAATTCAGCGAATGCGGGCCTGGTCGAACTGGGAATGGCATCTGGACGAGGTCTTCGTTAAAATCAATGGCGAAGCCAATTACATGTGGCGCGCTGTCGATCACGAGGGCGAGGTGCTGGACGCCCTTGTTTCAAAGCGACGCGATCGCAAAGCAGCGTTGAAATTCCTCAGGAAATTGATGAAACGCTACGGTCGCCCCGAGCATGTCATGACCGACAAGCTCCGCTCCTATGGTGCCGCGAAGAAGGAAATCGGCAATGCCGACCGCCAGATGACAGGGCGCTGGTTGAACAATCGTGCCGAGAATTCACACCAACCATTCCGACGACGAGAACGTGCCATGACCCGCTTCCGACGCATGCGAAGTTTGCAAAAATTCGCCACCATCCACGCCTCGGTCCACAATCTGTTCAACTCGGAGCGAAGCCTCTACTCAAGATCAAATTTCAAACTGAACCGCGCCACGGATCTCGCCGAGTGGCGCGGTCTTTGCATGACATAAGCGGCAGCGTCCCTGCCCCAGCTGAGACGGGTTCGAATTCGTCTGACAGCACCGCCACCCACACCCGTCTCATTTCATCTGTTCGGTTTTCGCGGATTTTCCCGCGTGATTTCGGCTGGTTAGCGGCTGCGATTTCGACATGAGACGCACCGCATAAACGCATTCTCCCGACATGATAGCCAAAGTCTCAGTTGGCCATTTGGGCCGGTTCGGTTTTTTTTGAGATTTCCCTGATAGTGGGCGATTTACAGGGTATTCGTTCATTCCGGTCGATTTCGAGAATGACAAAGCTGTTACGAATCAAAGGCTTGGAATGGGAATTCCCTGCAAACGGAACAGGGAATATTTTAAGCCGAACAGGGATTATTCTGGGATTATCAGGGAGCGCGGTTCACGTTGCAGGGAACGCCTGTTTACGGGGGTTTCCGAACCGCTGTTCCTGTGACGTCCAGTCAAGCGGTAGCTGGCAGCGAACCAACTTTTCGAGAGTCAAACCAGCCGGCTGCGTTCCGTCGAAAATCGCCTGCTACAGTTTCGGTGAGAGAAAGGCGAGTTGGACCCGCATGCGGATATAGGCTTCACTGACATTTTCGCGCCGGGCGATCTCGGAGATGGGTATGCCCTCTTGCAGATTCGCCGCCCATCTATGCGCCTTCGCCAAGCCCCGCAGAAGCGTGCGATCCGGGGCGGGCTTCATATCCCCGACAATGATCTTGGTCTCAATCCCACGCCGGCGGGTTTTGAAGGGCGCCTCGATGGCAAGCGCGTCGTCAGAGAGGTCTTCGGGT
>NZ_JAHKSQ010000014.1:0-41482 GCF_018862045.1 Roseovarius sp. PS-C2
TGCCGGGCGACAACCTGAAGTTCGAAGTCGAACTGATCGCCCCGATCGCCATGGAAGACGGCCTGCGCTTCGCCATCCGCGAAGGCGGCCGCACCGTCGGCGCCGGCGTCGTCTCCAAAATCATCGAATAAGTCGACGATCATATCGGTTTGGAAGGGGCGCCCGTTCGGGCGCCCTTTTCTTTTTCCGGGGTATGGTTACCGGCGCGGTTTGACGGGTTTCGGGCAAAGCTGGGTCAATCCGCCGCAACGTGCGGTCGGTGGATCACCGGGTTTTCAGGTGCAGAAACAGCCGGTTTTCCTGCTGCGGTCCCGTCGGAACAGATCGGGTTTTTCCGATGTAAAACAACGCGGCTGCAAATTTTCTGCGTCTGCAGTATCGCGCAATGCATACCGTGGTATTCATCTAAGCTATTGAAAACTTGATTTTTTTCCAACTTCCCGCAGGCTTTAGGGAGCAGCGGAGGAGAGGCTTATGGATCAGTTGAACGTCAAGGCCTGGGAGGGGCGGACCGATCACGAGGAGGGCTGCATTTCCGAGCGGCGGGCCGCGGAAATCCATGCGACGCTGGGCGCAGGGCACGGACCGGCCCCGCGAGAGGGGGAGGAAATGGGCCCGCTGTGGCACTGGTGTGCGTTCAACCCGTCGGTTCCGCTGAATGAACTGGCGCGCGACGGGCACCCGGCGCTTGGGGATTTCCTGCCGCCCGTCCGGCTGGAACGGCGGATGTGGGCCAGCGGGGCGCTGAGTTTTGGCGCGCCGCTGCGTGTGGGCGAGAGGCTGAGCAGGCGATCCTTTATCCGCTCCGTGGCCGAGAAGGAGGGCAAGACCGGGCCGATGGTGCTGGTTTCGGTCGATCACAGGATTTATGGCGAACGGGGGCTGGCCATCGAGGAACGCCAGGACATCGTTTACTTGGACATCCCCGACAGGTTCCGCCCGCCCGCCGAGCGGCCCTTGCCGTCCGATCCGGTTCTGCACAGACGGCAGTCGATCAGCGAGGCCTTGCTGTTTCGCTATTCGGCGCTGACCTTCAATGCGCATCGCATCCATTACGACCTGCCTTATGCGCAGGAGGTCGAGCATTATCCCGGCCTTGTGGTGCATGGCCCTATGCAGGCGACATGGCTGATTCAGGCCGCGTGCCGCCACAAGGGCCGCCGCCCGCGCCATTTCGATTTCCGGGCGGTGCATCCGGTGTTCCTGACGCCGGGGGACAGCCGTGAGCTGGATATCATGGCGAGCGAGGATGAAACCGGCGCGCTTTTGCTGTGCACGGGGCAGGGTGGGCATCAGGGGATGCAGGCCACCGCGATGTGGGAGGAAACCGTATGACCCGGATATTGAAAGGGATGCGTGTGGTCGAGGGATCGGCTTTTGTCGCGGTGCCGCTTGCGGGGATGCAACTGGCGCAGATGGGGGCCGAGGTGATCCGGTTCGACCGTATCGAGGGCGGGCTGGACGCGGGGCGCTGGCCGCTGGTGCCATCGGGGCGCAGCCTGTTCTGGGCGGGGCTGAACAAGGGCAAGAAATCCATTGCCGTCAACATGCGCAGCCCCGAGGGGCAGGAGCTGATCACGCGGATCGTGACCGCGCCGGGCGAGGATGCGGGGCTGTTCCTGACCAACCTGCGGGTGCGCGGCTGGATGGATTACGAGACGCTCAGCCAGTATCGCCGCGATCTGGTCATGGTGACGCTGATGGGGGACAGGCATGGCCGCCCGCAGGTGGATTACACGGTGAACCCGGCGCTCGGCATTCCCGACATGACCGGCCCCGAGGATCATGACGCGCCTGTGGCCAGTGCGCTGCCGGCATGGGATCTGATCGCGGGGAACATGGTGGTGTCTTCGCTTTTGGCCGCCGAACGGCACCGTTTGCGCCACGGCGCGGGGCAGGAGGTGGAGATCGCGCTCAAGGACGTGGCGGCGGCGACCATCGGCCATCTGGGCATGATCGGCGATGCGGTTCTGAACGACGAGGAGCGCGGCAAGGCGGGTAATTCGCTGTATGGCGCCTATGGGCAGGATTTCATTTGTGCCTGCGGCCAGCGCGTGATGGTCATCGGCCTGACCGCGCGGCAATGGTCGGGGTTGGTCAAGATCACCGGGACCGGCCAGCAGATGGAGATGCTGGCGAAACGCTCGGGCCGCGATCTGCGCGATGAGGGTGTGCGGTGGGCGTTGCGCCATGAGATCACGGATATTCTGGCCCCGTGGTTCGCTGCGCGACGGGTCGGGGATTTTGCCGACTCGTTCGACAAGGCGGGTGTTACGTGGTCGATTTTCCGCAGCGTGAAAGAGGCGGTTAGGCACGATCCCGATCTGGGCGAGGCCAATCCGATGTTTTCCATGCTGGATCAGCCGGGGCTGGGCCGGTTTCCGGTGCCGGGCTGCCCGGCGGAGTTTTCGGCGCGGGCGCGCACCAAGCCTGCCCCGGCCCCGGAACTGGGCGAGCATACCGAGGAAATCCTGGGCGATGTGGCACGGCTGAGCGACACCGAGATATCGCAATTGTTCGACAAGGGCGTGGTGGAAAGCCCCCGTTATACGGCGCGGTCTGCCGCCTGAGCCGCGCGAAAGGGGGATATTTTCGGAAAAGCCGCGACAAAGTCCTGAAAGGCGGCTTGATTCCCGTGCGCATGTGCCTTAATTCGGCGCGAGGTACAGGGGTATAGCTCAGCTGGTAGAGCGACGGTCTCCAAAACCGTAGGTCGCGGGTTCGAACCCTGCTGCCCCTGCCAAAATCTCCAGCCGAATTGATGTTGTTTGTTGCGCCGGGTCGCCCGGTTCCGCGGTTTTCCGGGGATTGTGCGCGCCTTGGAAACTGTGCCGCAATTGCGGCCCGTATCTGCCATGATTTTGCCAGATTTCGGCCCCACTAATACCGTGAATCGACTGGGTCGCGGCAGGTGTCTGTATTTCCGGATATTGCCGCGTTGGGGGTGTTGATTTGAATGAGTGCTGCCATGACCGATGTGCCGGCGTCCAGTGAGCGCAGGGTGTCATACCTGCCGCATGACGGCGAGGAATTGCAGGGGACAACCCCGGAAGACGCGTGTTCGCCCGAGGTGGCGGAGGAAACCGCGGATCGTCTGATCCAGCGCATGATGCTGGACCAGAAGCGCGAGATGAATCGCAAGAGCCTGCCCGAGATCGCGCCGAGCGAACCCGACTCTGCGCCTGCCCCGGAGACCGGGACGGTGCGGCACAGCCGGAAGGTTTCCAAGCAGGTGGCCGAGGGGATTTTCGATCATGGAGATGCCGAACCGGATGCGGCGACCCCATCGCGCTTGCCGGGTATCCTGACCAGAGTGAAAGCCTACCGCCCGAGCCGCCGGACGCTGGTATTGTGCGGGCTTGCCGCGATCATGATCTGGCGGCCCTTGCTGATTCCGTCGCTTGTGCTCATCTTTGTTCTGGTCACGGCGATTGCCTATCTGACCCTTGGGCATGACCGGTTTTTTGAAATCCTGTCGGCGCGCTGGACGCGCTTTGCCGCGCGCCGCCCGGCAATGGCCGAAGGATTCAGGCGGCGGGCTGATGGGCTGGCATTGCGCTGGGATGCGATTCTGGACCGGCTGCCGGAAAAATGGGCCGGGCGCCTGGCCTTGCCGGATTTCTCCGATGCCGGAGCGGATCAAATGAAACTGGACGATGCGCCCGATCCGTTCGACCGTCTGGCCGCTGAACGACATCAAGGCTGAAACGCCGTCAGCATCGGGATATACGGATATGGCCAGGGGGCGACCCTTGGCCCTTGAATTTGTGCGCTGGCCCGCGTATGTGCCCCGTCAACCCGTATGAGAAAGAAGACAGCGCCCATGGCACGCACCAATCCGCTTCAATTCATTCAGCAGGTTCGCTCGGAAGTGGCCAAGGTTGTCTGGCCGACCCGCCGCGAAGTGCTGTTGACCACGGTGATGGTCTTTATCATGGCCGCGCTGACGGCTGTGTTCTTTGCCCTCGTCGATCTTGGCATTCGCAGCGGATTGCAGGGGATTCTGGCGCTGTTTGGCTGATCGGGCAGAAAATCCGGCCTTGGACCTTGAAATCAGGGGCGATGGGCGGTAATTGGCTGCACACTTCGGGACATGGCGCGCGGCGATTCGGGTTGCGCGCCGCTTTTTGTTTCGGAGACACGGGGTGAAACTCCCCTGCGAATTCTGGAATTTTCGGTCTTGTGGCCGGTAACGACAAGGGCATGGGTCGGACATGGCAAAACGGTGGTACTCGGTCAGTGTTCTCTCGAACTTCGAGAAGAAAATCGCCGAGCAGATCAGACAATCCGTTGCCGAGCAAAGCCTCGAAGATCAGATCGACGAAGTTCTGGTCCCCACTGAAGAAGTGATCGAGGTGCGTCGCGGCAAGAAGGTGACGACCGAGCGTCGTTTCATGCCCGGTTACGTACTGGTGCACATGGAAATGTCGGATCAGGGGTATCACCTGATCAACTCGATCAACCGGGTGACCGGGTTTCTTGGCCCGCAGGGCCGCCCGATGCCGATGCGCGATGCCGAGGTGAACGCGATCCTGAACCGCGTTCAGGAAGGCGAAGAGGCGCCGCGGACCCTGATCCATTTCGACGTGGGCGAAAAGGTCAAGGTCAACGATGGCCCGTTCGAGGATTTCGACGGCATGGTCGAGGAAGTGGACGAAGACAACCAGCGCCTCAAGGTGACGGTGTCGATCTTTGGCCGGGAAACCCCGGTGGAACTGGAATTCACTCAGGTCACCAAACAGGCCTGATGTGTGAGCCGTGGGAGGCGAGGGCGCCGCGGCGCCCGGACCGCACCACACAACTGAGACCCCGAAGGGCGCGCCCTGACGGGAGTTGGAAAGAAGGAGAGGCCAGATGGCCAAGAAACTCGCAGGCACGATGAAGTTGCAGGTGCCCGCAGGTCAGGCGAACCCGTCCCCGCCCGTGGGCCCGGCGCTTGGTCAGCGTGGGATCAACATCATGGAATTCTGCAAGGCGTTCAACGCCAAGACGCAGGAAATGGAGCCCGGTGCGCCGTGCCCGACCGTGATCACGTATTATCAGGACAAGTCCTTTGACATGGACATCAAGACGCCCCCCGCGTCTTACTACCTGAAGAAGGCCGCCAAGCTGAAATCCGGGGCGAACACTCCGGGTCGTGCGACCGTTGGATCGGTGACCACCAAGCAGGTGCGTGAAATCGCCGAAGCGAAGTGGAAAGACCTGAACGCAAACGACGTCGAAGCCGCGATGAAGATCATCCTCGGCAGCGCGCGTTCCATGGGCATCGAGGTGAAGTAAGATGGCAAAGCTTGGAAAACGTACCCGCGCCGCCCGTGAAGCCTTTGCTGGCAAGGAAAACCTGAGCGTCGAAGACGCCGTTGCCCTGGTCAAGGCCAATGCAAACGCCAAGTTCGACGAAACCATCGAGATTTCGATGAATCTGGGTGTCGATCCGCGTCACGCCGATCAGATGGTCCGTGGTGTCGTCGGCCTGCCGAACGGCACCGGCAAGGACGTGCGCGTTGCCGTGTTCGCCCGTGGCCCGAAGGCCGAAGAAGCCCAGGCCGCCGGTGCCGATATCGTCGGTGCCGAAGACCTGATGGAAACCGTTCAGGGCGGCACGATCGAATTCGACCGCTGCATCGCAACCCCGGACATGATGCCGATCGTCGGCCGTCTGGGCAAGGTGCTGGGCCCGCGTAACCTGATGCCGAACCCCAAGGTGGGCACGGTGACCATGGACGTGGCGGATGCCGTCAAGAACGCCAAGGGCGGTGAAGTGCAGTTCAAGGCCGAAAAGGCCGGTGTGGTTCACGCCGGTGTCGGCAAGGCGTCCTTCGACGAGGGCAAGCTGGTCGAAAACGTGCGCGCTTTCGTGGCCGCCGTTTCCAAGGCCAAGCCGACCGGCGCCAAGGGCACCTATATGAAGAAGATCTCGCTGACCTCGACCATGGGTCCGGGTGTCAGCATTGACGTGTCCAACGCCGCGTCTGAATAAGAATTTGCGCCGGTCCTGACGGGCCGGTGTGAATGGCGGGGCCGCGAACCGGCCCCGTCCTGTCCGAGATGGAGGGTTGGGCGAACGTCCAATAATTCCTTCCTGAGATGGGGAACGAGATGAGATTCAGCGAAGGCTGCCGCCTTCGGGTGATCTTGGGCTCGGGACCCTGAAATTGGACCCGAACGGCGGGGCGACCCGCCAAACTTGAGCCGGGGGGAGACCCCCAAAACTGGAGTGAAACTGTGGATAGAGCCCAGAAAGAGAAAGTGGTCGAGGAACTCGGCCAGATCTTCGAAAGCTCTGGCGTCGTAGTGGTTGCCCACTACGCGGGTCTGACAGTTGCCGAGATGCAGGATCTTCGTGCGCGCGCCCGCGACGCCGAAGCCTCCGTTCGCGTCGCCAAGAACAGGCTCGCCAAGATCGCCCTTGAGGGCAAGCCGTGCGAAAGCATTGGCCAATACCTCTCGGGTATGACCGTTCTGACCTATTCCGAAGACCCCGTGTCGGCCGCCAAGGTCGCCGAAGGGTTCGCCAAGGACAACTCGAAATTCGAGATCCTCGGCGGTGCAATGGGTTCGGACGCTCTGGACCGTGCCGGTGTCAAAGCCGTGTCCGACATGCCGTCGCGCGAAGAGCTGCTTGCTCAGATCGCCGGTATGCTGGGTGCGCCCGCTTCGAACATCGCCGGTGCAATTGGCGCCCCTGCTTCGAACATCGCGAGCATCCTTTCGACCATCGAAGAGAAGGCGGAAGCTGCGTAAGCGAGCAACTGGAATATCTGCGTATGGGTTATTGCCCGACGTTGGAACACATCTTAATACGGAAAGAGCTGAAAAATGGCTGATCTGAAAAAACTGGCTGAAGAGATCGTTGGTCTGACGCTTCTCGAAGCACAAGAACTGAAAACCATCCTGAAGGACGAGTACGGCATCGAGCCCGCAGCAGGCGGCGCTGTCATGATGGCGGGTCCGGCAGGCGACGCAGGCGGCGCAGCCGCTGAAGAGCAAACCGAGTTCGACGTCATCCTGAAGTCGGCCGGCGCCTCCAAGATCAACGTGATCAAGGAAGTCCGCGGCATCACCGGCCTGGGCCTGAAAGAAGCCAAAGAGCTGGTCGAAGCCGGTGGCAAGGCCGTCAAGGAAGGCGCTTCGAAAGAAGAAGCCGAAGACATCAAGTCGAAGCTGGAAGCAGCCGGCGCAGAAGTCGAGCTCAAATAATCGGCTTTCCGGGGCAACCCGGAGCGATTTGTCAGGCTGGGTCCGGATTTCCGGGCCCAGCCGAACCTGTCTCAGAAAGGCCCTGACGGAACAGGGGTTTTCTAAGGCGAGGTTCACGCGATCGGGAGGCCCCTGGTGGGACAGGGGCCGGGAATGGATCGCACCCGCCATCTCGGATGGTTGCGCTGCTGGGGCCCGACAGCGCGCGCAGCCAGTGAGAAACGAAAGGTGACCAGACACATGGCTCAGACCTTCCTTGGCCAGAAACGTTTGCGCAAATATTTCGGCAAAATCCGCGAAGTGCTGGATATGCCGAACCTGATCGAGGTTCAGAAATCCTCGTATGATCTTTTCCTGAAATCCGGCGACCAGCCCGAGCCGCAGGACGGCGAGGGGATCAAAGGTGTTTTCCAGTCGGTCTTCCCGATCAAGGATTTCAACGAAACCAGCGTGCTGGAGTTCGTGAATTACGATCTGGAACGTCCGAAATACGATGTCGAAGAATGCATGCAGCGCGACATGACCTACAGCGCCCCGCTGAAGGTGACGCTGCGCCTGATCGTGTTCGATGTCGACGAGGATACCGGCGCCAAGTCGGTGAAAGACATCAAGGAACAGGACGTGTTCATGGGCGACATGCCCCTGATGACGCCGAACGGCACGTTCATCGTGAACGGCACCGAACGCGTGATCGTCAGCCAGATGCACCGCAGCCCCGGCGTGTTCTTCGACCATGACAAGGGCAAGACCCACAGCTCGGGCAAACTGCTGTTCGCCTGCCGGATCATTCCCTATCGCGGATCGTGGCTGGACTTCGAATTCGACGCCAAGGATATCGTGTTCGCCCGGATCGACCGTCGCCGCAAACTGCCGGTGACGACCCTGCTCTATGCCCTCGGGCTGGATCAGGAAAGCATCATGGATGCCTATTACGACACGGTCGATTACAAGCTGAAGAAGAACAAGGGCTGGGTCACCAAGTTCTTCCCCGAGCGTGTGCGCGGCACGCGCCCGACCTACGATCTGGTCGATGCCAAGTCGGGCGAAGTGATCGCCGAAGCTACCAAGAAAGTGACGCCGCGCGCGGTCAAGAAGCTGATCGACGATGGCGAAGTGACCGAATTGCTGCTGCCGTTCGAGTTGATCGCGGGCAAGTTCGTGGCGCGCGACATCATCAACGAGGAAACCGGCGCGATCTATGTCGAGGCCGGTGACGAGCTGACGATCGAGCGTGACAAGGATGGCGATATCATCGGTGGCACGGTCAAGGAACTGCTGGATGCGGGCATCACCGACATTCCGGTTCTGGACATCGACAACATCAATGTCGGCCCCTACATCCGCAACACCATGGCTGCGGACAAGAACATGAACCGCGAAACCGCGCTCATGGATATCTACCGCGTCATGCGCCCCGGTGAGCCGCCGACGGAAGAGGCCGCTTCGGCCCTGTTCGACACGCTGTTCTTCGATTCCGAGCGCTATGATCTGAGTGCCGTGGGCCGTGTGAAGATGAACATGCGCCTTGCGCTGGACAAGCCGGATACGCAACGCACGCTGGACCGCGAAGACATCGTCGCCTGCATCAAGGCGCTGGTGGACCTGCGTGACGGCAAGGGCGATATCGACGATATCGACCACCTCGGCAACCGTCGTGTGCGGTCGGTCGGCGAGCTGATGGAAAACCAGTACCGCGTCGGCCTGCTGCGCATGGAGCGCGCCATCAAGGAACGCATGAGCAGCGTCGAGATTGACACTGTCATGCCGCAGGATCTGATCAACGCGAAACCCGCAGCCGCCGCGGTGCGTGAATTCTTCGGCTCGTCGCAGCTGTCGCAGTTCATGGACCAGACCAACCCGCTGTCGGAAGTTACCCACAAACGCCGCCTGTCGGCGCTTGGGCCGGGTGGTCTGACGCGTGAGCGCGCGGGCTTCGAGGTGCGCGACGTGCACCCGACGCACTATGGCCGGATGTGCCCGATTGAAACGCCGGAAGGGCCGAACATCGGCCTGATCAACTCGCTGGCGACGTTTGCGCGCGTGAACAAGTACGGCTTTATCGAAACGCCCTATCGCAAGGTCGACAACGGTAAAGTCACCGACGACGTGGTCTATATGTCCGCGACCGAGGAAATGCGCCACACCGTCGCGCAGGCCAACGCCAAGCTGGACGAAGACGCCAGGTTCGTGAACGATCTGGTTTCGACCCGTCAGTCGGGCGAATACATGCTGGCGCCGAACGAGTCTGTCGATCTGATCGACGTGTCGCCCAAGCAGCTGGTCTCGGTTGCCGCGTCGCTTATTCCGTTCCTGGAAAACGACGACGCCAACCGCGCGCTGATGGGGTCGAACATGCAACGTCAGGCCGTGCCGACGCTGCGCTCGGAGGCGCCGCTGGTCGGCACCGGGATCGAGGGTGTCGTGGCCCGTGACTCGGGCGCGTCGATCATGGCGAAACGTGCCGGTGTCATCGACCAGGTCGATGCGGCCCGTATCGTTGTGCGCGCCACCGAGGATCTGGAAATCGGCGATCCGGGTGTCGATATCTACCGGATGCGCAAATTCCAGCGTTCGAACCAGAACACCTGCATCAACCAGCGCCCGCTGGTGAAAGTGGGTGACAAGGTGCAGAAAGGTGAGGTGATCGCCGATGGTCCGTCCACCGATATGGGGGAACTGGCGCTTGGCAAGAACGTCGTCGTCGCCTTCATGCCTTGGAACGGCTACAACTACGAGGACTCGATCCTGATCTCGGAGCGGATCGCGCAGGATGACGTGTTCACCAGCGTCCATATCGAGGAATTCGAAGTGGCCGCGCGCGACACCAAGCTGGGGCCGGAAGAGATCACCCGCGATATCCCGAACGTGGGCGAGGAAGCGCTGCGCAACCTCGACGAGGCGGGTATCGTCTATATCGGTGCCGACGTGGAGCCGGGCGATATTCTGGTGGGCAAGATCACCCCCAAGGGCGAAAGCCCGATGACGCCGGAAGAAAAGCTGCTGCGCGCCATCTTCGGTGAAAAGGCCAGCGATGTGCGCGACACGTCGCTGCGCGTGAAGCCGGGGGATTATGGCACCGTGGTCGAGGTGCGTGTGTTCAACCGCCACGGCGTCGAAAAAGACGAACGTGCGCTTCAGATCGAGCGCGAGGAAGTCGAGCGTCTGGCCCGCGACCGGGACGACGAACTGGCGATCCTCGATCGCAACATCTATGCGCGTCTCAAGTCGCTGATCCTGGGCAAGGTTGCCGTCAAGGGGCCGAAAGGCGTCAAGGCGAATTCCGACATCACCGAAGAGTTGCTGGAAACGCTGACCAAGGGTCAGTGGTGGCAGCTGGCCCTGAAGGATGAAAAGGACGCCCAGATCGTCGAAGCCCTGAACGAGCAGTACGAGCAGCAGAAACGCACGCTCGAAGCCCGCTTTGAGGACAAGGTCGAGAAAGTCCGCCGTGGCGACGACCTGCCGCCGGGTGTGATGAAGATGGTCAAGGTCTTCATCGCCGTGAAGCGCAAGCTGCAGCCGGGCGACAAGATGGCCGGGCGTCACGGGAACAAGGGTGTGATTTCCAAGGTCGTGCCGATGGAGGACATGCCGTTCCTTCAGGACGGGACGCCGGTCGATTTCTGCCTCAACCCGCTGGGTGTTCCGTCGCGGATGAACGTCGGTCAGATCCTCGAAACCCACATGGGCTGGGCCGCGCGCGGCCTTGGCATCAAGGTGGACGAGGCATTGCAGGAATACCGCCGGTCGGGCGATCTGACCCCGGTACGCGAAGCGATGAAACTGGCCTATGGCGAGGATGTCTATGACGAAGGCATCGCCGGCATGGACGAAGGCCAGCTTGTCGAAGCGGCGGGCAACGTGACGCGCGGTGTGCCGATCGCAACGCCGGTCTTCGACGGTGCGAAAGAGGCCGACGTGAACGACGCGCTCAAGCGTGCCGGGTTCGATGAATCGGGCCAGTCCGTTCTGTATGACGGGCGCACGGGCGAACAGTTCAGCCGTCCGGTGACTGTGGGTGTCAAATACCTGCTGAAACTGCACCACCTGGTCGACGACAAGATCCACGCACGTTCGACCGGGCCGTACAGCCTTGTCACGCAGCAGCCCCTGGGCGGTAAGGCCCAGTTCGGCGGCCAGCGTTTCGGTGAGATGGAGGTCTGGGCACTGGAAGCTTATGGCGCCGCTTACACCTTGCAGGAAATGCTGACGGTGAAATCGGACGACGTGGCAGGCCGGACCAAGGTCTACGAGTCGATCGTCAAGGGCGAGGACAATTTCGAAGCCGGCGTGCCGGAATCGTTCAACGTCCTGGTCAAGGAAGTGCGCGGCCTCGGCCTCAACATGGAACTCCTGGATGCGGAGGAGGAAGACGCGGAGTGACGTTTTCCAGGGGTGTGCAGTGAATGCACACCCTACGCCACCCCTTCTCCACCGCACCCTCTCAGAATTGAGGACATGAAATGAACCAGGAACTCACAAACAACCCGTTCAACCCGGCCGCCCCGGCCAAGGTGTTCGACGAGATCAAGGTCAGCCTTGCCAGCCCCGAGCGTATCCTCAGCTGGTCCTACGGCGAGATCAAGAAACCCGAAACGATCAACTACCGCACGTTCAAGCCCGAGCGCGACGGTCTGTTCTGTGCGCGCATTTTCGGCCCGATCAAGGACTACGAATGCCTGTGCGGCAAATACAAGCGGATGAAATACCGCGGCGTCGTCTGCGAAAAATGCGGTGTCGAGGTGACGCTGCAAAAGGTTCGCCGCGAACGCATGGGCCATATCGAACTGGCCGCGCCCTGTGCGCATATCTGGTTCCTCAAGTCGCTGCCGTCGCGCATCGGCCTGATGCTGGACATGACCCTGCGTGATCTGGAACGCGTCCTGTATTTCGAAAACTACGTGGTGATCGAACCCGGCCTGACGGATCTGACCTATGGCCAGATGCTGTCGGAAGAAGAATACATGGACGCCCAGGATGCCTATGGCATGGACGCCTTTACCGCCAATATCGGTGCCGAGGCGATCCGCGAGATGTTGCAGAACATCGACCTCGAAGCCGAGGCCGAGCAACTGCGCGCCGATCTGGCCGAAGCCACGGGTGAGCTGAAGCCCAAGAAGATCATCAAGCGCCTCAAGGTCGTGGAATCCTTCATCGAATCCGGCAACCGCCCGGAATGGATGGTGATGACGGTGATCCCGGTCATCCCGCCCGAACTGCGCCCGCTGGTGCCGCTGGACGGTGGCCGTTTCGCCACGTCGGACCTGAACGATCTGTATCGCCGCGTGATCAACCGGAACAACCGCCTCAAGCGCCTGATCGAACTGCGCGCGCCCGATATCATCGTGCGCAACGAAAAGCGGATGCTGCAGGAATCCGTGGATGCGCTGTTTGACAACGGTCGCCGTGGCCGTGTCATCACCGGCGCCAATCGTCGTCCGCTGAAATCGCTCTCGGACATGCTCAAGGGCAAGCAGGGCCGGTTCCGTCAGAACCTTCTGGGGAAACGGGTCGACTTTTCGGGCCGTTCGGTCATCGTGACCGGCCCGGAACTGAAGCTGCATCAGTGCGGCCTGCCCAAGAAGATGGCGCTGGAACTGTTCAAGCCGTTCATCTACTCGCGGCTGGAAGCCAAGGGCATGTCCTCGACCGTGAAGCAGGCCAAGAAGCTGGTGGAAAAGGAACGCCCCGAAGTCTGGGATATCCTTGACGAGGTGATCCGCGAACATCCCGTGCTGCTGAACCGTGCGCCGACGCTGCACCGTCTGGGCATTCAGGCGTTCGAGCCGGTGCTGATCGAAGGCAAGGCCATTCAGTTGCACCCGCTGGTCTGCTCGGCCTTCAACGCCGACTTCGACGGCGACCAGATGGCCGTGCACGTTCCGCTGAGCCTCGAGGCGCAGCTGGAAGCGCGTGTGCTGATGATGTCGACGAACAACGTTCTGTCGCCCGCCAACGGCGCACCGATCATCGTTCCGTCGCAGGATATGGTTCTGGGCCTCTACTATACCTCGATCATGCGCGAAGGCATGAAGGGCGAAGGCATGGCCTTTGCCTCGATCGAAGAGGTGCAGCACGCGCTGGACGCCGGTGAAGTGCACATGCACGCCAAGATCACGGCGCGCGTTCCTCAGATCGACGAGGAAGGCAACGAGGTCATGCAGCGGTTCGAAACCACGCCGGGCCGTGTGCGCATCGGCGCGCTTCTGCCGCTCAATGCCAAGGCGCCGTTCAGCCTTGTCAACAAGCTGCTGCGCAAGAAGGAAGTGCAGCAGACGATTGACACCGTGTACCGTTATTGCGGGCAGAAAGAGTCGGTCATTTTCTGCGATCAGATCATGTCGATGGGCTTCAAGGAGGCGTTCCGCGCCGGGATCAGCTTTGGCAAGGACGACATGGTGATCCCCGACCAGAAATGGACGATCGTCGAAGACACCCGTGAGCAGGTGAAAGGCTTTGAACAGCAGTACATGGACGGCCTGATCACTCAGGGCGAAAAGTACAACAAGGTGGTCGATGCCTGGTCGAAGTGTAACGATCAGGTCACCGACGCGATGATGAACACCATTTCGGCCGAGGTGCGTGACGAAAATGGCGCGGTGAAAGAACCCAACAGCGTTTACATGATGGCCCACTCGGGCGCGCGGGGGTCGGTCACGCAGATGAAGCAGCTCGGCGGTATGCGCGGCCTGATGGCCAAGCCGAACGGCGACATCATTGAGACGCCGATCATCTCGAACTTCAAGGAAGGTCTGACCGTTCTGGAGTATTTCAACTCCACCCACGGTGCCCGTAAGGGTCTGTCGGATACCGCCCTGAAGACTGCGAACTCGGGCTATCTGACCCGCCGTCTGGTCGATGTGGCGCAGGACTGCATCGTGCGCGAGCACGATTGCGGGACCGACCGCGCGATTACCGCTGAAGCGGCTGTCAACGACGGCGAAGTCGTCGCGACGCTGGGCGAACGTGTTCTGGGCCGTGTCGCGGCAGAAGATATCGTGAACCCGACGACCGAAGAGGTGATCGTCAAGGAAGGCGAGCTGATCGACGAACGTACCGCCGATGCCATCGAGGCTGCCGCCGTGCAAACGGCGCGTATCCGCAGCCCGCTGACCTGTGAGGCCGAGGATGGCGTTTGCGCGATGTGCTATGGCCGTGACCTGGCGCGCGGCACGATGGTGAACACCGGCGAGGCCGTGGGCATCATCGCGGCGCAGTCGATCGGTGAACCCGGTACGCAGCTGACGATGCGGACCT
The DNA here is from genome assembly GCF_018862045.1 of Roseovarius sp. PS-C2. Lineage (NCBI taxonomy): Bacteria > Pseudomonadati > Pseudomonadota > Alphaproteobacteria > Rhodobacterales > Roseobacteraceae > Roseovarius > Roseovarius sp. PS-C2. The sequence goes on from NZ_JAHKSQ010000014.1 coordinate 14,458, forward strand.
TCCACATCGGCGGCGTCGCGCAGGGTGGTCAGCAGTCCTTCCAGGAAGCCAGCCAATCGGGCACGATCGTGTTCGAAAATGCGCAGACGCTGGAAAACGCGTCGGGTGAAACGCTGGTCATGGGCCGCAACATGAAGCTGCGGATCATGGGCGAAAACGACGCCGAACTGGCCAGCCACAAGGTGGGCTACGGGACCAAGCTGTTCGTCAAGGACGGCGACAAGATCGAACGTGGTGACAAGCTGTTCGAATGGGATCCGTACACCCTGCCGATCCTGGCCGAGAAGGCGGGTACCGCCAAGTTCGTGGATCTGACCAGCGGTGTATCGGTGCGCGACGTGACCGACGATGCCACCGGCATGACCCAGAAGATCGTGACCGACTGGCGCGCAGCGCCCAAGGGCAACGAACTCAAGCCCGAGGTGCTTGTCCTGGGTGACGATGGCGAGCCGGTCCGCAACGATGCGGGCAATCCGGTGACCTATCCGATGTCGGTGGACGCGATCCTGTCGATCGAAGACGGCCAGAAGATCGAGGCCGGCGACGTGGTCGCGCGTATCCCGCGCGAAGGCGCCAAGACCAAGGACATCACCGGCGGTCTGCCGCGTGTGGCCGAACTGTTCGAGGCACGCCGTCCCAAGGATCACGCGATCATCGCGGAAATCGACGGGTATGTGCGGTACGGGCGCGACTACAAGAACAAGCGCCGTATCAGCATCGAACCCGCCGACGAATCGATGGAGCCGGTCGAGTACATGGTGCCCAAGGGCAAGCACATCCCCGTTCAGGAAGGGGATTTTGTCCAGAAGGGCGATTACATCATGGACGGCAACCCGGCGCCGCATGACATCCTGTCCATCATGGGGGTCGAGGCCCTTGCCGATTACATGATCGACGAGGTGCAGGACGTCTATCGCTTGCAGGGCGTGAAGATCAACGACAAGCACATCGAGGTTGTCGTGCGCCAGATGCTGCAGAAGTGGGAGATTCTCGACAGCGGGGATACCACGCTTCTGAAAGGCGAGCATGTGGACAAGGCCGAGTTCGACGCGGCGAACGAAAAGTCGATTGCCAAGGGCGGTCGTCCGGCACAGGGCGAACCGATCCTGCTGGGTATCACCAAGGCATCGCTGCAGACGCGCTCGTTCATCTCGGCGGCATCGTTCCAGGAAACCACCCGCGTGCTGACCGAAGCCTCGGTTCAGGGCAAGCGCGACAAACTGGTGGGTCTCAAGGAGAACGTCATCGTGGGCCGTCTGATTCCGGCTGGTACGGGTGGCGCGACCCAGAAGGTCCGTCACATCGCGCAAAGCCGCGATAACGTCGTGATCGAAGCCCGCCGTGAAGAGGCTGAGGCCGCAGCGGCCCTGGCGGCACCGGTCGAAGACGATATCATCGGTGGCGACGATTTCGACAACCTGGTGAATACGCCGGAAAGCCGCGAAGACTGATCCCGGATCGGGACGGTTCAGAAAATCTGGCCCCGCCGGTTGTTCCGGCGGGGTTTTTTCTTGCTACGGCTGACGGTTTACAAGTGCCGCGGGGGCGGGCAATCTCCCTGTAACGGGCTATAGCCCGGTCAAAATACAAATAAGGGAGAACACTGATGCGCAAACTGCTTGGAAAAACCGCGATTGCGGCGCTGACGCTGGCCTTTGCCACCGAAGCGATGGCAACCGAATGGAATGTCTCGCTGTGGGGCAAACGCCGTGCGTTTACTGAAAACACCGAAAAGCTGGCCGAACTGGTCGCCGAGAAGACGAATGGCGAGTTCACCCTGAATATCAGCTATGGTGGCCTGTCCAAGAACCGTGAAAACCTTGACGGTATCAGCATCGGTGCATTCGAAATGGCGCAGTTCTGCGCAGGCTACCACCGCGACAAGAACCCGACGATCACGGTTCTGGAGTTGCCGTTCCTCGGTGTCGAGACGCTGGAACAGGAACGTGAATTGTCGATGGCGCTCTATGAGCAACCCGCCGTCAAGGAGGATCTGGCCCGCTGGAACGCGACCCTGCTGATGCCGTCGCCGATGCCGCAATATAACCTTGTCGGCCTTGGCGATGCGCCGCGGACGCTTGAGGATTTTGCGGGCCTGAGCGTGCGCGCCACCGGCGGGATCGGCGCGGCGATGGAAGCGGTGGGCGCCGTGCCGACCTCGATGTCGGCCACCGAGGTGCGGCAGTCTCTGGATAGCGGCGTGATCACGGCGGCAGCGTTTGCGCCGCATGCGCATATGTCGTTCGGCACGATCGAGAATGCCAAGTGGTGGACCACCAATCTGAACCCCGGCACAGTGAACTGCCCGGTGGTGGTGAATACCGATGCCTTGGAGGGGCTGTCCGATGAGCATCGCGAGGCGCTGCTCAGCTCGGTTGACGAAGCGTTGGACTATTACGTGGACAATTACACCAACAACACGATGAATGCCTGGGGTCCGGCGCTGGATGAGCGCGGGATCGAGCGGATCAGCTATGATGCCGATGCACTGGCCGCGTTCCGCGACAAGGTGGCAGGCCCTGCCGCCGAGGCATGGATCGCAGACATGAGCGCCCGTGGCCTGCCCGCGCAGGAGCTTTACGATTTCGCCACTGCGAAACTGGCCGAACTGAAGGGCGAGTGATCGCCGGATCTGATGCCTGTGGCCGCGTCCGGTTGTGTCCGGGCGCGGCCCATCGGGTTATGCCATAATCAAAAACAAAGGGGGCCGGGATGGCAGGTGCCGCATCTGTGCTGTCAGATGACAGCCGCCTCAGCCGGATTGACCAGACGCTCTATAAACTGGAGCGTTTCCTCGCGCTGTTGAGCGGTCTGGCGGTATTCGCGTTGATGATCCTCGCGGTGGTCTCGGTCGCGGGGCGTAATTTCTTCAATCAGCCCTTGCCCGGCTATGTCGACTGGATCGAACAGGCGATGCCGTTGATCGCCTTCATGGGGGTCGCCTATACGCAGCGCGACGGCGGACATATCCGCATGGATATCGTTGTGGGCGCGCTCAGGGGGCGGTGGCTGTATCTGGCCGAGATCGTCACGACGCTCGCCATTCTGATCTTGATGGTGCTGCTGGTCTGGGGCAGCTGGGCGCATTTCGAGCGCAGCTTCGATTGGAACGCGCCGCTCTGGAGCCGGGACAGTTCGATGGATATCGCCTTGCCGATCTGGCCGGCCAAATTGCTGGCGCCGGTGGCGTTTTCGGTGCTGTGCCTGCGTCTGGTCCTGCAGCTCTGGGGCTTTGGCCGCGCCTTTTGGCGCGGTGAGGCGCAGCCCGTTGCCGTGCCTCTGGTTCTGGATGTGGCGACGCAGGCCGCGCAGGAGGCCGAACATGTCAGTACCCGTGAAGACGGCGAGGGAGAGGTCTGATGGATACGATCGACATCGGACTTGCCGTTACCGGCGGATTGCTTGTTCTCGTGGTGCTTGGGATGCGCGTGGCCTTTGCTGCGGGTTTGGCCGGGCTGGTCGGGCTGATCTGGATATTCTGGTCCAAGAAGGGCTATGCGCCCGATGATTTCGGCTGGGCGCTGACCGTGGCGGTCAAGACCGCCGGTCAGGTGCCACATTCCAAGGTCAGTTCGCAAGCGCTGAGCCTGATTCCCACCTTCATCCTGATCGGGTATCTGGCCTATTACGCCGGGCTGACCCGCGCGCTGTTCGAGGCCGCCAAGCGCTGGATCGCGTGGGTGCCGGGGGGATTGGCTGTGTCCACCGTCTTTGCCACGGCCGGGTTCGCGGCCGTATCGGGGGCGAGCGTGGCCACGTCAGCGGTTTTCGCGCGTATCGCCATCCCCGAGATGCTGAAGATCGGCTATGACAAGCGGTTCGCCGCAGGGGTCGTGGCCGCGGGCGGGACACTGGCCAGCCTCATCCCACCCTCGGCGATTTTGGTGATCTATGCGATCATCGTGGAGCAGGATGTTGGCAAGCTGTTGCTGGCCGGGTTCATCCCCGGCGCCTTTTCGGCGTTGATCTATGGGCTGCTGATCGTCGGGCTGGCCTTGACGATCAAGGGCTTCGGCCCGCCGGTGGGCGGGTTTACGTGGCGCGAACGGCTGGTGTCGCTGCCGCCGGCGCTGCCCATCGTTCTGGTCGTCGTGACGATCATCTTTTTCGTTTACAACCCGTTTGGCGGCGATGCCTGGGGCACGCCCACCGAAGGCGGCGCCATCGGGGCCTTCATCGTGTTCCTCATGGCGGTCTGGCGGGGCATGCGCTGGACCGAGCTGAAAGACGCCTTGCTGGAAACCGCCAAGCTGAGCGTGATGATCTTTACCATCATCTGGGGCGTGCTGATCTATGTGCGCTTTCTGGGGTTCGCCGATCTTCCGGGGGCGTTTGCCGACTGGATCACGTCGCTGACCCTGTCGCCCATGCTGATCCTGATCTGCATCCTGCTGGCCTATGCGGTGCTGGGGATGTTCATGGATGCCATCGGCATGCTGCTGTTGACGCTGCCGGTGGTTTACCCGGCGGTCATGGCCCTGAACGGGGGCGAATTCGTAAGCGCCGCTGACAGCGCCTTTGGCATGTCGGGGCAGATGTGCGCGATCTGGTTCGGCATCCTCGTGGTCAAGATGGCCGAGTTCTGCCTGATCACGCCGCCCATCGGGCTGAACTGCTTTGTCGTGGCCGGGGTGCGCCCGGATCTGAGCGTTCAGGACGTGTTCCGGGGGGTGATGCCGTTCTTTATCGCGGATGCGATCACGATCGGCCTGCTGGTGGCGTTCCCGATGATCGTGCTGTGGCTGCCGGGCCTGGCCTGATCCGTTCAGGGCAGGGGGCTGACCCCGAACAGCCAGGGATGCAGCGCGATTAGCCCGATGTAGAGCGCGACGCCAAGAGCGATGCGTAGCACCGCCCCGGACACCGAGGTGGGCGCAGGCAGGAGGGGGCCGGCCCGAACGGAGTGGTCCAGTTGTTGCCAGCGGGGGCCCAACTCACGCTTGCGCCGCCGGGTGATCAAGAGCTGGCCCAACAGGGCAAACAGCGCGAAGATGCCGAACACGATCACATGCGCCAGATCCCCGTTCGGGACCATATGCGCCAGCGCCCAGATCGCCAGTGCCGCCAGCAAGGGATGGCGCAGGTAGCGGACGATGCCGGGATGTGCGGGGTCGAACCTGTCGTTATGTGCGCCGCCAAAGGAAAACGGGTTGGGGCGGCCAAGCGACAGCGCAACGATCAGGCAGACAACGCCCATGACCGTCAAGGGCACGTGGGTTTGCCACGCTGCGCGGTCCCACAGGGCCACATAGGGCGCGCGCCCCGCCGCCGCGATGATCCAACCCAGTATGGCCACGGACAAGGCGGAATATACTGCGGTAAATCCGGTTTGCCCCAGACGCCGTACCAACCACGGCCGCACCGGGGGGCGTACCGGAATCGAATGGCTGAGGAAAAAGACCACAAAGGCCAGTATGAATTCGCTCCACCCCATGTCCGTGCCTCGATTATCCGGGGCATCACCCCCATTGTGCAAATGATCGTGTTCACGCGTGTATAGCATTGACGAAAGTCAAACACCTGAACTGTGCCGTCTTCTAGCGTTTTCGGAAAGGTCAGCCCATCCCCGACCAATCGAAAGGTAAGGCACGCATGACATGGACACGCCGACGGTTCCTGACGATCACGGCAGCGGCTGTGGCTGTGCCTTCGGTGACCCTGTCAGGCGGGGACGCGCAATGGAACGGGCATGCGATGGGGGCGCGTGCGCGGATGACCCTGTCAGGTGTGAGCGCTTTGGAGGCGCGTCCTGTCTTTGCCACTATCGAGACCGAACTGGACCGGCTGGAGCGTATCTTCAGCCTCTATCGGTCGGACAGTGCGCTTGTCCGGCTGAACCGGACTGGCCGGTTGCAGGCCGTGCCATCCGATCTGCGCGAAGTTCTGCGGATTTGCGGGGCGCTGCATGATGCGACGGGTGGCGCGTTCGATCCGACGGTGCAACCCATGTGGGAGGCCCTTGCCCGGCACGGGAATGTCGCCGAGGCCCGCGCGCGTATCGGCTGGCATCGGGTTCAACACGAAGGGACCGGGCTGAGGCTGAGCGAACCGGGCATGGCGCTGACGCTGAACGGCATTGCACAAGGATATGTGACCGACCGGATCGCGGCGCTGCTGCGCGCGCGGGGATATCGCGATATCCTGGTGGATATGGGCGAAGTGGCCGGGTTCGGACGGTCCCCCGAAGGCGGGGCATGGCAGGCGGGAATAGGCAAAGCCGATGGTGAGATCGTCCGGCGCGTTACGCTGAAGGATCGCGCGCTGGCCACCTCGTCACCCATGGGAACGGTTCTGGATGCTTCGGGGCGTCAGGGGCATATCCTCGATCCGCGCGGCAATGGCGGGCCGGTTCATGATACGGCCTCTGTCTCGGCGCCGAGTGCCGCCGTGGCGGATGGGCTGTCGACCGCGCTGTGCCTGCTGTCCCGGCGAGAGGCCCGACAGGCCGTGGCGTGTTTCAACGGCGCGCGGATCGAATTCATGGGCTAGGGGGATCGTCCCTCGCGGGTCATTTCCGCCCTTCAGCCTCGTCGATCAGACCTTGTACCCAGCGGGTGGTGGCCCAGTTGATCGGTATTCCCAAAGGCACGCATAGGATCAGCGCCGTAACAGGTGACAGGGCGGGCCAGCCGATGGCCTGCCACATCAGCCCCAGCATGAACAGGTTGATCGCCACCGCCAAAGCGGTGAATGGGTAAAGCAGCAGGTAAAGCCGTCCAAAGCGGGGGGGTGTGCCGGTCATGCTGTCACCGTTTCGCGGGTCAGGGCCTGCGCGACAAGGGCCGGAGCCTGCGGAGCGCAGCCGATGGGGGCAAGGCAAACGCCCTTGAAATCGGTCAGCGCCAACGCCTCTGGGATGTCCTCCTGCACATGCCCGCCAGCCGCCGCAAAGAACGGCAGGCAGATGGATTTTTCCCCCAGACTCAAGGCCATATCGGCCAGATAGGGCGATTCTTCCACGAAGCCCACGCGCATCTCGGCAAAGGCGAGGTGACGGGCCAGCGCACGGGCAAAATCCTGTGTGTCGCGTGCCGAACGATCGCTGCGCCCGGACCCATGCGCGGCGATGAACAGCCGCGTATCGGCAGCCTGCCAGCCATGTTCGGCCAAAACGTCCTGCAACATCCGAGCGGCCATTTCCGGCAGGCCGCTGTCCTGTCCGAAGGGCGGTAAGACATGGGCGGAGCGTGCAGCGATACGTTGTTGCAACGCGTCGCTGGTGAACCACCCGCCGGTCATGAACAGCGGATAGATCGCCGCGCCGGGCCCGGTGGCCTGAAAAGCACGGTCCAGCGCGCCGGGGTTGGCCAGTGTCGCGCTTTCGATCTGCCAGCCGGGCAGGGCGCGCGCCACCTGTGCGGCGAACCCTGCAAGGGCCGCTTCGGCGGGGGCCGGATCGGACGGTTGCCCGTGGCTGACGATGATCGCACGGTCCTTAATGGCTGGTGCCCTCCGAGAAGGTGATCTTGTTGAACACATTGTATTTTCCCGATGGTTTGCGCATGGGCAGGCGTTTCACGATCTCCAGGGTTTCCGCGTCATAGACCAGCACCTCGCCGTCATCCTCCCAAACCGAGACGAGCGCGTATTGTCCGTCGCGGGTGAATTCCACATGGGCCACAGTGGCCCCCGGCACGGGTTGCAGCGTCTTGACGATGTCCAGCGTCTGCTTGTCGATCACGTGCATCAGATCGCGGTTGGGCCCGAAGAACACGTCGGCCCAGAAATAGGGGCTGTTTTCGTGACTGCGCAGGAAGAACCCCGGCCCGGCGGTTTCGATGGTGTCGGTAACGCTCCAGTCCTGGGTGTCGATGATCGAAAGCACTCCCTCTTCCAGGTGTGGGGTGGCCATCACCCGGCGGCCATCCTTGTCCCATGAAATGCCCGAGCCCAGATGCGGCATGCCGGGCAGGGGCAGTTCGGCGATCTCGCGCCCGACATTCAGGTTGACGACGACGCCCTTGCCGGTGGTGCGCGCCGCGCCGATCAGGTTGCGGTAATCGTCGGTGAAAAAGAAATCGTCCAGCGGCGCGCTCAACATGATCCGGCGGCGGGCGAACAATCCTTCGGAGGAGGGCAGCCCCTCGATCATGCCTTTCTCGCGCGAGTGAACGAAGCCTTCATAGACGGCGTCGGCATCCGGATCGGTCGCGACCTCCCAGATTTCCGGCGTGTCCTTGAGCGCCAGTATGAAGCTGCGCCGCTGCGGGGCCTGATACACAGCCGACACGCGGCTCTTGCGCCCGTCCTTGCCCACCACCGGCATGACCATTTCAACACCGAGGTCTTCGGTGGACAGGATCGTCAGTGTCATCGGCAGATAGTTCGCCACCGCCAGATGCTTGCCATCGGAACTGATGGCGATGTTGCGGCTGTTCAGGCCCGCCCGGACTCGGCCCACCTGATGCAATGACCATATGTCGTATTTCTGCACCCAGCCATCGCGCGACATGATGAACACATACCGGCCCTCGGGGCTGAACTTGGGCCCGCCATGCACGGCAAAGGGGGTCTCGAAACGGTCCAGCACCTCGAACGTGTCCCCATCCAGGACGCTGACATGATGATCGCCCGTTTCCACGACCAGCGTGATGTTCAGCGGATCGGCATCGAACACCGGAGCATTCGCCGGCGTATAGTCGGGATCGAGCCACAGGGTTTCCGCGATATCCTCGGTCTGCCATTCCGGATCGGTGTCGAGCGGGGTTTGCAGGTATTCGGCCAGCGCCGCGATGTCCTGTGGCTCAAGGATATCTTCAAAGGCGGGCATCTGGGTGGCGGCGCGGCCATGGGCAATCACCTTTTCAAGGTTTGGCCCACGCATCCGCCCCAATGTCTGCGGGATCAGGGCAGGGCCGGTGCCGCCAAGGCGGTGATCGCCATGACAGACTGCGCATTCGTCCGCATAGGTTTGTGCCGGATCGGCATGGGCTGCCATCGCCGCAAGGGCGAGCACACTAGTTAAAGCGATGAGCCGGGTCATGTCTCTTGCCTCGGAAGGGGGTGACGGTCAGGCGCTCGGCGTGGGTTTCGACGCCGATCTCGTCGTTGCTCAGGTAGCAGGCCGGGTCTTCGGCCCACGGGTCGCCGGTCAGTTGCAAGGCGCGGATACGGGTGTTGCCGCCGCAAACCGATTTGAAGGCGCAGGCTCCACAGCGCCCCTTGAGCGGGCGTGGGCGGCGGCGCAACTGCGCCAGCATCGGATCGTCGCCCGTCCAGAGATCGGAAAAGGCCTGTGTCTTGACATTGCCGATGGTGTAATCCGACCAGTAGGTATCGGGATGGACACGCCCCAGAGTGTCGATATTGGCCACCCCCAGCCCCGAGGAATTGCCGCCCCAGGCTTCGAGATGGTCGCGCAGGTTGGCAAGGCGGGCATCGTCGAAATGGCGCTCGGCCCATCGCATCAGATAGACCGCGTCGGCATCGTTGTTGCCGGTCACGATGTCCAGGGGCATGTCTTCGGCTGCCGCCACCCAGGCCCGGTCGATCAACTGATCGAGCGCAGCGCGGGTATGGTCGTGTACGGCGTCTTCGCCCCGGTTCTTGTCGCCCCGGCCCGCATAGACCAGATGCGACAGGTAAAACTTGTCCACGCCTTCGTCATCGCAAAGCTGCAACAGGTCAGACAATTGCCCGGCATTGTCACGCGTCAGGGTGAACCGCAGCCCGACCTTGATGCCCCGTTTCTTGCATTCGCGCACGCCGCGCAAAGCCTCGTCGAACGCCCCGTCGACACCGCGAAACCAGTCATTCGTCTTGCCGATTCCGTCAATCGAGATGCCGACATAGTCGAACCCGATCTCGGCCACGCGGTCGGCATTTTCACCGTGAATCTTGGTCCCGTTGGTCGACAGCGCCAGCATTCGCACCTTGGGGCGCGCCGCTTTGGCGATATCGAAGAAATCGAAGCGATCCAGAGGTTCCCCACCCGACAGGATCAGCGCGGGGATGCCGAAATGCCCCAGATCGTCCAGCGTGTCCATCGCTTGCTCGTGGGTCAACTCGCCGGGAAAATCCACATTTGCCGAGACGGTATAGCAATGCCGGCAGCGCAGGTTGCAGCGCCGTGTCAGATTCCAGATCACCACCGGTTTGACCGGCCCGCTGCCGCGTCTTTGGCGAACGGGGGTGGGGGTGACCAATTGGTGCATGTATTCCGAGAGGCGAAACATCTCAGCCCTCCTTCGACCGCAGCCGCAGCCCGGTCTTTTTCAAAATGCGCGAAGAATAAAGAATGTCGCTGCTCCGGCAGGCCTGTCCCAGAAGGGCGGCGATTGCGATGCGTTTCTCCTCCACCTCGTCACGGGACACGCCGTGGATCATGGCGAACAGGTTGTAGGGCCAGTCGGGCAGAGACCGGGGGCGTTCATAGCAATGGCTGACGAACTCCAACGCGCCCACTTGCGGGCCCAGATCGGCAATGCGGGGATCTTCGACATCCCACACCGACATGCCATTCGCAGTCATGCCGAGGGCATAGTGATTGGGTGCGACCGCAATGCGCCGGATGATCCCGCGCTCCTGCATGTCTTGCATGCGCTCGATCAGGGCGGCTTCGGACAGGCTCAGATCGGCGGCGACACTGGCATAGGGATGCGGGACAAGCGGAAGGCCCGCCTGTGTCGCCGCGATGATGGCCCTGTCTGTCGAATCGATGCTCATGCCGCTACCCTGAAGCCGATGAAGAACTCCCTGAGTTTCGGGAAACGGAGCACGCGCAGCCCCGTTTCCCGTTCCAGGGACATAGCCACCGTCTCGATATCCTCTTCGGTTTCTGTGGCCAGAACGAACCACATGTTGAGCCGGTGACTGCGCTCATAATTATGCGCCACCTCGGCGAAGGAATTGACTTTTGTCACGACGGTCTCGAATTGATCTTCGGGCACTTCCATCGCGCACAGGCAAAAGGCCCCGCCCATGGCGGCGGCGTCGTAAAACGGGCCGAAACGCGTGATAATGCGTGCCTCTTTCATCCGTTCCAGCCGTTCCAAGAGGTTCTCTGTGGTGATCCCCAGTTCTTTGGCGATCGCATCGAACGGGGCCGGGGCAATCGGCATCCCGTCCTGCAGGCGATTGAGAATCGCACGGTCTGTGTCGTCGGGTGTCATGCGGGCGTCCTTTCGGGGCCGACCATCGCGCCGGTCTGTTTGAAACACCGGCTGGAAAACAATGCCCTGTGCGGCACGTCGCGCAATTCGGGCAGAGATGCGGCGGCGGTCAGTCGTTCCAGCGCCTCGGCCCGGCTGCGCGCATGGAACATGGAATACAGGCGATAGGGCCAGACGCCCTCGACCGGGGTTCGTTCATAGCACAGTGTCACGCCCGGCTGCGCGGCCAATGCCGGCCCGGCGGTTGTGATCGCTTCATGCGGCAAATGCCAGACGACCATCGCGTTCGAACGCCAGCCCAATGCACGATGCCGCACGATTACCCCGAGCCGCGAGATGATACGCGCATCGCTCAGTGCTTTGATCCGGGTCATGACCTCGGTTTCGCTGCGGTTCAGGCGGTTCGCGATTTCTTGGTAGGGATGCGGAACGATCGGCAGTCCGCGCATCAGGGACTGCACGATATCCCGGTCTCCGGGTTGCAGGGCCGAGATGTCCGGGCTGGTTGTGACGTGGTCGCGCCGTTCTCCACGCCGCAAACTGAAGCCGAGATCCAGTTTGAATGGCCGGACGAGACGCAAATCGAGTACACGCAGCCCGCTGTTCTTGCCAATGCGTTCAAGGGCCGCATCGACATGCGCCCTGTCCGGGCCGGTCGCCACGAACCAGAGGTTCCAGTCATGTTCGCGCAGGTACGAATGGTTGACGCCCTGTTCAGCGCCGATAATGCGGGCGACCTCTTCGATCCGGTCTTCGGGGGCGGCCACGGCGGCCAGCGTGCTGGCCGAGATCGTGTTGGGGGCGCAGGTGGCGCCGACACGGGTGATCTGTCCGTGCTCGATCTTGGTGCGCAGCCGGGTGATGACATCGCTTTCGCTGGTGCCCAGATGTTCGGCCAGGGTCAGAAAGGGCCGCGTGGTCACCGGGAAATCGCGCTGCCAGTCATCCAGCAGCGCCCGGTCGATGGGATGATGCACGCCCTCCATCTGTCACAGTCCCGTGCGGTGCGCGCGGGCGGTGAAAAAGATGCCCGACGGGCTTTCGGCGTCGATCTCGCGCAGTTTCTCGAATGTCTGCGTGTCGTAAACCATGATCTTCCCGGCATCGCGCACCGACAGCCATACCTCATGCCCGCGCGGCGTGAATTCCATGTGCAATACACCGGGGCCGGGTTTGAACTGATGGATGACGTCCTTCGTGATCGTGTCGATCACCTGGATCGTGTCGTTCTTCGGATGTGCGAAGTTCACCCAGACCTGCCGCCCGTCCGGGCGGGCCATGGCAAATACCGGCTGTCCGTGAGTGGCGGTGCGTCCGGTTTCCTGCAGGCTGCGGGCGTCCACCCACAGCACTTCATGCTGGCCCATGGCGGGCAGCACGAATTCATGCCCCGCCAGCGCCCAGCCCTCCAGATGCGGCATCTTGTAGACGGGCAGACCCTCGCGGCCCTCGGCATAGCCGGGAAGGATCTTCTGTGGCCGGGGGATGTCTTGCCAGAGGTCCAGCGCCGTCAGGTGGTCTTCTCCGAACAGCCCGGCGATATAGGTGCGCCCGTCGCCGGTGACTAGGGCGTCATAGGGGTTGGTCCCCATGCCCTCGATTTTCGTGATCCGGGTCTCGCCCGAGGACAGGTCGGCGATCCATGTCTCGCCCTGATCCCACAGCGAAAACACGAAGCGTCCTCCGGGGATGTCCACCAGCCCGATGGTTTTGCCCCCGGTCGGGATGTCGGCGACCAGGTCCAGCGTGTCGGCGTCAAAGATACGCACACCGCCCGGTTCGTAGTTCGATACGGCAACGTATTGTCCGTCGTCCGAAATCGCGCCGCCGATGGAATTCCCCGCCTGCATGACGCGCCCCACGACGGATTGTTCGACGATATCGACCTTGGTCAGACCGCCGTCGCGGCCAAAGACATAGGCAAACCGTTCATCCGGCGAATAGACCAGCGACGCATGCGACAGATCGCCAAGCCCTTCGATCCGCCCGATCCGGGCCCGCTCGGACTGATCCACCACCACCAGAGATCCGGTGGCGCGTTCCACCACCAGCCCCAGATCGCCGGTCGCCCGGATATCCTGGGCGGCAAGACCGGTCGCGCACATCGCCAGCGCCACCGCCGTTATCGCGCCGCGCATCGCCAAACCGCGTCTTTCACCGTTCTGGAAATACTCCGGGGGAGTCGCCCGACGGGCGACGGGGGCAGCGCCCCCGAATATACGTTGCAGTGCAGTCATTGCGTTGCTCCGTTCAGAAGGTAATCCGCGATCCAGGCGGCCTCGGCCTCGGTCAGAAGTGGACGCCAGGGGGGCATCGGGGTGCCGGGGATGCCATCCATGATCACGCCTTGCAGCACCTCGGGTTCATAATGCGACAGGGCCTCGGGGCGAATGTCCGGGCCCAGCCCGCCCCTGAGCGTCAGCCCGTGGCACGATCCGCAATCCTGCCGCACCAGACGCTCCAGCGCCTGCGCGTCCGGCCCTTCGGCCAGAGCGGGCGTTGCGATCAGCGCCAGTATGATCGCAAGCCTACTCACCGGCCATGACCGTCGCTTCGGCGACAGGTTCCGCCGCCGGGATGGGCAGATCACGGTAAAGAGACACCACATGCCCGATGACAAACAGGACCGGCGCGCGCATCGGCGTCTCGGCGATGTCCAGACCGATCCGGTCCAGTCGCGATACAAGCCGCGCCTCGCGCGGGGTCGTGGCATTCGAGATCGCCAGCACCGGCAGCGCGCCGGGCATTCCCTCGCCCATCAGGCGCAGGGCGATTTCGGCGATATTGGCCGCGCCCATGTAGACGACCAGCGTCGTGTCCTCGCTGGCAAGGCTTTTCCAGTCCAGATCCAGACGCGCATCCCTGGCCCTGTGCCCGGTGACATAGCGCACCCCGGTGGCCAGTCCGCGATGGGTCAGCGGCACGCCGGTCCAGGCGGCCATGCCCTGCGCGGCGGTGATCCCCGGTGCGTATTCCACCGCGATGCCGCAGGCCTCCAGATGCGCGGCCTCTTCCGAGCCGCGCCCGAAGATCAGCGGATCGCCCCCCTTCAGCCGCGCGACGGTCAGGCCGCTTTCGGCCAGTTCGACAAGAATTTCGTTGATCCGTTCCTGTGGAACGGTATGGCATTTCGGGGCCTTGCCCACCGGCACCATTTGCGCGGCGGCCGGGGCAAGATCGAGAATTTCGGATGAAACCAGCCGGTCGTACACAACCGCTTCGGCCTCTTTCAGCATCCTGACCGCACGCAGGGTCATCAGATCGACAGCGCCGGGTCCGGCCCCGATAAGATATACTTTGCCTGTCCCTGTCATGTTGCTGGCTCCTGTTGCGCGGGCTTTCATGAATAAACTTGGTTGGAGTGTGCCGGGGGCCGTGACAGCCCCCGGCGGAGCGCGTCAGTAAACGTCGGCGCGTGTGTTGTAGACGTTGAACTTGCCCGTCGGTGTGATCAGGCGTTCGTCCTTGATCACCGTCTTGAGCTCCAGCGTCTTGTCATCGACCACGACAATGGCCGATTCCTTGTCCTTGGCGTTCCACAGCGAGAACCAGATCTCGTTGCCGGCCTTGTTGAACTCGCCCTGCACGACGCGGGGTTGGCCATCGGCGATACCGGCCCATTCCACCAGCGGCAGAACGGTGAACTCGGGCTCTTCCTGCGCGAGGTCGGCAATCTTGAAGACCGCCACCGAGCCGGAGACTTCGGCATCCGGGTTCAGCGGCGCATCGACATAGAGGTGCTCCGATTTCGGGTGCGTCTTGACGAACAGAGACCCGCCGCCCATTGCATACACCTGCTGCACCATTTTCCAGGCATGGTCGGGATGACCTTCCGGGTCGGTGCCGATCATGGCCACGGTGTCGTCGCCGAGGTGCGAGGTCACCCATACGGGGCCGTAGGTCGGGTGGTTGATGTTGGCGCCGCGACCGGGGTGCGGAGTCAGGCCTTCGGTGTCGATCACCGCTTCGACGTCACCTTCCTTGGTGTCCATCACCACCACCTTGTTGCGGGCGTTGGCCGCCGTCAGGAAGTAGCGCTTGGAACTGTCCAGACCGCCGTCATGCAGGAAGCGTTCGGCCTCGACCTCGGTGATCTTCAGGCTCTTGATGTCCGAATAATCCACGAGGTGAATCTTGCCGGTTTCCTTGATGTTGACGATGAACTCGGGGTTGTAGTGCGAGCTCAGGATCGCCGCCACACGCGGTTCGGGGTGATAGGTCTGCTCGTCATAGATCATGCCGCGGGTCGACTTGATCTTGAGCGGCTCCAGCGTGTCGCCGTCCATGATCACGTATTGCGGTGGCCAGTAGGACCCGCCGATGGCGTATTTGTCTTCCCAGCCTTCCATCTTCGACGTTTCGATCGACCGCGCCTCGGAACCGATCTTGATTTCGGCCACGGTGGCGGGCTCTTCCATCCACAGGTCGATCATGTTCACCTTGGCGTCGCGGCCAATCACGAACAGATACCGGCCCGAGGCCGAGATACGGCTGATGTGAACGGCATACCCGGTGTTGATGATCGACTTGATCTCATAGCTGGAGCCGTCGATCAGGGCGATCTGGCCCGCATCGCGCAGCGTGACCGAGAACAGGTTGTCGATGTCGATATCGTTCATCTTCTCGGTGGGCCGGTCTTCAGGCGCAATATGGACTTTCCATGTGGCCTTCATCTCGGGCATGCCGAATTCCGGCGGCTCGGCCGGGTCCAGCAGGATGTAGCGGGCCATCATGTCGACTTCTTCTTCGGTCAGGTCGCCCGAGGTGCCCCAGTTCGGCATACCTGCAGGCGAACCGTAGGTGATGAAGTCGCGCAGGTACTCGAATCCGTTTTCACGCGTGATATCGGTGGTCAGGGCCTTACCCGTCGCACCTTTGCGCAGCACACCGTGGCAACCGGCGCAACGCTCGAAATAGATCGTGTTGGCCTTTTGGTATTCGCTGGGCGTCATCACCGGGTCACCCGGCTTGCGACCGGGAATCTCGACCTGGAGCTGGCCCAGTGTCGTCATGCTGGGCTCATACGCGGCGGCGGGGCCGTCGGCATGGTCCTTTGGCTTTTCTTCCTGCGCATTGGCAGCCGATACGGCAAGCCCCATGGCTATGGCAGCACTCGACAGGAGCGTCGTGCGCCATTTGGAAATCTTCGGTTTCATTTGGGTCGTCTCCAATTCCGCTGGTGAGGCCCGCCAATGGTGCGCCTCGTGGGCGGAATGCTCCTTGACTAAAGTCAACGCTTGTTGGGCGCTCCGGCGCGACTGTTGCGTCATGACCCGGATCATGACCCTTTGCCTGGCTATTCTGCTGCTTGGTGCGAGCATCGCGTCAGGCCCGCGTGCGGCGATGGCACAGGGCGTGGCACGCCCTTCCTCGGAAGAGGCTGCGCGCGCCGCCGCGCCTGATCGCGCTCTGGCGCAAACCCTGTTCGGGTTGGCCACCTTGCCCACGATCCTGCGACAGGAGGGGCCGGTTGCGGGCTGGCAGGTCAGCGATCTTGACGGACCGGTCGGCTATATCGCCTCGACATGGGAAATCGCGCGCTCGGTCGGGTATTCGGGGCGGCCTCTGGATGTGTTGGTCGCCGTGGACAACAGCGCTCGTATCGCCGGGGCGCGACTGATGCGCCATTCCGAGCCGATTCTGACGCTGGGCCTGTCCGACGAGGACATTTCCAGTTTCGTCGGCGGCTTCGCTGGCACCGATCTGGCCGCGCCCGAAGGCGCGGGGGACGGGCCGGACATGCCCGACATCATCTCGCGCGCGACGGTGTCAACGGGCGTGATCCGCGATTCGATCCTGCGCACCGCCCGCACGCTGGCCATCGCACGCGGTATTCTGCCGGGCGGTGGAATCGACCGCGTCGGGTTTGTCTCGCGCAGCTGGGCGGACCTGATGGGGCAGGGGGCCATTGCGAGCGGTATGGTGACACTGAGCGAGGCCCGTGCACGCCTCGAAGGGGCCAAGGTGGCGATCCCCGAGGGCGACGCACCGTTCATCGACCTGTACGTTGCACTGGCCGATCCGCCTTCGATCGGACGCAACATTCTGGGCCAGCAGCAATATACGCGCGCCGTGGGGGCGCTGGCCCCCGGTGAGACCGTGTTGTTCGTGGCCTCGCGCGGGGTCTATTCGCATCGTGGTGTGGACTGGCGGCGCAGCGGGGTGTTCGACCGCATTACCGTCATTCAGGGCGAGGCGCGTATCGCCGTGGTCAAACCGGGCTATACCCGGATCGACGCGCTTGCCGCGCCGGATGCCCCGGATATGAAAGAACGCAGCCTGTTCCGTCTGCCGGGCGAAGGGTTCGACGCCACGCAGCCTTTTACCGTGGAGCTGACGGCCACCCGCCCCGCCACAGATGGCGGCGAGGTGCAATTCACCCTTTCGATCCCCTACCAGTTGCCCGGTGCCTATATCACCGAACCGCCCGCAGGCCCCGCCCCGCTTTGGCAGGCGCAATGGCAGAACAAGCGGTTCCAGGTGGCCAGCGTCGCGGCGATGATGGGGGCGCTGACCCTGATCATGCTGTTTCAGGAAACGCTGGTGCGCCGCCCGAAACTGTGGCTGCGCCTCCGCCTGAGCTTCCTCGCGCTGACGCTGTTCTGGCTGGGCTGGGGGCTAAACGGGCAGTTGTCGGTCGTGCAGGTGGTGGCCTTCGTGCAATCC
Organism: Roseovarius sp. PS-C2; assembly: GCF_018862045.1. Classification (NCBI taxonomy): domain Bacteria; kingdom Pseudomonadati; phylum Pseudomonadota; class Alphaproteobacteria; order Rhodobacterales; family Roseobacteraceae; genus Roseovarius; species Roseovarius sp. PS-C2. The sequence goes on from NZ_JAHKSQ010000014.1 coordinate 32,235, forward strand.
CTGCTGTCGGGGTTCAACTGGGAAACCTTCCTGATCGAGCCGGTGATCTTCACCCTCTGGGCCGGTGTGGCGCTGGGCCTGCTGTTCTGGGGGCGGGGGGTGTTCTGCGGCTGGTTGTGCCCCTTCGGCGCGTTGCAGGAGCTGATGAACGCCGCCGCGCGCCGCCTTGGCATTGCGCAAATCGCCGTGCCGCACGCCCTGCATGAACGGCTCTGGATCATCAAGTACACGCTTTTCGTGGCGATCCTCGCGCTGTCCTTCTATTCGATGAAACATGCCCTGATCCTGGCCGAGGCCGAACCGTTCAAAACCGCCATTTCCATGCGGATGCTGCGCGCATGGCCCTTCGTGGCCTTCGTGCTGGTGCTTCTGGTGGCGGGTCTGTTCATCGAGCGATTCTATTGCCGCTACCTGTGCCCGCTGGGGGCCGCACTGGCGATTCCGGCCAAGCTCAGGATTTTCGACTGGTTGCACCGCCGTCCGCAATGCGGGCGCGAATGCCGTTTGTGTGAGACCAAATGCACCGTCGGGGCGATCGACCCGATCGGGCGCATCAATCCCAATGAATGCGTACTTTGCCTGCGCTGCCAGGTGGTGATGAACGATCCCGCCACCTGCCCTGTTCTCAAGCGCCGCGCGCGCAAAGCCGCCCCTGCCGGAGACTGATCCGATGATCGCGACACTGAAACGAGTCCTGGGCGAGCCCTATCGCGTGTTCTTCATGGCGGCCGGTCTTTATGCCGTCTGTGCCCTTCTGGTCTGGGAAATCTGGCTGGGGGTGCATACCGCCGGAGGGATGGTCAACGACATGCCGTTCGCCGCCGCGCCGCATCTGTGGCATGCCCATGAAATGATCTTTGGCTACGCTGGCGCCGTATTGGGCGGCTTTTTCCTGACGGCGGTGCCCAACTGGACAGGATCGCGCGCGGCGGCGCAGATATTCGTCACACTGGCGGCGCTGGTCTGGCTGGCCGGGCGCGCCGCAGTCTGGGTGTCGGGGGGCTTGCCGCCCGTGTTGGTGGCTGTGGTCGACCTGGCCTTCCTGCCGATGCTGGGGGTCAAGATCGCGCTGATGCTGGTCAAACGGCCCAAACCGCAGAATGTCGCGTTCCTGGCGTTTCTCTCGCTTATCTGGCTGGGCAACCTTTTGGTGCATCTGGAATGGATCGGCCTTACGGACGATACGCTGTATACCGGGCTGCGCGTGGGGCTGTTTTCATTGTGCCTGATGATCGCCGTGCTGGGCGGGCGGGTGACGCCGGGCTTTACCCGCAACGCCATGAAACGCGCCGGTGTGGCCGACTCCGACCTGCCGCGCAGCCGCAAGCCCCTGGATATCGCCGCCATCGCCCTGATCTCGCTGACAACGCTGGCGTTGCTTGTCGGTGCGCCGGATGTCCTGACCGCGTCGTTCGCCATCGCGGGCGGGGTCGCGCAAATTCTGCGAATCGCATTCTGGGGATCGCTTTGGACATTGCGGCAGCCCATCCTCTGGGCGCTGCATCTGGGGATGGGGATGCTTGGCGCGGGTCTTGTCCTCTGGGGCCTCAGTGCGTTCGGCCAAGGCAGCGAGGTTGCCGCGCTGCACGTTCTGGGGATCGGCGCGGTGGGCGGTATGACGCTGGCGGTGATGAGCCGGGCAATCCTTGGCCACACGGGCCGCGCGCTGGTTGCGCCGGGGGCGGTGGCGCTGGCCTATGGCCTTGTCGCGGTGGCCGCCGGGCTGCGCTGGACTGCATCCAGCCTGTCGATGGATCTGTATTTCCCGATGATGCTGGTCGCCGGTGCAATGTGGATCGCGGCCTTCACGCTCTATCTCGTGGCACTCTGGCCCGCCTTCACCGGCCCCCGCCTGCGCGAGGAAAAATGACCCGGTGGTCGCACCGTTGACTTTGGTCAAGGAGATGGACACCGCGCGCGCCGATGCTGTCCCCATCGGAACTCACGCGCAAAGGAGAGCATCATGCGCGAAGTCATGACCAAGAGCATGGCCCGGAACATATTTTATGGCGGGTCACTGTTCTTCATCATCATCTTCATCGGACTGTCGGTGCATTCGCACCGCTATATCGTGACCACCTCGACCAATGCCGAAACGCTGACCGAAAGTGTCGTGCTGGGCAAAAAGGTCTGGGAGGACAAAACCTGCATCAACTGCCACTCGATCCTCGGTGAAGGTGCGTATTTCGCGCCGGAACTGGCCAATGTGATGACCCGTTGGGGCGCCACGGACGATCCCGAAGCCGCTTATGAGATGCTTGACGGTTGGATGAAATCGCAACCCAGCGGCATCGAAGGCCGCCGCCAGATGCCGTTCTTCGACCTGAGCGAAGAGGAAACACGCGCACTGGCCGATTTCCTGCTCTGGGTCGACGATATCGACGCGCAGGACTGGCCCCCGAACGACGCGGGCTGAGAAAGGACCGGACCCATGAAATACGAATCACAAAAAATCGCGCTTGCCTATTTCGGTGTGGCGCTCGGGCTGTTCGCCATCCAGATCATTGGCGGCCTTCTGGTCGGCTGGGTCTATGTCAGCCCCAACTTCCTGTCCGAACTCGTGCCCTTCAGCACGCTTCGGATGCTGCATACCAACTCGCTGATCGTCTGGCTGTTGCTGGGCTTCTTCGGTGCGGCCTATTTCCTGATCCCGGAAGAGGCCGAGCGTGAGATCCATTCGACCAAACTGGCCTATATCCAGCTTGGCATTCTGGTGCTGGGCACGCTTGGCGTGGTCGTGACCTACCTGTTCAACCTGTTCGAGGGGCACTGGCTTCTGGGCAAGGAAGGGCGCGAGTTCATCGAGCAACCCGTCTGGGTCAAGATCGGCATCGTCGTGGCGGCCCTGATCTTCCTCTACAACGTCACCATGACCATCCTGCAGGGGCGGAAAACCGCGATCTCCAACATCCTGATCCTCGGGCTGTGGGGGCTGGCGCTGTTGTTCCTTTTTGCCTTCTACAATCCGCATAACCTTGCCGTGGACAAACAGTATTGGTGGTACATCGTTCACCTCTGGGTCGAAGGCGTGTGGGAACTGATCATGGCGTCGATCCTGGCCTTCCTGATGCTCAAGCTGACGGGCGTGGACCGCGAGGTGGTGGAAAAGTGGCTTTATGTCATCGTCGCCGCCGCGCTGTTCTCGGGCATCCTCGGGACCGGACACCACTATTACTGGATCGGGACGCCGGGTTACTGGCAGTGGATCGGCTCGATCTTCTCCAGCCTCGAAGTGATCCCGTTCTTCGCGATGATGGCCTTTGCCTTCGTGATGGTCTGGAAGGGCCGCCGCGATCACCCGAACAAGGCGGCGCTCCTGTGGTCGCTCGGCTGTGCCACGCTGGCCTTCTTCGGCGCGGGCGTATGGGGCTTCCTGCACACGCTGCACGGGGTCAACTACTATACCCACGGCACGCAGATCACCGCCGCGCACGGGCACCTTGCCTTCTACGGCGCCTATGTCTGCCTGAACATCGCGATCTTCACCTATGCGCTGCCGATCCTGCGCAACCGCGATCCCTATAACCAGGTGCTGAACATGGCCGCGTTCTGGCTGATGTCGGGCGGGATGGTCTTCATGACCTTCACCCTGACCTTCGCGGGCACGATCCAGACCCACCTGCAACGGGTGATGGGCGACTATTACATGGACGTTCAGGACCAGCTCGGCCTGTTCTACTGGATGCGCTTCGGTTCGGGCGTGGTGGTGTTCATCGGGGTTCTCCTGCTGATCTACTCGCTGGCCCTGCCCCGTAAGGAAGTCATCACCACCGACGCATCGGTCGCAGCGGAGTGAACCCCATGGACGGACATATCGACCTCCAACAGAAGGGGGCGGCCGACGCCCCCTTCTACCTGGCCCAGGGCGACGAATGCGCGCTGTTTCACGCGGCCAGCGAAAACGATCTGCCGGTCCTCCTGAAAGGGCCGACAGGCTGCGGCAAGACCCGGTTCGTGGCGCATATGGCCGCGCAACTTGGCCGCCCGCTCTATACCGTGGCCTGCCATGACGACCTGTCGGCGGCGGACCTGATCGGGCGCTACCTGCTCAAGGGCGGGGAAACCGTGTGGGTCGACGGCCCCCTGACCCGCGCGGTGCGCGAGGGCGCGATCTGTTACCTCGACGAGGTGGTCGAGGCGCGCAAGGACGTCACCGTCGTTCTGCACCCGCTGACCGACGATCGCCGCATCCTGCCGATCGACCGCACCGGCGAGGAAATCGAAGCCGCCCCCGGCTTCATGCTGGTGGCCTCCTACAACCCCGGCTACCAGAATATCCTCAAGACCCTGAAACCCTCCACCCGGCAGCGCTTCGTCGCGATGGAGTTCGACTTCCCCGCCCCCGATCTGGAAACCCGGATCGTCACGCAGGAAAGCGGCCTGTCCGAAGACCGCGCCGCCGCACTGGTGCGCCTTGCCGGCAAGCTGCGCGCGCTCAAGGGGCAGGATCTGGAAGAAGGGGTTTCGACCCGCCTCGTCATCTATGCGGCCACCCTGATCGCCCGCGGCATGCCCGTGGAACGAGCGGTCGAGGCGGCGATGATCGAACCGCTGACAGATGACGCGGATACCAAACGCGGGCTCCTCGATCTTGTGACGGCCATCTTTGGGTGAGGTATGGTCATGACCAGGATTGAAATCGAGCCATGGGAACCCGAAGAAACCGTCGGGAAACTGTGGCACGCTTTTGCCAGCCGTCTCGATGCGCCCCAGGTGCATCACGGAGCCGCGGTTGACCTCTCCGAGGTCAGCGGGCGGCTGGCAGTCCTATTCCGGGGCCTCGGCGGGGCGCATTCGGTCGAGATCAGGCCGGTCTCGCCCGAGGTTTCGCGCCACCGTCTGGGCCTCCTGCGCCGCCTCGGCACCGAGGCCGAGATCACGCCGCGCGCCAGTTTCGACGGCGAGGCGCTGCGCCTGCCCGACACGCTGGCCGTTTTCCCCGACCGCGAGGCCAATGGCGCACTCTACCTGTGGCTGGTGGCCGCCGTCGCCCATGCGCCGGCGTTCCAGCCCGAAACCGATCCGTTGCGCGCCGATCTGCGCGCCCTTGCCGCGGCGCATATCATGGCCGCAGATGCGCTCGACGCCGCACCGGGGCTGCGCGATCTTTATGCATCGCTTTGTGCCGCCACCCTTGCACAGCGCAGCCGCCAACCCCTGCCGCGCACCGAACAGGCGGTCGAGGACACGATCCGCCAACTTCTGGGCGATCCGGCGCCTCTGTCGCCACAGGCGCAAACCCTGTTCGACACCGTGATTTCGGGCGATCCGGGGGCATCCGCTGCCCCGCGCGGCTATCGCCCCTTCCTGCCGGTGCCGCTCTGGCCCGACCTGCGCGAACTGGCCTTCAGCGCCGGAACCGAAGTGGAAAGCCGCGACACCGACGGCCCTCCCGAAGAGGCCGGGCAGGGCACGCATCGCGCCCGCCGCCGCAACGCCGATCAGGCCGAGCGCAGCGACAGCCTGATCCTGCACAAGTTCGAGGCGATCCTCAGTTGGGCGGAGTTCCTCAACCTCAACCGCCGTGTCGACGACGACGATCCCGACAGCGCGAAAAAGGCCGCTGACGATCAGGACGAGATCGGCCTGGGCCAGATTTCCAAAGCCCCGGCAACGCGCCTGAAACTGCATCTCGATCTCGCCCCCGAGGACGTCGACCGTGAACGCCTGTCCGGCGTCCTGACCTATCCCGAATGGGACGTACGCAGCGGGCAATACCTGCCCGATCATGTGCGCGTCCTGACCAGTTTAGCGGACGACGACGATAGCCTCCCGTCGTTCCGCGAAGACCCGCGCGCCGCGCGCCGCATCCATCAGGTCAAGCGCCAGTTCGAAGCCCTCCGTCCCGGCCGCATCTCCATTCCCGGCCAGTTGGACGGCGATGAGCTGGATATGGAAGCGGCGGTGCGTGCGCGGGTTGATATTCTGGCCAACGGTGCGGGCTCCAACCGCATCTGGCGCCAATCGCGCCCGGTCGCCCGCGATCTGGCCGTGTCGATCCTGCTGGACGTTTCGCGCTCGACCGAAAGCGCCGTGGGTGACCGCGCCGTGATTGACATCGAACGCGAGGCCCTGGCCGCACTCGCCTGGGGTCTCGACGCTTGCGGCGACGATTTCGCGATCCATGCCTTTTCCTCGCTCAAGCGCGACCGCGTCTACATGCAGGAATGCAAAGGCTTCGGTCAGCCGATGAACGCCAGTGTGGAACGCCGGATCGGCGCGCTGCGCCCCGGTTTCTACACCCGGCTTGGCGCGGCGGTGCGGCATTGTTCGGCGGACCTGTCCGCGCAGGCGCGCAAACGGCGGCTGTTGCTGGTGATCACCGATGGCAAGCCCAACGACCTCGACCATTACGAAGGCCGCCACGGCATCGAAGACACCGTCATGGCCGTGCGCGAGGCCCGCCGCGCGGGGCATTCGGTGTTCGGCGTGACCGTGGACAAACAGGCCAAAAGCTGGTTCGCCCGCATGTTCGGGCGCGGCGGTTTTCACGTCATCCCGCATCCCGAACGCCTGACCGAAGCCTTGCCGATGATCTACCGCGAACTGGTGGGGGCATGACGGACGACAGTGTTCTGGACGAGCTGCCCGGCGATCTGATGATCTGGGTTCTGATCGTCAGTGAACTGCTGGTGTTCGGGGCGGGGCTGGCGGCGTTTCTGGCGGTGCGCATCACCGATCCGTCAGGCTTCGCCGAAGCGCAGGACGCATTGCATCGCACCGGGGCCGGGATCAATACCGTTGTGCTGGTCACCAGCGGGGCGCTGGCCGCATGGGCCTTGCGCCTGCGCGAAGGCGCGCGCCGGGGCGCGGCCCGTTTGGCACTGATCGCGGCGGCCCTGTTGGGGGTTGTGTTCCTGTGGGTCAAGGGCGCGGAATACGCCGCCAAGACCGCGCATGGCATTGGCTGGGATACGCACCCGTTCTATACCTTCTACTACCTTCTCACGGGGTTTCACGCCGCGCATGTGGTGGCCGGTGTTCTGGTGCTGTTGCTGGTCGCGTGGAAGGATGCGCCGCGCAATATCGAGGCCGGAGCCGCCTTCTGGCACATGGTCGATCTGGTCTGGGTGCTGCTCTTCCCCGTCATCTATTTGCTGAGGTAATCGCGATGCCGGCCGATCCCCTGTTGCGCGCGTGGCTGTGGCTGATCGGCCTCAGCCTCGGCTCGACCGCCGTATCGCTCTGGCACTGGCCGCAATCCTTCGCGGCGCTGGCAGGGGCGGTGATCCTCGTTCTGGCATGGCTCAAGGCGCGGGTGATCCTTGCCCGCTATCTCGGCCTGTCCGCCGCGCCGTTCTGGCGGCGCGGGTTCGAGATTTCTCTGGCGTTGTTCTGCCTGCTGCTTTTGGGCCTCTACCTTGCACCGCTGGCCGTGTAAGGCGCGTGAATGTCGTGTTTGCGTGTCCGGGCGAATCTTAACGAAACCTTTGCCCAACCCGCATGAAAGCCACCGCACGCCTTGTTACCCGGGGCCGAAACCGATCTTCCCACCGACGCAATACCGACGTGATACCGATGCAATGCCGATCTGGATTGTTTCGGTATTTCAGCCTGTTAACCGTGATTCGGCCAGGGCACCCGTCAGACGCGGAATTTCTCGGCGAACGCCTCGGGCAAGTCGAACTCGTCCAGCACCCGCGCCCGACCCTCTGCCGACATCTTGCGTGCCGTCTTGGCGACGATCCTGTCCAGCTTGTCGGGGTCTTGAGTGCCTGCGAACGGGGAGAAATACCATTTCAGGAAGACGAAACAGATCACGTCCTCCAACGCCTGCACATCCGCATCGCGTTTGATCCCTTCCTTGCGGATCATCCTGCCCGCGGCAGCGGCGTCATCCTCTGAATATCCCGCCTCTTGCATGATCCCGCCCACCCGCCGGGCATGGTGCTTTGCCAGCTCGCTGCGCCATGTCAGGTATCCGGCGCGGCCTTCTGGAAAATCCTTTCTTTTCAATGTCCAACGCTCGATATGTTGGCCCCGTGCCGCGATTTTCAGGGGGGCTGAGGCATTGGGAAACAGCCGCTCCATCTCGGCACTCATGCGCTGCCCGTATAGCTGCGCGGCAGGCTGCCCGTCTTCCTGCGTCGGATCGGCGGCATTGGCCGCGTCGATCATGGCAAAGGCCTGTTCCAGCCGGTTCATGTCGCCTTGTTCCATGCGGCTGCGGGATCTTCCTCGGCATAGTCGCGCAGCGCCCCGATATCCTTGATCGCGGCGTGGTTGCGCGAAATCGTGACCCCGACCGGTTTGAGCTTGGCAAAGGCCCGCGACAGGCTCTCGGGTTTCATCCCCAGCCGCCCGGCGATCAGAACCTTGTCATACGGCAGCGTGACGATGCATTCCCCTTCGGTGCACTCGCAGAGTTTCAACAGAAATTCCGCCACCCGCTGCGCCCCCGTCTGCGCCTTGATCTGCTCGACCTGGCTGACCAGTTCGTGCAGGTGCTGAAAGGTCGACGCCAGAACCGCAAGCGCCACGTCTGGCTCTTTTCGCATGGTCGAAATGAAGCTGCGGGCCGAGATCAGCAGCATGGTGCAATCCGTCACCGCCTCGGCCGACACCGGGTAATCCCCGCCGCGAAAGGCAATCGCCTCGCCAAAGCTGTGACCGCGGGTAAATACGTTGACCACGGCCTCGTTTCCGTTCGGCCCCACGCGGTACAGCTTTACCCAGCCGTTCAGAACCACATGAATCGATTGGGCGGTTTCCCCCTGAAGAAAAAGCGTTTCGCCGCGTCCGTAATTGCGCTTGATCGCGTCGGACAGAAGGGTTTCGACGATCGGCGCTGGCAGGTTGCGCAGCAACAGGGAGTCGTGGGCCGCGTCGATATTCTGAAGATGCGCCACGGCATGCCTCCTGCGTGCTTTGGTAGGCGGAAATGACCTCGATCCAATAGCATTCGAATACCTGCAAACGCGCATCTTCTCAATGGCTGGTTCGGATTTTCGGAAGCGTGAAGGCGTTCGGGCAACGTGCCTTGCGTCCGGCTTTGCCCGTCAACAGCATGAAATGCAGGGCAAAGCATCTGCCGGAATGTCGGGAATGATCAGTATCGTCGCAATCTGTTGTCCTTTCCTCGGATATGCGCATGCTATGACGTAATGCAATAAACTTTCATCAGGGAGAGAATGAGATGTCGTCAGCGGGTGAGAATCTTCGAGTGAACGGAGACAGGCTGTGGGACAGCCTGATGGAGATGGCGCAGATCGGGCCGGGTGTGGCGGGGGGGAACAACCGCCAGACGC
>NZ_JAHKSQ010000015.1:0-40971 GCF_018862045.1 Roseovarius sp. PS-C2
CTCAGAGGCCGCAAAGAAAAAGAGAAAGGAGACGCCTGCATTGACCACAACATGACCGCTGAGACATAAACAAGGGTGGGTCAGTTCTCGGTGAAAATACCGGGTCACTTCTCAGCAGAAATCAACAGTCTGGAGCGCCCAGAGGACGAGCGCCAGACCCCACATGAACGTCATGATGCCGGCGCTGGCAGCGACGAAACCGAACCGGACACGGGTAGTGTCGTGATCGGTGTGTTTGAGCACAGACGACACCTTGATGGACAGCACCGGCAGCACGCAGGGCATCACATTCAGGATCAATCCGCCCAGCAGCGCGATCGCGGCAATCCAGATCAGTTCCATCATGTCCGGTGTCGTGGCGGCCAGTTCAAAGGGTGGTGCTATTCCTTGCGCCACGCGATCCGCGATGATCGTGAAGGCCCGGTTCTCGCCGTCGGTGACGGTAATCGACGGAGCCACTGTCACATCCGTATTCGACGAGAGGATCGGCAAGCGCGCCCAAAGCAAACGATCCTCTTCTCCCAAACGGATATCGGGTTTGCCAAGCGCAACACCCATACCCAGTTCGGGAAACACATCCGGCGACTGGAGTGGTTCATCGACGCGAAGGCTGACGATCAACTCCGTGAGGTCTTCGTCGATGAAGGCATTTGCCTCGCTGACGCCGCTCGTCTCGGCCCCTTCGGGGACGCGCTCGGAAAACGTACCGATCAGCCCAGCCGAAGTGCTGTCGATGACGTTGCCCCGTCCGAGGCGAAGTGACAGGTCAAACTCTTCCGGGACACAGACATTGGAGCACACCAGCAGTTTGACCTGCGCGGAAAGAGTCACAGGTGCGCCGGGATCTTTGAGCGTTATGCGCAGCGGAAAGACGACTTCACCCGCATAACCAAAATTTTCGATGCCGAAGGCGGTGAAGCGCGTCGGGGCGGGCCACATGAATTCGACATCTGCGACGTTTTCGGAACCGCTCCATTCGACCGAAGGCGGTATTCCCACCTCGCCCGCCGACCGCCAATAGGTCTTCCAGTTTTCGTTCAGTTGAAGGTGAAGCCCGGCTGACAGAGTCTGTGTGTTCTCGGGAACGCCGTCCTGTACACTAATGAGATGCGCGGTGAGTGGCGCGCTCTGGTATTCAGCAGAGGTTGCTGCCGCGACACTTCCAGAGACAACGGCCAGGAGCACGAAGGGAATAAGCAAAACCCGTCGCAGGATCAAAAGGCAATCGATCAAGATACCTGCTTCCTTCCCATATTTTCCGCAGATTTCGCCAGGACGGCGGAAATTGCGTCAAAGTCCACCTGTGGCAAAACCCTGACGACCGTCCGCACAGACAATTCGCGCAACGCCAGTCGCAGAAGATGAAAGGGTTCGACACCCATCCGGCAGAAGGTCTGACGCTTGCTTCGTGGACACGATAGCGCCGCGATCCGAGCAGTCTTCAAGACTTCCTGCACATCCCCCAAGCATGAAACCCGACAACAGCAACGCGCCTACGCGTACCTTCCCGCGCACATCACGGCCTGTCGCGGACCACGACTGGAATCGCGGAGGTTATGGGCTCGGTCGTTTCCTCGATAGTATCCTTTGCCTTGTCGGAATGGCACGATTTTCCCATGAACTTGTGCATCACGAGATGCGCCCCAACGCACAGCAGGAGCGGGGCGAAAGCCGCTGCATTGCCCCACATGCCCGCCAATGTGCCGCCGGCAAGAAAAAACCCCGCAACGGGCAGCAGCATGACGACGCAACACGCCATCATACCATAATGCATGAGCCTGTCCGTGATCGGCTTTTTTCTGTGGCTGTGGTGGTCCATGACACCCTCTTTGTCTCGTTCCCGGCGTCATTTGCGACCCTCCAGCAGGGTAAGGTCAAGGATACAAATGGATACACTTCTCGCGGCCTTGTCAGGTTGCCTGATGCCGGGTCTCCCGTAAAAGACATGTACAAACCGTAGGCTAGGAGTGTGTCATGACGACATCGCGAAACAACAAGATCAATCGACGAAGCCTGTTGGGGTATGCGGCTGTCGCTTTGGTTGCACCAAGCGTGGTTCGAGCCGAAACCATTCGCCGCAACATTTCTTCTTTCCGAGTTCATGACTGGCAAGATCACTTCGACGCACTCGGAAAGGGGATCATCATCTCCGATACCGTGACGAAGGCGCTCCAGCATTGGACATCAGATGGCGAAATGCGGATCTACCCAACGTCCGTTCCGCTGACCGACGAACTCACCAAACGCGGTTACACCGAAGTGGTGGAAAAACGCAAAAACCCCAGCTGGGCGCCAACGCCCTCCATGCGGGAACGCAATCCGGAATGGCCGGCTCGTGTCGAGGGGGGTGATCCGGACAACCCCTTGGGTACTCGCGCACTGTACCTGTCGTGGCAGTACTACCGTATTCACGGGACACAGGATACGCGCAAGATCGGCCGCCGGTCGTCAAACGGCTGCATCGGTTTGTTCAACGAACAGATCGAGGAAGTCTACGAGCGAGCGCCTGTCGGCACTCAAGTCAAACTCATCTGACCCAACGGGCAAGACGGAAGATACAGGCATGGACAAATTAACTGCGCTGATTGGTGCCGTTTTTGTTATCGGCGGGGGTTTTGCCGTTTGGCAGTTCGTTGGAGCCGAAGATTTAGCGGTTGGCCACTCCATGACGCCACCTGACACAAGCGAGATTGCCGAAGGCGATCCGATCGTCCAGGTCCAGCTGCCTGACGCACTCTCGCAGCAGGCGGCGCTTGGGAAGAACATATTCGAGGCAAAATGTTCCGAGTGTCACGGCGAAAATGCCGCCGGTCGCAACGGTGTTGCGCCGCCTCTCGTGCACAAGATCTACGAACCGAGCCACCATTCGGACATGGCTTTTGTTCTGGCAGCTCAAAACGGCGTCCGTGCACATCACTGGAATTTCGGTAATATGCCTAAGATCGAGGGATTGACCCAAGGAGACGTCAAGATGGTGGCCGCCTATGTCCGCGAATTGCAGCGGGCCAACGGGATCAACTGATGCGTTGGTCGAAGACGAACCGATGGATTCTGTCGGCCGTTTTCGGCCTTTTCCTTGTAGTTCTCGGGGTGCCAGAGGCGCCGGTATATCATGGTGAAACGTCGTTGGGGCAGGAATACCATGGTCACGAAGACGCAGGGCCATCGACCGAGGCCTCTGGCCACTGCCATCCAGGCCTCGATTGTTCTGTCCCGGCAGCGTTATTGCTTCAGCCGAACATGGCGTACGAGCCTTCTTTTCTGAAAGCCGTCATGCAAGACGGCGCGATCCAACGAACCGAATTGCGCCCGATCAGCGATCCTCCACCGCCCCGACGGTGGGTCTGATTTCACATCGCTCGAAAAGCAGACCCAAAGAAGGATCGAAGACATGAAAAAGACGACTATCGTAGCGGCAGTGTTGATTGCAGGTACTGCGGTCACGGCATTCGCGCATAGCGGTGCCACCGGCATCGTGAAAGAGCGCATGGATGCCATGCTTGCAATGGGGAAGGCGGTCAAGACCGTGGCCCCGATGATGCGGGGCGAAACGGCCTATGACGCAGAAACAGTGCGCGATGCCGCGCGCCTGTTCCAGCAGCACGCCGGTGAGAGCATGACAAAGCTGTTCCCAGAGGGCACAGGGGGCATGCCCTCGGAAGCCAAGGACGAGGTGTGGACCGACTGGGAGCGCTTCGCGGCATTGGCAAGTCAGCTGGAAGAATACTCTGAGGGCCTGGAACGCGCAGCCGACAATGGATTGGGCGGCATGAGCGGCAATACCTCCATGGATGGCGCCTCGATGATGGGCGGCGGGTCAATGATGGGAGGCGATACAACCATGATGGGCGGGAGCACGATGATGGGCCGAGGCGACATGATGGATGCGGCCGCCATTGCCGAAATGCCCGCCGACGCAGCATTCGCGATGACGACCCAGGTCTGTTCCGCATGCCATGAACGCTTCCGGGCGGAAGAAGACTGACCATGCGCCGGTTCTTGACACTCGTCAGCGGGGCCGCCGTGCTGGGCGCGGCCAGCCTCGGCGTCGTGATTGCATGGCCTGTCGGCAGTGCAGTGACTCCGATTGCAATAGAGGGCAATGTCGACCGGGGCGCATATCTGGCGCGCGCCAGTGGGTGCATTGCCTGTCATACCAATTTTGAAGCGGGCGGCGCACCACTTGCCGGAGGGGCGCCGCTCGAAACCCCGTTCGGAACGTTCTACCCGCCCAACCTGACGACAGACCCGGAACATGGCATGGGCGAATGGACGGCAGAACAGTTCGCAAAAGCCGTGCGGCAAGGCATCGGCCCCGATGGAACGCCGTACTATCCGTCTTTCCCGTACACCTTCTATGCGGATTTTTCTGATCAGGATATCGCTGACCTCTGGGCGGCGTTTCAAACCGTGCCGCCCGTGGACGAGCCTGCACCAGAAAATGATGTCAGCTTCCCATTCGACCAACGATGGGGGCTGAAGCTCTGGCGAGCGGCGTTCTTCTACGATCCGGATACCGAACCGATTGAAGGGCGAAGCGACGCATGGAATCGAGGACGGGAATTGGTGCGCGGTGCGGCACATTGCGGAGCCTGCCATACGCCGCGCAATCTTGCGGGAGGCCGCGATATCGGTGCTTCCTTTGCAGGCAACGCCCAGCTTCCCGGTGGCAGCAAGGCCCCCGCGATACGGCCAAAAGACCTGGTCAAAAATGACTGGACGGTTTCAAACCTCGCTTATGCGCTCCAGACCGGCATCACCCCTTCGGGCGATGCTTTCGGCGGCAGCATGGCGGAAGTGGTTCGCGAGGGAACTCGGTTTCTGACACCTGCCGATCGCGAAGCGATGGCGCTTTTCCTGCTGAACAAGGACACGGTCGAGGCGGAGAACCCCGCGTCGAACTAACACCACGCGGGGGCAACACGCCCCCGCTTTCTCGAGGATCGAAATGAGACAAACACGTCGGGATTTCTTGCGCCATGCAACACTGGCGGCCTGCGCGGCGGCCATCCCGCAGTCGGCTTTTGCCGCGACCCCGTTCGAGGACCTGATTGCCAAGGTTGCACGTCGACAGCTTCTTCCGGACACCTACCCGGAAACAGAGATCTGGGGCTATGACGGCCTCGTTCCGGCCCCGGAAATCAGGGTCACACAAGGCGATCGGGTGCGTCGCAGGTTTCGCAACGAGGTACCCGATCCCAGTTCGGTTCACTGGCACGGAATCCGGATCGACAACGCGATGGATGGCGTTTCAGGGCTGACCCAAGAGGCCGTAGCGCCGGGTGGAACCTTTGACTACGACTTCGTCGTACCGGACGCGGGCACCTATTGGTATCACGCGCATAATCGCTCATACGAGCAAGTCGCGCGTGGTCTGCGCGGTGCCTTGATCGTCGAAGAGGTCGATGGACCGGACATCGACCGCGAGGAAGTCATCGTTCTGGAGGACTGGTTGCTCGACCCTGAGAGCGGGCAGCTGTTCGACAATTTCGAACAGCCCATGATGATGAGCCACGGTGGACGTACCGGCAACTTTATCACGACCAACGGGCGCTATGACCTGACCTTGCCCGCGCAGCGCAACGAGCGCATTCGCTTGCGGATCATCAACGCAGCAAGCGCTCGAATTTTCCCGCTGAGGCTCTCTGGATTCAGTGGCTGGACGGTGGCCGTGGATGGAATGCCAACCGGCCAACCCCAGTCGGTTGACGGCGAGTTGATCCTCGGCCCGGCACAGCGCGTCGACTTAATTGTGGATGTGACCGAAGACGAAGGCGGCACCGCCCAATTGCTTCGCATCGGCGATGATGATCAACTGACCCCGTTGGTGAGTTTTCTGGTCAACGGCACAGCCAGTTCAGTACCAAGAGGCAAGCCACTGCCGTTGCCGCCGAACCCCGCGGCACACGCCCCGGACCTTGCCGATGCGCGTGATTTGCGACTGGTCATGTCCGGCGGGGCAATGGGGCGAATGCAGTCCGCATTGCTTGGCGGGGAACGTCTTGGATTCCGTCAGCTTGCCCAAGCGGGCAAATTCTGGGCCCTGAATGATGTCGCCGAAATGACCTACACGCCACTGGCCGATCTATCCCTGAACGAGCCGGTGCGCCTGAAGATCGAGAACCAGACCGTTTTCCCACATGCGATGCACCTGCACGGGATGCATTTCCGCGAGCTGCGCCCCGACGGCGCGTTCGGGCCGATGCGGGACACGATCCTGTTGGCCGGCAACGAGTCCCGGGAGATCGCCTTTACGGCAGACAATCCCGGCAAGTGGCTGTTCCATTGCCACATGCTCAGCCACGCCGCATCTGGCATGACAACCTGGATACGGGTCACATGAGATATCTCGTTTGGTCCCTTCCGATCACTGTCGCAGCAGCCGCCTTCACGTATTGGCTCTCGACCAGTGCATCCTCGGATGTCGGCAGCGCGTCCAGGGCGGAGAGCTACGACATCGAAGAAGGCGCGTTGCTCTACGCAGAAAACTGCGCGTCTTGTCATGGCGCGGATCTGGAAGGCCAGCCGGAATGGCGAACGCCGGGCGCGGATGGGCGCCTGCCAGCACCACCGCATGATGAGACGGGTCACACCTGGCATCATCCTGACAGCCTGCTCTTCGATTACACAAAACTGGGGGGTGCAACGCTTCTGGCGCGTCAGGGCGTCGAATTCGACAGTGGCATGCCCGGTTTCGCAGACGTGCTGACCGACCAGCGAATTCACAACATCCTGGCCTTCATCCGGTCCACCTGGCCAGATCGCATCCGCGAAGTCCAGGCCGCGCGGACAGAAGCCGACGAACAACGGGGAGAGAACTAAAATGCGTTTCAGACAAGCCTTCACGACGGTCGCGATAGCTGCCTTGCTTCCGCTACCGGCACTCGCCGACGAACTGTCAGAGTCCCGGGTCAAGGAACTTGTGCTGGAAGCAATCCGCGAGAACCCGGAGATTGTCATGGAGGCCGTCGCCATCCTTGAACAAAGGCAGGCGCAAGCGCAGGAGCTCAGTCAGGCCCAAGTTCTGAATGACCAGCGCGATCTGATCGAGAACGATCCGAATGCGCCGGTTCTCGGCAACGCGGAAGGGGACGTCACCGTTGTGGAATTTTTCGACTACAACTGTCCTTATTGTCGGCGGGTCAAACCCGAGGTGCGGGCTTTGATCGAAGACGATCCAAACATTCGCCTCGTCTATCGTGAATGGCCCATTCTCGGAGACGGATCGGTGTTCGCCGCGAAAGCGGCCTTGGCAGCGCGCAAGCAGGACAAATACGAAGAGTTTCACTGGGCGATGATGGGGCTGGAAGGCCGCGCGGAAGAGGCCTCCGTGCTGCGCGTTGCCGAGGAGATCGGCCTGGATATCGCACAGTTGCGCAAGGACATGGAGGCCCCCGAGGTCGAAGAGCACATTGCGACATCCATGCAACTGACCCAAGCTCTGGGCTTTAACGGCACGCCGTCTTTCGTGATCGGTGACGCGCTGGTCCCGGGCTTCGTCGAAAAGGCGCAGCTTGTCGACTTGGTCGAGGAAGCCCGCAAAGTCGAAGACTGAAATTCTGTGCCCGGACCGCCCTTGGGTGGTCCAGGCACTGCATCAAGCGGCCGCAGGTTCCACGTTGTAGCCCGCATCCCGAATGATCGCTAGGACTTGATCGGCTGGTAACACGCTGGCGACACGCACATGTCGGGCAGAAAGGTCACATTCTACGCCTGCATTCGGATCTGCGCTCTTCACCGCGCTTTCGATTGCTGCGGTGCAATGTCCACAGCTCATGTCCGGAACGCTGAACTTCATCGGAACCACTCCTTGATCTGATTTCTGTCGGTGACATGGGGCTTCCCCCCGCTGGAAGGTCAAGTGAAGAAATTTATTTGGCGCCCTCCCATTGACCCTCCAGTAACTGGAAGCCTCATATTCCACTTCGAATGGAAAAACAGGTGACACATATGCCCGAACCCAAACAGATCAGCCTGCCGATCGAAGGCATGTCATGTGCGTCCTGCGTTGGCAGGGTCGACCGCGCATTGAATGCAATCGACGGCGTAGAGGATGTGTCGGTGAATCTTGCATCCGAAACCGCGCGTATGAGCGTGGACGCGCTCAAGCGCGTTCCCGACATCATCGAAACCCTTCGCGAGCTGGGCTACCCCGCGCGGACGGCCAAGGCCGAACTCACGATTGCAGCCATGTCCTGTGCCTCTTGCGTCGGGCGGGTCGACAAGGCGCTTTCCGCGGTGCCCGGAGTGGTCGAGGTGAACGTCAACCTCGCCTCCGAGACGGCGACGGTGGTTTACGTCGAAGGTCTTGTCACGACATCCGATCTGGTAAATGCAAGCGGCGCGGCAGGGTATCCAGCAACCGTGGCAACGGCCCAAGCCGGTGACGACAGGGTTGCGCGCAAGGAGGAAGAGGCTCAGGCGCTTGCCAAACGGGTCACCTTTGCAGCCATCCTCGCCTTGCCGGTCTTTTTGATCGAGATGGGTGGCCACGTCATTCCGGCCGTTCATATGCTTATCGAGACCACGATTGGTCAGCAGACGAGTTGGCTTCTTCAATTCGTTCTCACGACAATCGTTCTCTTCGGCCCGGGCCGGACGTTTTACACCAAGGGTTTCCCGGCCCTATTCCGGGGCGCGCCCGACATGAACAGCCTCGTCGCGGTCGGCACCGGGGCGGCTTACTTCTATTCCGTAGTTGCGACATTCATACCATCGGCCTTGCCTGACACGCTGCGCTCTGTCTACTTCGAGGCGGCAGCGGTCATCGTCGTCCTCATCTTGCTGGGGCGTTTTCTTGAAGCGCGCGCTAAGGGGAGAACGGGCGCGGCCATCCAGAAGCTGCTGGGGCTTCAGGCGCGGACCGCGCGTGTGGTGCGGGACGGTGAAAACGTCGAGATCGAGATCGATGCGCTGGTTCAGGGTGACATCGTCATCGTGCGTCCCGGCGAACGCATCGCGGTCGATGGTGAGGTCATCGAGGGGACCAGCCGCGTCGACGAAAGCATGCTGACAGGCGAGCCGATCCCCGCTGAAAAGAGTGCCGGAGATCCGGTGACCGGCGGGACGGTCAACGGCGCTGGAAGTCTGCAATTCCGCGCCACAAGGGTCGGCGCCGACACAACCCTGGCGCAGATCATTCGCATGGTCGAAGAGGCCCAGGGCGCCAAGCTGCCGATCCAGGGATTGGTCGACCGGATCACCTTGTGGTTCGTACCTGCCGTCATGGCGATCGCGGCGGCGACCGTGCTGGTCTGGCTGGTTTTCGGGCCTGATCCGGCCCTGACAATGGCGCTGATCGCCGGTGTGTCGGTGCTGATCATCGCGTGCCCCTGCGCGATGGGGCTTGCGACGCCGACCTCGATCATGGTCGGGACGGGACGTGCTGCGGAAATGGGTGTCCTGTTCCGCAAGGGCGACGCCTTGCAGCTACTTGATTCCGTTGATGTGGTCGCCCTCGACAAGACAGGCACGGTGACCGAGGGGCGACCCGCACTGACTGACCTTGTGCTGGCGGAAGGGTTCGATCGTTCAACAACGCTCTCGAAGATCGCCGCCGTGGAGTCGCTCTCCGAGCATCCTGTCGCGGACGCCATCGTCCGCGCCGCCCGGGCCGACGGCGCCCCGCTTGTGGGGGCCGAAGGTTTCCAGTCGGTCACCGGTTACGGCGTGCGCGCCTTGGTCGAAGGCGCGGAGGTGTTGGTTGGGGCCGACCGCTACATGACGCGGGAAGGCATTGACATCTCGGCATTGGCACCAGAGGAAACGAAGATCGCGAGCAAGGGTCGGACGGCGCTTTACGCTGCCATAGATGGACGTATCGCCGCCGTGATCGGCGTCGCCGATCCGGTCAAACCGGCAAGCCGCGCAGCCATCGCAGCGCTGCACGAAAAGGGTCTTGCGGTTGCGATGATCACCGGGGACAAACGCGAAACCGCCGAAGCCATCGCCCGCGAAACCGGCATCGACCATGTCGTCGCCGGCGTTCTGCCAGACGGCAAGGTCGCGGCGCTCAACAGTTTGCGCGAGGGCGGCAAGCGCATCGCCTTTGTCGGCGACGGGATCAACGACGCCCCGGCGCTGGCGCATGCCGATGTGGGCATCGCCATTGGAACCGGCACCGATGTGGCCATCGAATCTGCGGATGTCGTCCTGATGTCGGGCGATTTGCGCGGCGTGGTGAACGCCTTCGAAGTATCGCGGCGGACCATGCGCAACATCCGGCAGAACCTGTTCTGGGCCTTTGCCTACAACGTGGCACTTATTCCGGTCGCTGCCGGGGTGCTCTATCCGGCCTTTGGGTTGCTCCTGTCACCAATCCTTGCGGCGGGTGCGATGGCGTTGTCCTCGGTGTTTGTCCTGACCAATGCCCTGCGGCTGCGGCGCATCGCGCCTGCGATGGACGAGCAGCGCGCAATCCCGGCAGAGATGGCAGCCGCCACTCCTGCTCCAGCAGAATAACGGAGGTCCGACATGAACATCGGAGACGTTGCCCGACAATCGGGTGTGCCCGCCAAGACGATCCGCTACTACGAGGACATCGGTCTGATCCGCCCGAACCGTAGCGAGAACGGCTATCGCGCGTTCACCGAGAACCACGTTCACAAGCTGGCGTTTCTGGGTCGCGCACGGGCCTTGGGGTTCACCATCGAAGATTGCAGGACGCTC
Organism: Roseovarius sp. PS-C2; assembly: GCF_018862045.1. NCBI lineage: Bacteria > Pseudomonadati > Pseudomonadota > Alphaproteobacteria > Rhodobacterales > Roseobacteraceae > Roseovarius > Roseovarius sp. PS-C2. The sequence goes on from NZ_JAHKSQ010000015.1 coordinate 10,669, forward strand.
CTGTCGCTCTACGAGGATGAAAACCGCGAAAGCATGCAAGTGAAGGCGGTTGCGGAAGACCATCTGCGCCAGATCGAGGAAAAGATCGCGAAACTGCAATCCATGCGCGCGACGCTCGCCGAACTGGTGGAAAAATGTGCCGGGGATCACCGGCCCGACTGCCCCATCATCGAGGATCTGTCGCCGGAGCGGTTGGCCAAGTGACAGGCAAGAAGGGGCTGTACCTCAGAACCAGATCGCGCGGACCGGCATCCAGATACCCATGAAGATCATCATCAGGTTTTCCGTCAGCGAAATGAACCCCAGCGGGACGGAACTGTCACCGCCGACGCAGGCGCATTTCAGCTCTCTCTTGTCGATATAAACAGCCTTGAACACGCTGACAGCGCCTACCGTGCCGATAAACAGGGCGACAGGCGCCGAGAGCCACAGCAGCGCGCCGGCAGTCATCAGGACACCTGCCAACGCTTCGCCGAACGGGTAGACCTTGCCGTATCGCACCCATTTGCGCGCCAGCAGATCGTAGTTGAGGAACATCGTCGAAAACCCTTCGACATCCTGCAATTTCTGGATCGCGAGAATGGTCATGGACAGCGAAATGAACCATTCGAACCCCCGCAAGGTAAGGACCGACCCGTACTGGTGCCAAGACAGGCCCAATGCCAACAGCGCGGCAACGGAAAAGATCGCGATGACCGGCTGGTAGGTCGTGTCGCTTTGCTCTTCCTCGGGTGGGTCAATGTCGAAAAACACCCTGAGATCATCGTAACCGCCGATCCGTTCGTCCCCGATGAAAGTCTGCGGCGTCGTCTCGACCCCGTGCTTCTCCATGAAAGCATCGGTGTCTTCACGGGTGTCAAGCGGATGGTCTTCCACCTCGAAGCCTTGCCGCTCCAGCAGGTCTTTCGATTTCAGACCGTAGGGGCAGACATGGCCCGGCATGACCATGCGATAAAGCTGCGCGGATTTACTGTCTGTGTCGCGGGGCATGTCCTTTCCTCCTTATCCGCTGCACGTAAGTTGACCACGGAACCCGGCTTCGTAGTCGGTTCCCGCGCTGACGATCAGATCGGTCAGGTCACCGTTCGTCTCTGCGATCTCGGCCGACAGCGGGCCTTCAGAAAATGCATTTTCGCCCTGCGCATTCAGGCGCACCAGATCACCGCTGATCTTCATTGCGGCGGCAGACCCTTCGCCGGTTTCACCAGTCACCAGTACAGCCGGACTGTCCGAGGTGTAAGCAAAGCGGCAATTTCCGCCATTCGGGAACACCGCAGCGATTTCGTCTTCCGTCAGAAACTCAGGATCGACCTTCGACACGACCTCCGTTTGAAGCGCCTGTTGCGCATCCACAACCTGCGCCGGCGTTTCGCTTCGCGTGGCCGATGCTTCGCCGTTTGCTCCAATGTCAGCAATAAGGTAGCGCATTTCGGCGATTTCCTTGTCCTGCGCATAGATAATGTCGTCTGCGAGCCCCCGGACGCGCGGGTCGGTGATCTCGGCACGAGTCGACGTCATGATGGCGATCGAGTGGTGCGGGATCATGGCGCGCATGTAGGACCTGTCCTGCACCGTGAATTGCCCGCGAACCAGCCAGAGGCTCGCCGCGAAAAGGACTATTGCGCCAACGAAAATCGCGATGTTGGCTTTGGTGTTCTGATACATGGACAACATGTACGCCAACATGATCACGGCCATGGTCGCCCCCATCAGGATGGCCATGTAAAGGCGTGTCTCCGAAAAGAAGATATGGCCCCAAAGATAGGTGTTCAGGTACATCAGAACGAACATGACCACGGTCGATGTTCCGATCATCATAAAGAATCGTGAGTAGTGCATTTCCAGTCACCTCCTTGCAGTTCTCTGTAAAACAACAACATTCCAGCGCTGGAGAGTTCCAAAAGCACGAATTTTCGTAGTTTCAAGGCAACAAAGGCGCGTCGTTTGCCCCGGTTCACGGCTTCTTTTCTTTGCCCCTGACGCGCACTGAATTTTCATGGGTCCGAGGAGATCGCGCCATGCAGAATTTCACGAGACGAGAATTGATTTGTGCCGGAGCGATGGGTTGCTTTCTGCCCACAACTGCCTGGGCCCACAAAGTCAAATTGCCCGAACGGTTCGAACCACAATTGGTAAACACCCGTCGTGGTGACTGGGTTAAAGGCGATGTCCACGTCGTTCCCGACGATTTTTTCCTTTATTTCATGCTCGAGGACGGGATGGCGATCCGCTACGGGGTCGGGGTAGGGCGCAAAGGTTTGTACGAACCCGGAGAGTTCACGGTAGCGCGCAAGGCCAAATGGCCATGGTGGCGGCCAACGAACGCCATGATCCGGCGCGAGCCACGCAAATACGCAAAGTACAAGGATGGACTGAAAGGCGGGCCAAACAACCCGCTCGGGGCCCGCGCGCTCTATCTCTACGATGCCGAGGGACGCGATACCTATCTTCGCATTCATGGAACGAACGCCCCGGAGACAATTGGGTCTGCCGTGTCGAATGGATGCGCGCGGTTGACGAATGAACATGTGAAGGATCTGTACGAACGCGTTGAAATCGGCGCCCGCGTCTTCCTGTATCCCAAAGTGACAACGGCGTGAGGAGTGTTCTGTCGCCTTGAAGTTCCTCTTCCGGAAATGGCACAAGTGCGGCAGTTGGCGAAAGCCAGTCTATCATTCATGAGGTGACGGAATTGTCTTTGAGCCGGAGGTCTTTCCTTGGCGGGATGACCGTTGCGCTGGCTGGTACCCGCTTGCCAGCAGCGACACACGAGTTGATCCTCGCGCCCCAATCGATCAAGGCGCACCTTGCTGGGTACGACGTGTCGATGTTGGGCTTCAACGGTGGTCTGCCGGGCCCAGAAGTCAGAATGCGACAAGGACAAACCGCCCGCATTACCCTCGATAACCGATTGGAGGAGGGCGCTCTCGTTCACTGGCATGGGTTGCGGGTTCCAAATCGGATGGATGGTGTCAACGTCCTCACTCAGGATGTGGTCATTCCGGGCGACTCGTATCGTTATCAATTCGGCGTCCCGGATGCCGGCACGTATTGGTATCACTCGCATTACCTGTCTTACGATCAGGTCAGCCGCGGTCTTTTCGGCGCCTTCATCGTCGAGGAGCAAAATGCGCCGGCTGTCGACCATGACATCGTTGTTCAGTTCTTCGATGTCTTGCTGGATCAGTCCGGGCAGTACGACGAAGCGTTCAACCCGGCCCATTTCGCAACCGAGGGCCGTATCGGCAATACGGTCACGGCACTTGTTTTCAATGGAACCGGCAAGACTGTGAAACGAGGCGACCGTCTGCGACTGCGTCTCATAAATCCCTCTATCGACAGGGTGTACCGTGTCGGCCTGGATGGTTTGATAGGCAAGATCGTTGCACTGGATGGCATGCCTCTGGCGCATCCTCGGACGCTCGAACCGATCCTTCTCGCTCCGGGGCAAAGATGCGATGTGATTGGTGATGCGACCGGGCCTATTAGATTCGACGACAGCTTTGGAGAACAGACGTTGAGCCTTGGCGAAATCGCTGTTTCCGGTTCCCGTGAGCCCGCGAAAGCGCCCATCACCGCATTGCCCGCCAACCGAATGCCCGCCCCGAAAGACCCCGGCCAAACCGCGGAGCTGGTGCTCCAGGGAGGTGCGGGAAGCGCGTCCCACAACGGCACAGGGACATGGGCGCTCAATGACGTATCCGGCCTGCCTCGAAGGCCTTTCCTATCCGCCGCGCAGGGGACGACCGCGCGCATTTCGATCCGCAACGAAACCGGGTTCCCACACGTCATGCATCTGCATGGCCACCATTTCTGGGAACTCGATGCGGCGGGTGAAGCCGGTCCATACCGGGACTCGACCTATCTGGATACCGGCGAGACGCGGGATATTCTCGTCGTCCTGGACAATCCGGGATCGTGGATGCTGCATTGCCACATGTTGAGCCACCAGGCCGACGGTATGGCAACGTGGATCAGAGTCGGCTGAGGGTCGAGACGGATACATACCGTTACAAATCTCTGAATGATAACAGGCCTTTCGCCGTCTACGTAACCTGACAAGCGAGAAACAGGTCCATCGACTGCCAATGGGAGCGTTCATTGACCCTGACACCAAAATCTCTCGGCATGACTGCGGCGGCAGGATCAGCCGCCTTGCTGTTGGGGGCCTTCGTTTTCCAGGCTCTTGGGTACGCGCCGTGCGCAATGTGCATCTGGCAACGCTACCCACACGCAATCGCCATTGGAATGGGCGCTCTGTTGCTCTTTGCTCTGCCGATTTTGCCAATCCTGATAATCGGTGCCCTGTCGGCACTCAGCACATCCGCGTTGGGAGTGTTTCATACCGGTGTCGAGCGCGGCTGGTGGGAGGGACCGACTTCTTGCACGGGATCCGGCCTCGATGTTTCCCAAATGTCGGTATCGGAATTGCTGCCCTCTGCCAGTTCAAATGCGTCCAATCTTGTTCTGTGCAGTGAGGTTGTCTGGGAATTTCTGACGTTGTCCATGGCGAGTTGGAACGCGATCCTAAGCGGTGTCCTTGCTTGCCTCTGGTTGGTCGCGATCGCAAGACATCAAAAGGTTCGGTGGCATGGGGTCGCGGACGTTTCTTGAATCGTCCCGCATTCATCGAAAACAAACAAAGGGCTTCGCTTCATGGTTACAAGACGACACTTCCTTGCACTTTCCGGCTCGCTGTTTTCAGCTTCTCTGAGTTCGCCAGCATTCGCTAAGACCTGGCCGACGAAAGCCGAAAAAGCGGCTTGGGATGCGCAGATCACGCCCGCCAACTATGACCCGGCAACAACCAACCCATGGGGGCTGCATCCCAGGCTGCTGCCGCAACGCGTTTTGGCGAATGACGGTTTGCGCCCGGGTGACATTCACGTCGATGCGATCGCGCGCTATCTGTACCATATCGAGGAAGGTGGCACCGCGATGCGATACGGGGTGGCGATTGCCAAGGGCGATCTCTATGAACCCGGCACCTATACGATCCGCCGAAAGGTCGAATGGCCGCACTGGACGCCAACGCAGTCAATGATCGAACGCGATCCGGAGGCTTACGAGCGGTTTGCCGACGGTATGGAGCCCGGCCCCAACAATGCCTTGGGCAGCAGGGCTTTGTATCTATTCGTCGGAGATCGGGATACGTACCTTCGAATTCACGGAACGCCGAGCCCTCGCAGCATTGGCGGCCGGGCCAGTTCGGGATGCGTGCGCATGGTGATGGCCCACATCAATGATCTCTATCCGAATGTCGCTGTCGGATCGACGGCGTTCCTTTACTCGGCCGAAGACAGCGTTACCGCTCGAAGCTAACCTATTGCATCTTTGGCTCACACGCCGAGGACTGCGTCGTGCAGGGACATCTTCCAATGAATTGTTGGACGAACACTCACGGCTGTGTCGCAAGTGAACTTTCGAACTGTGCGATCGCTACGGATTTATCGTCCTCATCGTTCTCGAACAGCTTTCTGGTTCGCACACCCGGCAACTTGCCAAAATCCGCCATCAGGCGCTTTGGAAAAAATGTGCGTCCAATGGATTCAAATCCTGGTAATTGTCTGAGTACCGCGGAGGTACTGGCACTACAAAAACCGGAAGCGGCTGGGCCGCTGGCAATTGCAAGCTGTAAGGCCTGCTCCGCGACTTCGGGAGACACATCGATCTCTTGTATGACGACATGGTAGGTCTCCCGAGCATGAGCCCGCGCATAAAAATCGGCCACTTGTGGAGTAATGCCATAAAGCACATCTCCCCGTTCCGGTACCGCGCTCAGCCGGACCGTTCCTGCCGGATCGAAGATAACACGCTGCGACCCATTAATCATGACGCTGGTATGCGCACCCGCCCCGGACCTGTTATTGATCATGGTGTACAGCGTCAGCGCGGCCGGTCCGTCGTGACGGTAGGATGCACTACTGATGACTTCGGCTGAAGCATCAGGGCGCATGTCGTTTCCTGCACCGCACCCCGCCAAAATTACCAAGGTTAGAACTGAGAAAATGCGGTTCAAAAAGAGCACCCTGCAGCCTCCTGCCATGGGTTGAATAATTGAATTTTCGGGATATTCAGGTCCTCTACCACTCTCGACACCAACTCTTCCGGATTTCACGTCCACCGAAACACGGGTTCGGTGTCGGTTGGTACGCGACTCCTCGACAGGTTTTTCTCTGGATATCGCAAGTCTCAGATTAAGTGGAGCGTTCGCCCCGAATTGATTTGTCGCAATTTGTAACAGACCCCGCCTTTGTGACCTCGCGATACAAAACACCGGCTCGCGTGGCATTCCGCATCTGCAGGTGCATCCCATATGGTGGCTATCGTAACACTGACACGAGGTGATCGACATGAAACGCAATACTCTACTCGCTGCAATGACTCTGGCTGCAACCGCCTTTGGTGGCGTCGCCTTGGCGGATGCCAACCATGGGCACAGTGGTCAACCTGGTGCCCAAAGTGGGGCAGGCATGATGCAGAACGGTGGTCCGGGCATGATGGGGAACATGGGCGGAATGATGGACATGATGCAGCGCATGCACGGAAACATGATGGGCGCAGGCATGGGCAGTGGTATGATGGGCGCAGGCATGGCTGGCGGCATGATGCAAATGTTCGACACCGATGGAGACGGCACAACGACGCCGGAAGAAATGCGCACGCAGCTGCAGGCCAAGCTTTCCGAGTTTGACAGCGACGGGGATGGAAACCTCTCGATTACCGAGTTTGAAGCTCTCCACAGCGCGATGATCCGCGAAATGATGGTGGATCGTTTTCAACACCTCGATGCCGATGGCGACGGCGCGGTGACGCCGGAAGAGATGGCCGCTCCGGCCGATAGGATGGAGCGGATGCAGATGATGCGGTCGAACATGGCAGATGCGCCTGCGCGGCCGGGCAACGGTCAGGGCATGGGCAACGGCTCCATGATGCAGGACAACTGAGCCAACGGGTGCCGGTTTTTTCCGGCACCCGTCCTCAAAACGCCAAAACCGTTCTCGGCCGGGACATTGAACCGAACCGCGACCTGAACCGTTTAGCCTCGTTATGCCAAAAAATAGAGACACGGAAAGGAAAATTCCCATGGCCTATACCTATGATCGCGTCCTGAAAGACACCAATATCGATGACGCAGAGATGCGTGTTCGGGATGCTTTGGCAGACAAGGGCTTCGGCGTTCTGACTGAGATTGACGTCAAAGCGACGATGAAAAAGAAACTTGATGCGGACATGCCGCCTTACCGCATTCTCGGGGCCTGTAATCCGGGCATGGCGCACAAAGCCATCGAGATCGAGCCTCGCATCGGTGCGATGCTTCCCTGCAATGTCATCCTGCGGCAAGTGGACGGCGACACCGAGGTCAGCGCGGTCGATCCTGTCGCTTCGATGCAGGCGGTGCAGAACCAAGACCTGGACGCGGTCGCCGGCGAAGTCCGCGATCTACTCCGGGACGCCCTCGACGCCGCGTGATGGCGGGATGGGCGTTGGATGCCCTGTCGCAGATCGAGCGCCTTTAGCGGTGCTCGATCAATGCCATCTAATCCCCACGTAAATTCCTGATGAGGAACTCACCCAGTGCTGCCAGCGGGATTGCCATTTCCGGATATTGGAACCGACCTCATCTCCTTCGACATCGGGGGGGTCACATTCGCACTCCGCTGGTACGCGCTAGCCTATATCTTCGGTATCCTGATTGGCTGGCGCATTTGTTTGAGTGCGATAAGCCGTCCCGCGCTCTGGACATCAGTTGGACCGCCGCTTGACCGGACGCAGATCGAAGATCTTCTGACGTGGATCATCATCGGCGTGATTGCTGGTGGTCGCCTAGGCTTTGTACTGTTCTACCAGCCTGCATATTATCTCGCAAATCCCTTGGAAATTCTGATGGTCTGGCAAGGCGGCATGTCCTTCCACGGGGGGTTCGCGGGCGTTGTCATCGCTGCCTTGCTGTTCTGCCTTCGACAGAACGCGTCTTTGCTCAGCACTGGCGACTTGCTGGCTTTGGCGGCACCGCCAGGCTTGTTTCTTGGGAGGCTGGCGAACTTCACCAACAATGAGTTGTGGGGGCGGCCGACGGACGTTCCCTGGGCGGTGATCTTTCCCGGCGAAGTCGCGCAGGCCTGCCCAGGGATTAGTGGCCTCTGCGCCCGACACCCGTCCCAGCTGTACGAGGCGCTATTGGAGGGGCTCATTCTTGGAATGCTGCTCATTTATCTCGCTTGGGGCCGGGGCTGGCTGAAAATGCCCGGTGCCTTGGCTGGCGTGTTTCTGACCGGCTATGGTCTTGACCGAAGTTTCGTCGAGATGTTCCGGCAACCGGACCAACAATTTGTGACGGCGGACAACCCGATCGGCCATGCGCTTCATTTTGGTGAGTGGGGTTTGACCATGGGCCAGTTGCTCTCCATGCCAATGGCGCTGGTCGGGCTGGCGTTGATCGTGTTCGCCCGGCGGGAACGGGGCCGGACAGCGCCACCCCGCAGAGCCGCAATGTAATCGCCGTACTGATCTCTCTTGACCCTCCCGCGGATGGAAGCCCTAGGCAAGAGAAGCATTCTCGGAAAGGACCGCAAAATGAGCACTCCCGACAGTTCTGAAACCACAGCAGCTTCTTCGGTATTCGTTTGCCCCATGCACCCTGAGGTGCGGCAGGACGAGCCCGGCAATTGTCCGAAATGCGGGATGCACCTCGTGCCGGAATCGGAGCTCGAGGTCCATTCAGCACATGATCATCACGAACACCACGCGGGTGCCACGCCGGCCGATGGCCGATATGATCTGGTTCCTACAGGACATGATGGTCCCATTTTCACCTGCCCGATGCACCCTCAGGTGCGGCAGCCTGATCCGGGCGCGTGTCCGATCTGTGGTATGGGATTGGAACTGGAATCCGGTGTGCCGGGCGATGAAGGTCCAAATCCCGAACTGGTGGATTTCACACGGCGGTTCTGGGTCGGCACAGTCCTGACGATCCCGCTCCTTGTCCTCACGATGGGGCCATTCGTCGGTTTCCCCGCAGTCCGGACTTTTTTTGGCGAAAGCACCACACAATGGATCGAATTGATCCTGGCAACGCCAGTGGTCTTGTGGTGCGGCTGGCCGTTTCTGGAACGCGGATGGATTTCGTTCCGCACATTGAACCTCAACATGTTCTCCCTGATCGGCATGGGCGTTCTTGCCGCCTGGCTCTTCAGCGTCGTTGCCGTTCTCGCACCGGACATATTCCCTGATGGGTTCCGAGACTCCGAAGGCCATGTCGGCGTCTATTTCGAGGCGGCGGCGGTGATCGTGACGCTGGTGCTGCTCGGCCAGGTGATGGAACTACGCGCCCGCGAGGGGACCGGCAAGGCGATCCGCGCGCTTCTCGACATGGCGGCAAAGACCGCGCGGGTCATCCGGGACGACGGATCCGAGGAGGAAATCCCGCTGGAGGACGTGCAAGTCGGGGACCGGCTGCGCGTGCGGCCCGGTGACAAGGTGCCGGTCGATGGCGTGGTTCTGGACGGCCGGTCCTCGGTCGACGAAAGCATGATCTCCGGTGAACCCGTGCCGGTCGAGAAGACCGAGGGCGACCCGCTGACCGGCGCGACGATCAATGGCACCGGCAGTCTGGTGATGGAGGCGACGCGTGTCGGGTCCGACACGATGCTGGCTCAAATTGTCGAGATGGTGTCGAACGCGCAGCGCTCGCGCGCCCCGATCCAGAAATACGCCGACAAGGTGGCGGGATATTTCGTTCCGGCCGTCATCGGTATCGCGGTCCTGTCCTTCATCGCCTGGGCGATCTGGGGGCCCGCGCCTGCGCTTTCCTACGCATTGATTTCGGCGGTGGCGGTTCTGATCATCGCCTGTCCTTGTGCGCTTGGCCTGGCGACACCGATGTCGATCATGACAGCGACAGGACGGGGCGCTCAGGCAGGGGTGCTGATCAAGAACGCCGAGGCGCTGGAGCGGTTCGAGAAAGTCGATACCCTGATCGTCGACAAGACCGGCACGTTGACCGAAGGCAAGCCGCGGCTTGTCGACGTACTCCCGCAACCCGGCCACGACGAAGCCGAGGTCTTGCGTCTCGCCGCATCGCTTGAGCGCGGATCGGAGCACCCCTTGGCCGAAGCGATCGTCAGGGGTGCGGAGGAGCGAGATGTCAAAATGGACGAGGCACGGGACTTCGAGGCGGTCACTGGCAAGGGCGTCAAGGGGGTCGTTGACGGCAAAGCGGTCGCGCTCGGCAATTTGGCGATGATCCGCGAATTGGGGCTCGAGGCGGGCGCGTTGACCGCCAAGGCCAATGCCCGCCGCGACGAAGGCGAGACGGTCATGTTCGTTGTGCTGGATGGCGAGATCGCCGGTCTAGTTGCTGTCGCCGACCCAGTGAAGGAGACCACGCCAGAAGCCATCGAGGATCTGCATGAACTGGGGTTCCGCGTCATCATGGCGACCGGCGACAACGAACGCACGGCCAAGGCCATCGGCACGCGGCTCGGAATCGATGAGATCCGGGCCGACGTGCTGCCGGAGGACAAGGCGCGGATCATCCTTGAGTTGCAAGAGGCGGGCCACAAGGTCGCCATGGCCGGGGATGGCGTCAACGACGCCCCCGCGCTCGCGCAGGCCGATGTCGGCATCGCCATGGGCACCGGCGCCGATGTGGCCATCGAAAGCGCGGGCGTCACGCTGGTCAAGGGCAACCTTGATGGTATCGTGCGTGCGCGGCGGCTCGCCCGGGCCACGATGCGCAACATCCGCCAGAACCTGTTCTTCGCGCTGATCTACAACGCCTCCGGCGTGCCGGTCGCGGCGGGAGTTCTGTTTCCCTTCTTTGGCATCCTCATCAGTCCGATGTTTGCTGCCTTCGCCATGAGCGCGTCGTCAATCTCGGTGGTGCTCAATTCGCTGCGCCTTCGCGGCGTTCGTATCTAGAAGCGCGCAACAGCGTTCGGATGAACCAAAATTAAAAGGGGGCCATTTATGCAGAGCGAAAAAGAAACGTACCGCGAAAATTCCATCAGTCTGGGCGGAGCCGTTGCGATGGGGACAGGCGTGATGATCGGCGCTGGAATCTTTGCGTTGACGGGGCAAATCGCGCAGCTCGCCGGCCCGCTTTTCCCGCTTGCATTCATCGCCGGCGCGGTCGTCACAAGCTTCAGCGCCTACAGCTACATCAGGATGTCGAACAAATGGCCGTCCTCGGGTGGCATCGCCATGATCCTGCAGAAATGCTATGGCCCCGGAGCCATCGCGGGCGGGGCCGCACTGCTGATGGCGCTCAGCATGGTGATCGCGGAAAGCCTCGTCGCGCGAACCTTCGCCACCTATGTCCTGCGCCCTTTCGATATCGAAGGTGGCCCATTGGTCCCCGCTCTGGCTGTGGCCGTGATCGTTTTCGCCTTTTTGGTGAACATGGCCGGAAACCGCTCGGTCGGGCTGTTCTCGTTGATCATGGCCGCGATCAAGATCGGAGGCATAGCTCTGTTTGGCATCGCGGCCCTGTGGTCCAGTGGTTTTGCGTTCGCCGCGGCGTCCGAGACCTCACAATCCTACGGGCTCACGGGGTTCATCGCCTCTACGGCGCTGGCCATCCTTGCGTTCAAGGGATTCACCACGATCACCAACAGCGGAGCCGAGATCACTGAACCAAATCGCAATGTTGGCCGAGCGATCATGTTCTCTATCGGAATCTGCGTCGTCGTCTACCTGTTGGTCGCCTACGGGGTCGGTTCGAGTCTCACGATCGAGGAGATCATCTCAGCGCGTGACTATTCGCTGGCACAAGCGGCACAGCCCGCCCTTGGACAAACCGGCTTCATACTCACGGTGATCCTGGCCGCTGTCGCAACGGCGTCCGGCGTTCTGGCCAGCGTCTTCGCGGTGTCGCGTATGCTGGCGATGCTGACCGACATGGAAATGATCCCGCACAGCCACTTCGGTATGCCAGGTCCCATCCAACGCCACACCCTGGTCTATACTGTCGTCATCGCCGCGACGTTGGCCGTGCTCTTTGATTTAGGCCGGATCGCATCCCTCGGTGCTTTCTTTTACCTCGTCATGGACATGATCATACATTGGGGCGTGTTCCGCTATCGTCGAGCAGACGTCGGCGCCTTCGGTATCGTGCTTTTGACTGCCCTGGCGCTCGATGCGATAGTACTGGCAGCTTTCACCGTGATGAAGCTTCAAAGCGACCCGATGATCGTTCTCTACGCCGCTGTCGGGATGATCGCTGTGTTCGCCTTCGAGCGCGTTTACTTGTCGCAATGGGTGGCACCGCAAGTCGCCCCCGCCCCCGCCCACGCCCACGGTGATTAGCCTGCCATCACCTGGCCTGAAGAGATGCGATGCCTTGTGCGCCGATCGTGATCAGCCCGACCGACAAGGCAAACGCAGCCAGGGCAAGCAGCATCACGCCCGTGTTCATGGGCAAGCGACGTACAACCGGTCCAAGAAATTCCGACCGCCCGAAAGCCGAGACGTAGAGCGGCAACGCGCTTATCATAGTCGCATAGAGGTAAACGCCGGAGATGTTCTCGAAAAACGCCGAACGCGCAAGAGTCGGGGATACAACCGCCAAAGCGGTTGAACGATTGCCGCCGAATGACCCGAACCAGTCGGCAGATAGAACGTATATCAGCACGTGGAGACCTGGAAAGAGAAGGGCTCTGAGCAAGACATCGACCAGCACGAAAAACGCCGTGTCTCTTGAGCCCGCCTTTGGTTGCTTTGTCATAGCGAAAAGGAAAAAACTGACATAGTTGACGGCAAAAACCACGGGCAAACCGTTGGTCGCAACCTGCCTTAGAAAGCGCATGAGTGCCGGTCCGCCGGCAGCAAGAGCCGGAGCAAAGCCCGGAGCCAGTAAGACGTAGAACAACAGGACCGGCAGTAATGCAGCGAAGCTGAACAGCAGGACATTTCTAACAAACTGAGCCGCGGGCATACTGATAGAGAAAAATCTATCCATTGAAATAGCCTGCCATGTGGGCACCACTAGGTCGATGATACGGGGCGTTGTTGCACAAGTCTGACGCCTCAGGATTCCCTTCGCGAACCCATGCTGTTAGCCGCATTCCATGAGCAACCCATCTCCCGCCCGCTATCGTACGACCAACTGGTCCAGCTACAACGCATCGCTGCGCAAGCGGGGGTCCCTGCTGATCTGGGTCGACGAAGACATCACTTGGCGCGCGCCCTCACCGCCGCCCTCCTAGCCGGCACGATATCATTTCTGTCCCCCTGCGTGCTACCTCTTGTGCCAGGTTATGTCTCCTACGTAACCGGGCGCACAGCCGCTGAGGGCGGGGTGGTCGGCGCTTCGCCGTCGCGCGCGGTCTGGCTGAGCCTGTGTTTTGTCCTCGGCTTCTCCACCATCTTCATGGGACTTGGCGCATCCGCGACTGCAATGGGTCAGGCCCTGCTTCGGTGGCGGTATGAACTCAACCTCGTTGGGGGCGGCATCATCATTTTCTTCGGGCTCTTCATGATAGGAGCCGCGCGTGTTTCGGTCATGGAACGCGACTTCCGATTCAATCTCAACATCCCCGGGGGCCAACCCGCTGCGTCCTATGTCCTCGGTCTTGCCTTCGGTTTCGGCTGGACTCCGTGCATCGGCCCGATCCTCGGCGCGATCCTGACAGCCAGTGCGGCGAGTGCCACGATGGGCGAAGGTATCATGCTGCTTGCCGTCTATTCCGCCGGCCTTGGAATACCGTTTCTGATCGTGGCCGGATTCACCGACCAGATCGCGGGACGGTTGCGGGCCATCGGCCGGGTTGGCCGCCGCCTCCACCAGCTTGCGGGCATAGTGATGATCTTGATGGGGCTGGCGATGATGACAGGGCAGTTGAGCGCGCTGTCATACTGGATGCTCGACGTATTTCCGGTTCTGGGACGGATCGGATAGCTCCATTAGTAGCAGCGTCTATTGATAACAGAAAATTTTCTTGAACCTCTAGTAGCTTTAGGAGTTAAGCCACCGACAAAGAACGGCACCATGGAGCAAGTTGCCAATAACGCCTCACTCCTTCCCGGGCGAACAACACTGCGTTCGGGGTAAGGTTCGGTTTGCCGTCCAATGCGTGAACGGAGCAATCTATATGCTGACAAGACGACATTTCATCCAGACGACCACCGCGCTGTTTTCGGCATCGATATCCAGCCCGCTCCTTGCAGACACGTGGCCTACCGATGCGCAGAAGGCAGCTTGGGACGCACAGGTTACACCTCCCGGCTACGACCCGGCCACGTCCAACCCTTGGGGCCTTCACCCTCGCTTCCTGCCACAGCGGGTCCTCGCGAAGGACGGACTTGTACCCGGTGATATCCATGTCGATGCTGTTGCGCGCTATCTCTACCACATCGAAGAAGGCGGCACGGCGATGCGCTATGGCGTGGCGATCGCGCGCGGTAAACTTTACGAACCGGGCACCTATACGATCAAGCGCAAGGTCAGGTGGCCGCATTGGCAGCCGACACAAAACATGATCGACCGCGACCCAGAGCTCTACGCCGATATCGCTGACGGTATGGAACCCGGACCTGAAAACGCGCTCGGATCGCGAGCCCTCTATCTCTTCGTCGGCGACCGAGACACCTATCTAAGGATTCACGGGACACCGTATCCAAGAAGCATTGGCGGCCGTGCGAGTTCCGGCTGCGTCCGAATGGTCATGGCACACATCAATGATCTCTATCCCAACGTCGAGATTGGCTCGACGGCATTCCTGTACTCGGCGGAAGACAGCGTCACCCCGAGAAGTTGACTGGCGCATCATGTGTTACGCGTGGGCTTGACGCATCTATGGGCTGATCAGGACTGGCGCGAAGTGCAGATGGGGTTGCCACCTGCCGAGCGTAGCGGAACCAAGGTGTTTTCCACCGGACCGCTGTGTTCATACCAATAACAGCCATCCTCGGGACGAAGCCGCGCCGTGGTGAGATCCTGACCAGGCGCAGCAAGGGCAATGACGGCCTCGGGAACACTTCCCACTTCGTTGCGAGCGCCGCCGTCGTCCAGCGTTGGCACCGCGCAGCCAGCAAGCACCAATGTCGCTGCGATAATCGGCGCGTTTCGTTTCTGCATGTCTACCTCACTCATTCTGATCGCTTCGTACCGGCAAGCGTTGCTCCAACCGCGTCGTTTCAAGGGGGCGGCTAGCTTCAAGCCTCCGCAGGGCGCCTTTCTTGCTGGACGAATATCCACTTGTTGCCCTTGAAGCTCTAGTTACTGTAGGGGCTATGTCAATGTGGAATCAATGAATCCTGAGGTCAATCCATGTCTTCCGACGGCAACCGCAACGATCACGGCCATCCGGGTGATCAAGAGCATTCTGACCCAAGAGGCAACTCCTGTTGCGACGCCAGCAAGGACGTCGCGTCCACGGCGCCAGCGCCGTCTGGCGGAAGGAGCTTTCAGGTCTCCGGGCTCGATTGCGCCGAAGAGGTGGCGATCCTGAACCGGGTTGTCGGGCCGAAAGTGGGCGGAACCGAACACCTGGCATTCGACGTGATCAACGGGCGAATGACCATCCTCGATAGCGCCGAGAGGATACCAGACGACGAAGTCACGCAGTTGGTCGCAACGACCGGCATGAGCGCCAAGCCATGGGATGCCGACAACGCAGCAGAGGACCAGGCGGCGCATCTGGCACGTCAGAAGCGCTTTACCTCGTTGAGCGGCGGCTTCTGGGCGGCGGGATTCCTTTTTCACATTGTCGAGACCGGCATGGGCGGCGCGCTCGGGCTCTTTGCGGGCCATGGCGAGGTGCCTATGCCTATGGTGGAAGCAGGGATCTTCGCCGTCGCGATTCTTTTTGGCGTCTGGCTTGTCGCGCCCAAGGCCTGGTCTTCGGCGCGGAGGCTTAGCCCCGACATGAACCTGCTCATGGTGGTGGCCGTCGCGGGCGCCATCGGCCTCGGCGAGTTTTTTGAGGCCGCGACGGTCGCCTTCTTCTTCTCGCTTTCGCTTTATCTTGAGAGCTGGAGCGTGGGGCGGGCGCGTAATGCGGTTTCCGCGCTCCTCGATCTGGCGCCGCCAACGGCGCGGGTTCTTTACGACGACGGATCTGAATCCGACGTTCCGGCCGCGGCCGTGGCAGTCAATGCAAGGTTTATCGTGCGCGGCGGCGACCGGATCCCCCTCGACGGTGAGGTCGTGGACGGGGCAGGGGCCGTCGATCAGGCCCCAATTACTGGGGAAAGCGCGCTAGTGCCCAAGGAACCAGGCGACGAGGTCTATGCCGGCACGATCAACGGCGAGGGCACACTGACGGTGCGGGCGACGAAGGCCGCCTCGGACACGGTGCTCGCGAAAATCATTCGCATGGTGGGCGATGCCCATGCCCGCCGCGCGCCGGTCGAACAGTGGGTGGCCAAGTTCGCGCGCATCTACACACCCATCGTGATGGCTTTGGCGATCGCCATCGCGCTGGTGCCGCCACTGCTGCTCGGCGGCGCCTGGGACTACTGGTTCTACAATGCTCTGGTCCTTCTGGTCATCGCATGTCCTTGCGCGCTGGTCATTTCTACGCCGGTCTCCATCGTGGCAGCGCTGACCGCGTCGGCACGGGCGGGGGTGCTCATCAAGGGCGGCGCCTATGTCGAGGCGCCGGGGCGGACCACGGCACTGGCGATGGACAAGACCGGGACGATCACCATGGGCGAGCCTGAGGTGGCGGCGGTTCACCCACTGGTCGGCGTTTCCGCACGCGATCTCATGGCGCTGGCAGCAAGCCTGGAGGCGCGGTCTTCACACCCGCTGGCACGCGCCATCCTCTCGCGCGCCGAAGCCGATGGTGTTTCCGTGTCTGCCGCAGAGGACACCCGTACCGTGCCCGGGCGCGGTCTGGAAGGACGCGCCGACGGGCGCGCTATCTGGCTCGGCTCGGATCGCTTCGCCGAAGAGAAGGGGTTCGGCAATGCCATTCCGGCGGATCTGCGGGATCGGATCGAAGGGGCAGGGAGCACCCTCGTTGCCGTGGGTGACGAGACCGGCGTGACCGGCGTACTGGAGCTTCGCGACCGCATCCGCCCAGATGCAAAGGGGATCGTTGCGCGTCTGCATGCGCAGGGTGTGAAGACCATCGTGATGTTGACGGGCGACAACGAACGCACCGCGCGCGCGGTGGCAGCCGAAGTCGGCATCGACGAGGTGCGCGCCGAACTTTTGCCAGAAGACAAGGTGACGGCCATTGAGGAACTCGTCGAAAGCCACGACATGGTGGCGATGATCGGCGACGGTGTGAATGACGCACCGGCCATGGCGCGGGCGCATTATGCCATCGCCATGGGCGCTGTCGGATCGGATGCCGCGATCGAGACGGCCGACATCGCGCTGATGACCGACGACATCGGCAAGGTACCCTGGCTTATCGGCCATTCGCGCCGTGCCATGACGATCATCCACCAGAATATCGGCATATCGCTGGCGACCAAGGCGCTGTTCGTCGGGCTGACCGCGTTCGGTATGGCCTCAATGTGGGGCGCCATTGCTGCGGATGTAGGCGTGTCTCTGCTGGTGGTCGCCAACGCACTTCGGCTCCTGAACGGCCATCAGGTTGAGGCCGGGCCTTCAGGCGGAGAACCGGTGGGCGAGCAGATGGCGAAAGGAGCACTGGCGCACGGTCATTGATCCGGCGGTTTCGGTAGCTCGATATCGCTTTTGCGGTCCAGCCACGCCAGCGCCCCGACAGAGAATTCCGAACCCCGGTAGGGTTCCGTCCAGGCGGTCTCGATGTCGTCCCAGGGCAGAGGCTCGAGATTTCCAAGAAAGAGCGTCAGACGGTAGGCCGCTGCCTCGGGAAGCCAAGGCGCCTCCTTGGCCGGCGTCGCGGCGACAGGTCCGGACAGGAGGAGCGCACTTGCGAGTGTGGCGAGCAGCACTCTCATAATATTTCGCATCACCACGGCCTCCAAAGTAAAAAGTTAGACATGGCTAACTTATCTACCCGAAGCAAACAAGTTGTCAATCCCGCTATTTCGCTGCAAAGTCCCGAGTATGACAAAGCTACAATCACAAGGGCGTGAGCCATTCGAAGCGGTCGACCGGGCTCCCGAGGCGCAGGCCGATGGCTTTGCGACCGTGCGTCAGGCACATGAAAGCGAGATGGCGGAGGATTACGTCGAACTGATCGCGGAACTGATCGAGACGCGCGGGGAGGCCAGACCGGTCGAGATCGCCGAGCGGCTTGGCGTGAAGCCGCCGACCGTGACCAAGAACATCTCGCGGCTCAAGGCTGCTGGTCTGGTCCGGCGGGAGCCATACCGCGCGATATTCCTCACCGATGCCGGGCAGGACCTCGCGGAGATCTGTCGACGCCGCCACAGGGTCGTCGTCGCCTTTCTTCTGAGCCTGGGAATCGACGAAGAGACCGCGGAACGCGATGCGGAAGGGATCGAGCATCACGTCAGCGGGACGACATTGGAGGCGTTCGAGCGACGGCTCAATCAGAAATGAGCTCGCCTAGATGCACATTCGCGCGATTCTCTATCGGGACCTCGAGCTATCAGGTCTTCAAGCCGCTGACACGTTTGCGCAATTTCGAAGCTCGCTAGCCGAGAACCCGCGACAGCACGATGGTTGCAAACAGGGCGACAAGTCCGAAGGCGATCGCAGACGCTACCGCATATTGGAGGATATCCAGGTGATTCCCCCTCCTCCGTCGTGCCAGATAGCCACCCCAGATCGCGCCTCCGATAGCGCTCACGATCACAAGCATCAGGATACCTCCGTTCCAAAATGCCGCGCATCGGGATCTCGTCCGAGCAAACTGGCCAGCCAGCCGAAGACCCAGCACCCAAAAACAAGAACCAACAAGGTCCAGTCGCCGAACCGCGCATAGGGCGTTGGAGTACGCGCGCCCGGCAGGCCGGCATCAATGGTGCCTGTTTCCCCGGTATCAAGACGCGCGACGACATTTCCATTGGCGTCGATGATCGCGGATATCCCAGTGTTGGCCGCCCGGACCACGGGAAGTCCCTCCTCGACCGCGCGCATCCGCGCGGAGGCGAGGTGCTGCTCGGGTCCGATGCTGGTTCCGAACCAGGCATCATTTGTGGCGTTGAATATCCAGTCGGGGCGGAAAAGGTCATCGACCACGTGGCCCGGAAAGATGATCTCGTAACAGATCGCCACCGCGACCAGAGGCGCGCCAGGGATCGCCAGCGTGCGCGGCCCTGGTCCCGGCGTGAAATCGCCCAACCCTTCGGTCAGCCGCTCGATGGGCAGCCAGCCTTTCAGGGGCACATATTCCCCGAACGGAACAAGATGATGTTTTGCATACCCCGTCAGAACCTCGCCGCTGCCGTCATAGGCCTGAACCGTGTTGAAATATCTGGTTCCCCCATCGCCCTCCACTCGGTCAGGCGCACCTGTCAGTAGGATCCTGCCGTCTGGCAAAGCTGCAGATATCCGCGCGCGTGCCGCAGCATCTTCGTCCAGAAAGCCGGGGAAGGCCGTTTCCGGCCAAAGCAGCAAATCGAAACGTCCGGGTTGCGCGGACAAGCCCAGGTATTTTTCCAAGGTTCGCTGGCGGCTGCCCGGTACCCACTTCTCGACTTGTGGCACATTGCCTTGGACGATGCGCAAAGCAACGTCTGTCGGCGGCACGTCCTGCCCTGACCGAAGCGCACCGCCAACCCAGAAACCCGCCACAGCAACGGCGAAGAGCACGAGAACAGGCGCGCGTCTCTTTGGCGCCGCCACAGTCAACACACCTGGCAATATGCCGATGAAGACCGTGAGAAAGCCCAAACCGTAGCTTCCGACCCAGGCGGCGGGTTGGCGCAGGGCGGCATAGTCGACAAGGGCATAAGCGGCAAGGTTCCAGGGAAACCCTGTCAGGACATGACCCCGCAGCCATTCCGTGGCCACCCAGCAGGTTGCAAACAGCAGGCCCGCCGCAATGCCGCCGACAGCTCGGCGCTGCATGATGGCGGCAAAAAGCATCGCCGCCATGCCCGGGAAGATGGCAAGTCCGGCGGACAGACCCGCGACCGCCGGAATCGCCAGTGCGCCGAAACGTTCGGCATCGACGTAAAAGCTCTCGGCGATCCAGGAAATTCCAATCCCGAATTGGCCCAGTCCGAAAGCCCAACCGACAAGGAAAGCGCGCGAGGTTGAGATGTTCCGGAGAACGATAAAGAGCACGGAGAAGGCGACAGGGACCGCGATGAGCCAAGAAAACGGCGGAAGAGTCAAAACCGTCAATCCGCCGGCAGCAAGGGCAAGACCCATGCGCTGGAACAGGTTCAGGTCCTCACTAACGAACTGCGGCAATCCCGGCTTCATGAATCGGTCTGAAGTCGAGCGCCAACCCACGGCGCAATGAGCAGCAGCATCACGCCGCCAACCACAAAAACATCGGCCATGTTGAAGGCAGGCCAGTGCGCCGTCCCGATGTAGAAATCGAGGAAATCCGTCACCGCACGATAGCGCAGGCGGTCCAGAATATTGCCGAGAGCACCGCCGATGATCGCACCATAGGCAATGGCCTCGACCCGGCTGCCGGAACGGATCAGCATAGCCGCCAACCAGACGCAGATGCCAAGCGCCAATACGACAAGGCTCCACCACGGCGCACCGCCGAGAAGCCCGAAGGTCACCCCGTCATTGCGCAGGTAGATGAGATTGAAGCCGGGAAAGACCGATACGCCGGAACTAAGAACAGTCGCATTGGAAACAACGATTGCCTTCGTTGCCTGATCGACAAGAAAGGCGATCAGAGCAGCAAGCAGACCGACGAAGAGGCAAGTTCTCATCCGCTTATCCCAGCCAGACGTCGAGGAACAACATGATCACAAGGCCAACCGCGAGGCCGAGCGTCGCCCTGTTCTGATGGCCGGAACGGTGGGTTTCCGGAATGATTTCGTGGCTGATGACGTAGAGCATCGCCCCGGCGGCGAAGGCGAGGCCCCATGGCAACAGCGGCTGCGAGATGCTGATGATCCCAGCCCCAAGAAGCCCACCTACCGGCTCGACAAGACCTGTCAGGGCGGCGATGCCCCAAGCACGAAACCTGGAATAGCCCTCGCCGAGCAACGAAACCGCCACCGCCAGACCTTCGGGCGCATTCTGGAGGCCGATGCCGATCGCAAGTGGTAACCCGCCCGACAAACCGTCAGCCCCGAACCCGACGCCGACGGCAAGCCCTTCGGGAAAATTGTGGATCGTGATTGCGATGATGAAAAGCCAGACGCGCCGCAGCGATGCGGCGTCGGGGCCTTCCCGCCCCGTCTTGAAATGTTCATGCGGCAGTCGTTCGTTCATCAGAGCGACCGCGCCCATGCCAAGCAGGATCGCAACGCAGACGATGGCCGCCGGCAGAGCACCGTTGTCGAACTGTCCTTCGGCTGCGTCGAGAGCCGGGATGATCAGCGAGAAGAACGAGGCCGCGAGCATGACACCGGCCGCGAAGCCGA
The DNA here is from genome assembly GCF_018862045.1 of Roseovarius sp. PS-C2. Lineage (NCBI taxonomy): Bacteria > Pseudomonadati > Pseudomonadota > Alphaproteobacteria > Rhodobacterales > Roseobacteraceae > Roseovarius > Roseovarius sp. PS-C2. Next base: position 32,083 of record NZ_JAHKSQ010000015.1, read on the forward strand.
GCAGCAGATCGCGCGTGGCCCGGGACGGGATGCGCCCAAAAAGAACGGGGACCGCCCCGACCGCGGTCAGCGATCCGGCGGCCAGGCTTCCCAGAAAGCCAAGCGCTATGGGGGTGAGGGGTTCCAATTGTTAAGGTTCTGCCGCGAGTTCAGTCAGGAGCCGAGTAGCTGGTGTAGACCTCGGTCGATCCGTCTTCGCGGATCAGGAAGACATCGTAAGCCTCCCGGTCGTCCTCCGGTCCCATGCCAGGCGACCCGTAGGGCATTCCCGGCACCGCCAGGCCCACCGCGTCTGGCCGGTCCTCCAGCAGGCGTTGGATGTCAGCTGCCGGTACGTGGCCTTCGATCACGTAGCCGTCGACCAAAGCCGTATGGCATGAGACCATGCGCTGAGGCACGCCATTGTCGACTTTGAAGCGCACAAGAGATCCTCCGAACATGTCCTCGCCAGTCGGCGCGAAGCCATTCTCATCCAGGTGCTTCATCCAGGACAGGCAACAGCCGCAGCCGTTGGTCTTCCGAACATCGATCGGGATCGCCTCTGCGACGGCCTGCGCTGCGGGAAGCAAGGCAAATGCGATGGCAAGGGCGGGAGTAAATCGTTTCATGGATCAAAGCCTCTCGGTTGTTGTTTGCGCAATTTCGCTGGCGAGCCTCTCAGCCAGAAGTGAACGCGCCTCACTCAGTCGCTCAAGCGCGGCCGTGTCGTCCGTTTCACGCTCGGCCGCCTCTGCCAGTCGGTCGTCAGAGAGAGGGTCGGTTGGGCGACCGTCCACCAGCACTTCGTAATGTAGGTTGGGGCCGGTCGCGGTACCTGTCGCACCGACGCGGCCGATCAAATCTCCGGCCATCACGCGCTGCCCTTGTTCGAGTGTGTCCGGCACCTCGCTGAGATGTGCGTATCGTGTCAGGGTGTCGGATCCATGCGCTATCTCCACCACCCGGCCATATCCACCACGACGTCCGATGAAGCTCACGCGTCCGGGCGCCGTTGCTTTTACCGGCGTACCGCTTGCCGCAGCAAAGTCGACGCCGGTGTGCATGCGCACATTGCCGTAGACTGGGTGTGTGCGACGGCCAAAGACGGAACTCAGCCGCGCTCCTTCCACCGGTTGCGCGAACACGCGCAGCACTTCTCCGTCGACATAGATCGTCGCTTGACCGCTGCCGTCGTCCGGCCAGACGATCTCGTAGACCGATCCACCAAGATCCAGCTCAGCGAAGGCAAGCTCAGGCTGACCAATCCTCTTGTTCCCGTCTCGGGCCTCGCGCCAAAGGAGGCGCATCGTCTCGCCCCCCGCAAGATCACGACGGAAATCCACGGTGCCACCCAGCATCTGCGCCAGGTCCACCGCAAACCGGGCGGGGATGTCTGCCGTGTCCAGGGCAGCGAAAATCGAGCTCTCGATCACCGCCTCGCCGGCGAAAGTCACCAATTCGGGGTCCGGCTCCAACACGCGAGCGGCAAGCTGTTCGCCGAAGACCGCCTCTATCCGGACACCGTCTTCGACGGCGAGTTCTACACGACGCGGGTTGTCGTCCGTTGTGGAAACCACGGTAATGATGTGACCCGGACGCAGACGGCGCAAATCGTATTCCGCGCCAATCGCCAAGGCGATTTCGGCGCGATCCGAAGCATCCAGCCCCGCATCGGAGAGGACCGCATCGAGCGTCTCTCCCGACGCAATCTCGCGCGACCATGTGACCAGTGGGGGCTCGATAGATGGCAAGGAGGTATCAGCGGGGGAAACGGTCAGGAGGGGCACGGATCTGAACTCGAATGCGACATCCGCCTGGGCGAGTGTAGGGCGGACCGAATTGGTTTCGGAAATCCGAGGCGGCGCGAGCGGATCGGGAGTCCAGAGGGTCGCTTCTGCAATCGCAGGAGGCACCGGTTCTTTGGGAAGAACGCCAGAGATGGCGATGGCGGTCACCGAAAATGCGCCTGCGACCGCCACGGCCGCCAAGACAGTTCTTATCTTCATGTTGCACCCTCTACGTCTTCTGTCAGTGCGCGCCTGATCTTCGGCACCGCGAATTCTCTTGGCTCGTGATAGTCGATCATCGTGACGAGTTCACCCTCGGCATCGAACAGGAATACGCTTGCCGTATGGTTCATCGTATAGCCGCCGCCCTCGGTAGGGACGCGCTCAAATGAGGCACGAAACCCTTCGGCGGCGCGGGCAATCTGGTCTTCCGGCCCCGTCCAGCCGCGAATGGCCGGATGAAAATAGCCGACATATTCGGCCATGGCCTCGACCGTGTCCCGCTCCGGGTCGACCGTGATGAAGACCACGTTCATCTCTGATGCTTCGTCGCCCAGTTCCTCAAGCCAGCCGGAAATATCCGATAGTGTGGTCGGGCAGACGTCCGGGCAGTAGGTGAACCCGAAAAACACCAATGTCGGACGACCGATCAGGTTGCCAGGCCCTACCTCATTTCCCTCGTGGTCGGTCAGCCGGAACTCCATCGACGATAGGGGCAGGGGCCGCTGCCCTTTTGGTTCAGGCGCACCGGGCCCGTCCACCCGCCACCAGCCCACGAAGAGCGTCAGGCCAAGAACGCCGGCACCGGCTGCGCCGCATAGAAGGAGCTGCCGACGTTGCATCAGCCCTCCGGTCCACGCGCGGCGATGCCGAGGATTGGGATCTCGACCGTCACCTTGCCGCCATCCGAGAAGGTCAGTGTCAGCAGGAAAGTCTCGCCTTCGGTCATCGGCTCCTGCAGCTTCATGAGCATGGCGTGCAGCCCGCCCGGCTCCAATGCCACGCTTTGGCCGGGCTCAATCGTGATCTCGCCTGCAGGCGCCATGGAACTGACGCCATCGGAGTTGGTTTTCGACTCATGGATCTCGGGCATCATTGCCAGCGGTGTCGCAAGTCCAGTCAGCGTCACGGCGTCTTCACCCGTGTTGCGCACGGTCAAATAGGCGGCACCTGGCCTGTTGACGCCGATCGAGGCGCGGGACCACGCGTTCTCGACCACGACATCCTCCGAACCGGCCAGTGCGGGGGCCGACAACCCTGCAACCGCCAGAAGCACGGCCAATGCATTGGTATATCTCAGCTTCTTCACCACTCGTTTCTCCTGCTTCCGCGAATCAGCTTTGGCTTGCCGCAACTTCCACTGCCACCAGCCTCCGCAATTCGGCCTCACCGAACGGATCGAGAGGCTTGCCGTTCACGAAGAACGTGGGCGTTTGGCGGACCCCGACTGTCTCGACATCGGCGCGGTCCTGGTTGAGCACCGCCACGACACCGGGGGCCAGCATCTGTGTCCGGGCGGCATCCGTATCGAGCCCTGCGGTCGAAGCTATCTGTAAAATCAAACCCGGCTCCGGCGCCCCGTGCGAGGCCCACTTCGGCTGCTCGCGCAGGACTGCCTCAAGCACGGGTTCAAACACGTCCTGCATGCGCGCCGCCTCGAGCACACGGATCGCTTCTACTGACGCCTCGCCGTGAAAAGGCGTGTAGCGAATTACAACACGCACCGCGTCTCTGTGCTCCGCCATGATATCCTCGACGACCGGATAGAAAGCGCGGCATGCCTCGCAGGCTGGGTCGAAGAATTCAACGATGGTTACGGGCGCATCCGCAGGTCCAAGGATCGGGGAATAGGGTCGGATCAGCGCGTCGGCCAATTCAGGGTCGATGGGATCGGCCGCGGCACTCGGGTCGGGGCGGCGGGCATACCAGGCGGCACCGCCGAAACCGGCGACACCGAGCGCGAGAACGGACAGGATGAGGCCGCGTCGTTTCATTCTTGTGTTTCCTTCAGTGAGACGGCCGACAGCAGCCCGATCACCACGAAGGCGGCGAGCGCCATCAGGGGGATCGGAACGCCGAAGACCAATTGATTGTCGTCGGTACAGGATGGGCCGGTCGCCGTGCAGGGCTGGATGCGTTCGGGGATCAGCCCGACATAGAGGCCGAGGTGCCAAAGTGCTATGGCGGCGCCCCCGATTGCCAGCGCGATCCCGTAGCGACCCACGCGCCGATCCTGCCACCACAGGCCGAGCCCGAGGACGATGGCCAGGGGGAACATGAAAGCGCGCTGAAACCAGCAGAGCACGCAAGGCGTCTGCCCCAGCACCTCGCCAATGAAAAACACGGCAAGCGATGCGGTGAGCGCGATGATCCAGGCCAGCCCGACGGCCATCTCTCCGGAAAGTCGGGTCATGACGATCAGATCCTCTCTCTCAGATCGGCGAGGATCTCTTCGGCAGGCGTGCCATAGGGCCAGGAGCCCGCGAAGCCTGCTTGCGTGTCGAAAAGGAAAAGATGCGACGTGTGCCCCATCGTGTATCCGCCCGGTGCAGTGGCCTCCTCGATCCGCTCAAAGAATATCGGGAAGGTCTCGGATGTCGCGGCGATCTGCTCCGGTGTACCGGTAAGCCCGATGATTCCTGCGTCGAACAGCGGCACATACTCGGCAAGTGCCGTCGGCGTATCGCGTTCGGGATCGATCGTTATGAAAATCGGCTGAACCATTGCCGCCTCATCGCCCAGGCCCTCCATCACGGCAGCAACCTCGGACAGTGTCGTCGGACAGACGTCGGGGCAATTGGTGAAGCCGAAGAAGACCAACATCCAGCGTCCTTCGAAATCTTCCGCTGTTTGAACCATGCCACGATGATCGGTCAGTTCGAAATCAGCGAAAAACGGTGGTTCATCCTCGGCTCGGGCAAGGTCGGCACGGTAATCGGACCATAGCAACAGCCAGATGAAAACGAACGCCGCCGCGCCCGCCAACACCCACAATACCTTCTGAAGACCTGAAAGCCTCACGCCGCTCCGCCCGAACTTGATTCTATATTTTGTGCGCGTTTACATCCTCTAGCTACTGTAGGTTCAAGCGTGATTGTCATCGATCGGCCAACAATCACCGATTTGTGAAACTCAGGTGAAGCTTGTGATGCGCACCGCATAAAGCTACACCCACTGTAGGTAATGTGGGGAGCGGAAATGCTGACGATTGGGACGCTGGCGAAGAAGACCGGAACAAAGGTGCAGACCATCCGGTATTACGAGCAGATCGGACTTATGCCTGAGCCCGGCAGGACCGAGGGGGGCCAACGACGCTATGGCGCCGCCGAACTCGACCGCTTGTCATTCGTCCGGCACGCACGGCAATTGGGATTCTCGTTGGACGCGATCCGTGAGCTCCTCGATCTCAGCGATCATCCGGGAAAGTCCTGCGCGGAGGCGGATGCAATAGCCCGTCGGCAACTCAAACAGGTCGAGCAACGATTGGCGCGGCTCGAGGCGCTGCGGACGGAATTGAAGCGGATGGTGCATGAGTGCAGCGGCGGGCAGACTTCAGACTGCCGTGTGCTCGAGGTACTGCGCGACCATTCCGAATGCCTGACCGACCATGAAGAGATCGGCGCCTGAGCAATTTCGACGACCTTTGATCGGAACGCAAAAAGCCCGATGTTAGTTACTCATTGGCAATTCACTAATTTGGATACCTGGCATGGCGGAGCAGAGAAACGCAACGGAAAGACGCACACTCTGGATCGTGCTGGGTCTCAACATCGGGCTGGCAATCGCTTTCTTCGCCTCAGGCGCATTCGGCGATTCAAGCGCGCTTATCGCCAATGGCCTCGACAATCTGTCGGACAGTTTCGTCTACGCGATCAGCCTCTTCGCGCTGTCCCGCTCCGCCAAGTGGAAGCGCGGAGCGGCGAACGTTTCGGGCGGCCTGCTGATCCTCTTCGCCCTTGGCATCCTGTATGACGCCTGGCGCCGCTACGTCGGCGGATCGGATCCTCTTGGCACGATCATGATTGTCATGGCGCTGGTAGCGGCGGCCATCAACGCACTTTGCGTCTGGCTGCTGGCACGGCTTCGCGATCCAGACGTGAACATCCGAGCGGCGAATACCTTCAGCTGGAACGACTTCGCGGCCAATCTCGGAATCGTCGTCGCAGGCGGGCTCGTGGCTTGGCTCGGAACGAACTGGCCGGACCTTGTCGTGGGCGTGATTGTCGCCGGCATCGCGGCCTGGGGTGGCGTCGGAATCCTGAAAGACGCGCATGGTGAACACCACAAGGCGGTGCACGATGACAATCAGGCAAGTGAGGACATCGCCTGAAATCGGGGCTTGAAGCTACAGTGACTGTAGCAACTACATATTCTCGTGAACGATTCGAGGAGATACCCCGTGAACCCCGCCGCCCCTCATTTGGCCAAAACCCGGCTACTGGATTTTGACGCGACCTCAATTGCAAAACTGATCGAGGAGCGCGGCTGGGCAGACCTTCCCAGCGAGGACCGAACTGGGGCCATCTATGATTTCGTCAGGAACGAGATTCCCTTCGGCTACAACCGCGCCGACGACATTCCGGCGTCCGAGGTCCTCGCAGATGGCCACGGGCAGTGCAACACCAAGGGCACGCTCCTCATGGCCCTGCTGCGTGGCGTGGGAGTTCGCTGCCGACTGCACGGATTCACAATCCACAAGGCGCTTCAGAGAGGCGTCGTTCCGGAACTCGTCTATCCCCTCGCGCCGTCCGAAATCCTCCACTCCTGGGTAGAGGTGGACTTGGGGGACGGATGGGTCAATCTCGAAGGCTTCATCCTGGACGCGTCCTTCTTGCAAGCATTGCAGCACGAATTCCGCGACACGGATAGTCTGTGCGGCTACGGGGTTGGAACGGAAAGTCTGAGCGCCCCGCCTGTCGCCTGGACCGGGAATGACACGTACATCCAGAAAACCGGTATTGCTCGCGATTTCGGAACCTTTGAGGCGCCCGACGATTTTTACTCAAAGCACCGCCAGAACTTCGGATTTGTGCGCGACTTGCTTTATCGCCACGTCATCCGTCACTGGATGAATGCCAGGGTTCGCCGCATCCGCCGCGGAATCTTGCCGCCGGTCCCCGGATTCAATCGGCCGAACCACCGCCATGAGGAGACGAACCGTGCCGCATGATCACGGCCACGCCCACATCGATCCTCAATCCGGTGATCGTCGCGTCTCCATCGCCATCTGGGCCAACGGCCTCCTGACGGTTGCGCAGATCGTCGGCGGGATCCTTTCCGGCAGCCTCGCGCTGATCGCGGATGCCCTCCACAATTTCTCGGACATGGCGTCGCTGGTGATCGCCTTCTTCGCGCGTAAGATCGCTCGCCGCCCGGCGGACAAGCGCATGACCTTCGGCTATGGGCGGGTAGAAATCGTCGCAGCGCTCATCAACTACACGACACTTATCCTGATCGGCTTCTATCTGATCTACGAGGGTGGCATGCGCATGATCGACCCACCAGAGGTACAGGGCTGGACGGTGGTGATTCTGGGCGGTGTGGCACTGGTCGTCGACACGTTGACGGCGCTGCTCACCTATTCGATGCAGAAAGGCAGCGTGAACATCCGTGCGCTCTTCCTGCACAACCTGTCGGACGCATTGGCCTCCGTGGCGGTCATCATCGGCGGCTCGCTCATCCTCCTCTACGACATGCGGTGGGCCGACCCGGCCATCACCATCGGCATCGCTCTTTACATCCTCTACCTCGCATTTACCGAGATCGGCGGTCCGATTCGGACGCTAATGCTCGGCAGTCCACCGGACATCGATAATGAAGCCGTCGTTGAGGCGATGCGAGGTGTGGATGGTGTCGCGGACGTTCATCACGTGCATCTGTGGCAGATGCAGGAGCACGAGGCCGCTCTGGACTGCCACGTCGTGCTGACAGCGGACGGCTGGGGTCAAATCGAAAAGATCAAGGCCGCGATCAAGGACCGGCTGAAGGACGATTTCAGCATCGGTCATTCGAGTCTGGAATTTGAACACGAAGACCGTGCACACGAAAACGCTGACCTTTACGGTCACGGCAAGCCGGAAAAAGAGGAGGAAAACCATGTTCACCGAGACACTGACAGATCATGACGATACGATTGGCCTCGCCTGCGAGGGCAAGCTCAGCGAAAGCGACCTGAAGCGGATGCACGCCCTGCTTCATCAGCGCCTGCAAGAGGCAAGCAAGCCCGGCATGGTTCTCGATCTTACGAGGTTTGAAGGCTACGAGGGGCCGTCCGCTCTGCTCGAAGATCTGAAGATCGACACAGCTCATAGGAATGACTTCCGCCGCGTTGCTGTGGTGGGCGAAGGGGCTTTGATGAAGTGGGGCACCAAGTTCGCCGATGTGCTGACCAAGGCCGAACTCCGCCAGTTCAACCCCTCGGGAACGGATGCGGCAATCGCTTGGGTAAGTGAAAGGTAGGGGAGCTTTCAATCAGATGCCTTCGCAGAAGGCGGCATCTATTCGAAACCATAAACAGACGAACTACAGCAGTTGCGAGGCCAAGAGCAATCCGAATTTTCTGAACATGGTCGGTCCTTTCGCAAAGGAGTAACTTCAGTACGGTGGCACTGCCCTTGCCGAAGCACCACCAAATCGTAATGTTGTTTGATTGAACTCAGAGCGCATCCGATTAACATAATTTAGCTTATGCGCGTTTTGCGTGTATTCGGGAGCGCGCTACCCTGAAGTGCGACTCCTATTAGAAAACAATAAGTTATCTAATAGGAGAATATCGCATGGGAGCCGTTTACACGCAACTATCACTGCAAGAACGCCGTAAGATCGAGAACTGGTGGCATGCAAAGGTGCCCGTCAGAGAGATGGCGCGTGTCCTCAAGCGCCACAAATCGACGATCTTTCGTGAGATCAAACGTAACTTCTGGGCCGATGATGCCTTTCCCAAGAAGTACGCCGGTTACTTCGGTCACGCGGCACAGCTTCAGACGAACAAACGCCGCTCGGTACAGCGCAAGCTGATCCGGCATCCTGAACTGTGCAAGACTGTTGTGGCAAAGATCAAACTGGGCTGGACACCAGAGCAGATTGGCAATCGGATGATCTATGAAGGTGCTAAGCTGCGAGT
>NZ_JAHKSQ010000016.1:0-40621 GCF_018862045.1 Roseovarius sp. PS-C2
CCCTCCGGGCCTACCAATGCAATTTTATGCCATTGTTTTTAAACCGTTTTTCGCAACTTTTTACCCACCGATATCAGGTGGGAAAAATCGAGTGGGAAAAATCAGTCGGGAATCGGCAACAAAAAACCCCGCCACGATGGGCGGGGCAAGACCTTTGGAGGTGCGCCGCAAAATGGCAGTAATGTGGAACGGAAGAACATACGCGGCGTGTGCGATGGTTTTCCATATCGCGCTGTGATTGTCCAGCGCGACATTGAAAAGCCTTATCGCTGATCGCCCAGGTCCTGCCGCCAGTTCATATCGTCGACCCAACCGAGCCGAAATTCCGCTGCGGCCCCAGTCTTGCCGCAGGCGCTGCAGCGCACCCGGCGCATGGTCTGATTGTGGTCATCCTTCATGTCCACCTCGACCCGGCCGTAGTGCCCGCAGCGGCACCAGATATGCAGAACATTTGGCATGACGCGAACATAGGATGTTCCCCGAAACAAAAAAGGCCCCCATCGATCTCTCGACAGGGGCCAGTCCAACAGGGAGGTAACCCCAATAGAACCCCTTACGGCGCTCAACGGGATATGCCAGGAAGCGCCTGGCGCGCATCAGCCGTAGCCGATCTCTATGTCCAATTTATGGCTGGCCCGAGGCGGAGCCGCCCCTTCTTCTGCAGGATCGGATCGTCCGACCCGAGCTGCGTGGTGATATCGTAGTAATAGCTGCGCCCCTCGACCAGGTAAGGCCCATAGGCCGAAATCGGGATGCTCACAAGCCAGATAGCGTTGCCAGCGTCTGACAGAACAACCTCTGGCGGCGCATTGAACTTCACCGAGAAATCCCCGCCGGGGCTGGTGCCGATCCAGAATGTCAGAGTTTGACTTCCGGGCGTGATGATCACGGATCCGTCGCGGTTCTTTGCAGCCACCGTGAATTCAATGGTTTCGCCGTGTTTGAATTCGTCGATATCAAGCGTTTGTGTCATGGGTCACCAATAATCTGAGGACGGGCGGCAGGTGTGCCGATGATGGCGGCGCGCGCAGCGGGCGTGCCGATGATGGCAGCACGCGCAGCTGGCGTGCCGATGATGGCCAGAGTGCCGGGTGGGACCGGGACAATCCCACCGATTGCCGTGCCGGATAGGAGTGCCGCCCCTACAGTCAGCGAACCGATGCCTGAAATTGTGCGTTCGCCTGTGGATGCGATCCGCACCCCACCCATGGTTAGCGCACCGCTGCCACTGATGTTGCCAGACAGGCCGCCTGCCCCGTCCAGCATTGCGCCGCCGAGCGTCAGAGCCGCCGCGCCAAGGATACTGCGCTCGCCCGAGGCGTCGAGCTTCACAGCGCCTACGGACAGCGCACCAGAGCCGCCTATCACGCCCCCAACGGACCCGGCAGATGCCAGAGCGGCCGGCCCCATCGCCAAGGCGGCCGTGCCGGTCACTTCGCGCTCACCTGAAGCATCCAGTTGCGCCCCGCCGGGCGACAGGGCCGCCGCGCCGGCTATCTGGCGCTCACCAGATGCATCGAGCTTTGCAGGGCCAGCAGCAAGCGCGCCTGCGCCTGAGATATTGCCGCCAACACCCCCTGCCCCATCCAGCGCCGCGCCGCCCACGGCAAGCGCGCCAGAGGCCGGGATTTCACGTTCGCCAGATGCATCAAGCTGCGGGCCGCGCATAGAGAGCGCGCCTGCGCCGATCACTTCCCGGTTGCCAGAGGCATCGAGCCGAACGCCGCCAAGAGCGAGAGCGCCTGCGCCTACCACGCTGCGTTCGCACGTCGAGGCAATCGTGGCGCCGCCGGGGGTCAGAGCGCCGGAGCCGGTAACAGATGATCCGCCCGGCGTATCGACCGTGATGACCACATAACCGGATCCGCCTGCCCCGCCGTTGGCATTCCCGGCACCGCCGCCGCCGCCACCACCGAGGCCATCTGTGCCGTCTGAGCCAGCTACGCCCCCGCCTGAGCCGCCGTCACCACCACCGCCAGCGCCGCCGAGCGGTGTTCCATCGGCTGTATCCCGGTTGCCGCCGCCGCCGCCACCAGCATAGGTGACTGACGTGCCGGTAATGCTGGATGCGGTGCCATCGCCGCCATGCGCCGGGAAAGACGCATCGTTGTGATCGAAACCGGCTTGACCGGCACCGCCGCCACCGCCGCCGCATCGCGTGGTGTTGCCGCCCGTCTGGCCCCCACCGCCGCCATCGTTGCCTTGACCTGCGGTTGCCGTGCCTCCGACGCCATCGCCGGTTACATGTCCGCCACCGCCCGAGCCGCCGTTAGAACCGCCGGGGAATGTGCCGCCACCCCCGCCGCCGCCGTCTGATCGAACGACATCAGCGCCGCCGTTGATCTGGATGAAGCTGTCGCCGCCGTTGGCACCGTTTTCTGCGGCCCCCGTCGCACCCGCACCGCCAGCGCCGACCGTGACATCATGCGCAACTGCGGTGACAGCCGTTGTGCCTTCGAGATACCCCCCGGCACCGCCGCCACCACCGCCCTTGCCATCCTCGCGGCCACCGCCGCCGCCACCAGCAACGACGAGATACCCGATATCCCCGGCACCATCGAACGTGATCGTGCCGCCGTTGGGGAACTCATAGATATCCTTGCCGCCGGAACTGGTCTTTGTGGCACCAGTGCCGGTGAAGCCGGAAACGGTTGCAGAAACCATTCAGGCGATCCTTACTTGAAGAAGTGCGACCAGCGCGGATCGGCCTGCGCCTCGGCCCGAAGCGCCTTGTCGTCCAGCACCTTGATCTGATTGCTCGGATCGTAGGTCTTGGGGTTGATGATCCCAGGAGCCACGTTGTCCATGAAGAGGAAGTTGTCGCCGCCCGCATTGATCTTCGGAATTGCGATGCCGGGGTTGTTGTCGAGGCGTGGATTGCCTTGATCGTCCAGCCATTGCGCCACACGGTTGCCGCTCCAATCGCCGCCATCGAAGTTGATCCAGGCGATGCAGTTGGTGTGCGACATGATCAGCACGTTGTTCTGGATCACCACGCCGAAATCCTTGCTGTTGGCGTCGGACCAGATGCCCTGAGCATAGCGCCCCGCCCCCTGATCCAGCAGGTTATCGCGGATCGTGATACCGTTGGCCGAGCCGATGATCTGGATCATGTCGCGGTGATCGAACTGACCGCCGATCATGGCGAAGTCATGGATGTAGTTCAGCTCGATCAGGTAATTCGAGCCATCGCCGGTATTGATGCCGTCCGAGCGGATATCGTGGATATCATTGCCGCGACATACGATATCGGTGCCGTTCAGGCCCAAACCCTTCCACCAGTGCGCGATCTCACAGGCTTCGATCAGACAGTTCCGGTTGTTGCCCCAGAAGCGAAGGCCACGGCCCTTGCCTTCGCCGGTTTCGGAATAGTCGCCCTCGATCAGACACCCGATATACCGGACATTCGTGCTGTCCTGGCACAGGAAACGGTTCGTCGCATCGCCATCGCCAGCAGCGTAGGTGTATTTCATATGCAGATCGAGCAGGGAGACATCCGAGCGGTTCACCACGTTCAGGCGCGAGAATTTCGGCATCTGGGCCGGGTCGGCAGATTGCAGCGTCACGCCCGAGGGGATGCTCGGGCAGTCACCATAGTTGCCGGTGGCAAGCACGAACGTCTCGCCACCGATGGCCGACGATAGCGCCTGCGCCAGTTCGCCGGCGTTCTGCACGTTGGCCGGGGTCGGAACGGGCTGCGGCACCGGATCGGGAATCGGATCAGGCGTCGGCTCGGGATCGGGCTGAGGTTCAACCGGATCGGGCGCTTCCTCAATGGGCACGAAGATGAGAGGCGTGAACTTCTCTTCCTTGATGTCCACCAGAACGGAGAGCGACTGCCCTTCATTTGAGATGCGCGTCGGGCGCAGCCCATCCCCCGCCGGTTGCCCGTTCGTTTCGTAAACGAGTTTGTAGTCCATTGGGAAAGCCCCTTACGCGTCTGTGGCGGGCATGGTCGTGGTCAGGCTGGACACGCTCACGGTGTCGCCCGAGCCAATCGACAGGCTCGACAGGTTCAGTTCAGCGCCCGAGGTGCCGCACAGGCCGCGCATCACCTCGGTGTTGTCCTTGTCCCGCAGGATGAAGTTGGCAGCCGTGCCGCCCGTGGCGTTCGTGTCATCGCTGATGGAGTTGGCCGTGGCCACACCGGCGGCGGCATTTCCAAAGGCAGGATCGGACAGCGCCAAAATTGCGACCTCTACATCGCCGCTGGTCTGGATCACCAGATCGCCATTGGCATCGGTCGAGCCAAGGTCGATCAGATCGACAATGGCATCACATGCAGCGTTACGTGCTGCGGCCGAGATCGTGGTGGTCATGTGTTTCTCCTGTTACCGATCTGCGTTTTCAACGTGGATTTCGGAGCCAGCTGCCCCATCGCCGCGCTGTGCCAGCCGCCACACGTCGCCCGTGTGAACGTCGAACACCTCCGATACCGCCACCAGAGCCTCAAGCGCGCGGTAGCGACCGACGCCGATCTTCTCGACGCGCTTGTAGCCCTGCGCATCGCGGGCCCAGCAATCGGGGTGCCCGCCCAGCTCGACACGCTCGGCATGCGACATCATCATGAAGTGCATCGGGTGAAGGGCCGACACATCGTCGACCTTGGGCTTACCGGTGGCCTTGTCCCGCACCAGCCCATAGCCGATGCGCTGATATTTCTCGTTTACCTTGGTCATGAAGGGTTCCTCATTCAGAAGCTCGACAGGCAGCCGTGCAATTCACAGGCTCGGTCCTGGTAGATGATCCAGCGCCCAAGATCGGGCGCATCGGTTGCGATGGTTTTCACCACCTCGGCCGGGGTATTCGGCGGCGGGCGGGATACGTCCTTGAACAGCGCGTCAGTCGCTGTCGGGCCCGGACAGCCTGCCAAGAAGTTCGCGCAGAACATCATCAGCAGAGATGCTTTCCACATCGTCTTTCTCCTGTTCAGAGGTTTCGCGGTATTCGAGCCGGGCCGCATTGCTGTCGGCGTCGATGTTGCGGCGCACGTCCTGCCCGGCGTCCCACCGGAGCCAGCCGACAAAGGCCGCAACGATCAGCGCAGCGCCGATCCACCGCCCGATCGGGCCGGTGAAGAATTTGAAAGCCGCCGTGATCCACATCAGTCCTGCCCCTGCATGTCCTGCATGACCCGACGCGCAATCTGCACGTAGCTCGACCGTTGCAGGTGGAACGGATCGTCGGGAAAGCGGTAGATCGTCAGATCCCGGTAAGCGCGCAGGTTCACGAACTGGGCCCGGCGCCAGATCGCGTAAAGGCACAAGACCGTGCGCAGGACTTCCAGCTTCCAATGGCCGGTGACATGGCTCGGCATCCAGATCCACGAGCGCGGCCCGCCCGCGGCCTCGACCAGCCGCATGATGTCCCGGTGATTGCGGGCGAACTCGATAGGCCCGATGCCTTGCAGCATGTCGTTGATACCGAGTGTCACGAGGATCGGGACCGAGCTTGGCGCCAGGTCCGCGATCACGTCAGGCGGCATGCCGCGCAGAGCGCGCAGCACATCCCGCGACGATCCGCCGGGAAATGACACCAGCGACCGGAAGGCAGTCAGCCGACCGAAACCTTCCGCCCAGCCGTGATTGCCGAACTCAAGGTTGCTGTCGCCGATTCCGACGATCATGCCAGCCCCTCAAGGCACAGGGCGCGTTCCTCGGATCGACGCCGCACCAGACCGCGCAGAACGCGGCCACCCCCCTTGTTCCACCATGTCAGCGCCTCGCACCCGCCAGCGATGTTCCCGGCGTTCAGGCGGCGCGTGGCGGTGCTTTTCCCGGCCCCGGCGATTCCCACGTTATAGGCCAGAGAGGTATAGGCCGCGTCCCGCGTCGGCGGCAGGCGATTGGCTATGGTTTCGGCGCTGAAATACTCATGCAGCCCTGCCCTATAGACCGCCACCTGGTCGGCCAGCATCGCGCGGCACTCGGCCTCGGTATAGCTGTCGCCGGGCTTCACGCCCTTGGTTTCGCCAAAGCAGACCGTCCAGACGCCCACCACATCGAGATAAGCCTTGGTTCGCAGCCCTTCCCATTTCGCGATGAGGGGCACGGCGATCTGTAGCGTTTCAGCGGCGCTGTCAGCTGCCGCAGGAGCCTCGGAGTGGATTTGCGGCTCCGGAAGGCTTAGATCGTCATAGACGGCCCAGGCGGCGATCAGGAGCGCCACCAGCGCCACGATCCACGGACTTCGCAGCCGGTTCCGGTCGATGCCCTGATCCTTGATCCGGCCAAGACCACCATAGGCCAGCAGCAAAAGGCCACCCCAGCCGCTGATATAGGGCGACATGATCTGCATTTCCCAAAAGAAGTAAAAAATCTCGGGGATGCCGAGAAGAGCAAGGCCCAGATAGACCGCCCACATCGAATGCGATCGCCAAAGGATCGACTTCCAGTTATCAACAAGTCTCACGATGTTGCCTCCATGATGATAGCGATGACGATGAGCGCCCAGACGATGGCAGACGCCACCAGCCGAGCGCGCTTGTATCCAGTCGAACGGACGATCTTGCGTGTCATTTCTGGCCTCCCGTCATGACCCGCACCAAAACGGACACGAGGGCAGGCCTGATCTTCTGCACCGCGTCATGGCCGAAATACGCGACGGCAAATGACGTGCCGGCCAAACCGAGCGGATGAGTGATCCAGCCCGCATTGGCCAAGGTGGCAGCGAGGATCGCGCCCCCGATAATGCCGATGATGCAGTTGAACACCGCCACGCCAATGGCATCGCGCCAGCGCCACGGGTCCAGTTCGGTCGCGGCCAGAATTGCCCCGATGATCGCGACCACGATGGCCAGCCAGCTGGTGCCGTGGCTGGTCAAGAACGATCCGGCCACGCCAAATGTGCCGAGCGCCACCGGCCCGACCACTTCCGTCGATTGCTGCATGTCTTCTTTCCCGATTTGGCAGTTTCAGTTGCCCCCGGCTGTGCCGGGACTGGCCAGGCTCACGCGGTTGCGCTCTCGCACTGGCAGGTTACTTCACCCCGTAAACGACGAACTCACCTGCGCTGAAATTCCCGTTGAAGGCTCCCAACCCGTTTCGCTCAAGTGTCACCGCGGTCGATACCGTCGTGATGCCGGAATCCTCGGAACTGACATAGGAGCCATCGCTCTGCGAACGGATGGTGCAGGTTTGGATGCCGTTCGTGAGGTCGATCTCGGCAATGCCGCTGAATCGGGTGTTGTTGGCTAGAGACGGCAGGATTGTCAGGCCGTTGAAAACGATCTCGGACGGATCGGAACTCGCAACGGTGCCGACCCTGATCCTGTTGAAGGTGACACGCAGAAACTTGTAATCGGTGAGCGTCATGCCGCTGAGCGATACTGATCCCCCGCTGGTCGTGGCCTGTGTTCCGATGGCGGTCATGCCGCCCCCGGCAGATCCCCATTTCGGCTTGGTCAGGGATGCGTCATAAATCAGGGCCTGGCCATTGGTCCCGGCCGGAATGCGCACCAGAGCCGTGCCGTTCCAGTAGAACATGTCCCCTGCCGCCAGACCGCCCGGAAGCGACGTCAGCGGAATGTCGGTCGAACCGTCGAACAGCATCAGCGTGAACGATCCGCCGCCATTGTCCTTCGACCACAAGCCACCAGCTGAAATACCGGTCGGCCGTGTTGCCCCCGCCTGGTTGGTCTTGTGGGCGGTGTCGAAATTGTTCAGGCGACCAACAAGGTCAGAGCCATCCTCCGTGTTGACATTGACCTGCCCGATCCAGTTTTGCGTCATGCCTGTTCCCTTCCGTAGCCTCGGGCCACCCAGTTGAACACCACGTCAATGCTGGTGTCGCTGGCGTTGAAAAACTCCACGTCGAAGCCGGTGCGGCTTTCATTCGTGACTTGCGCGTAACCGCCGCTCGGCAGGTTGATCGGGGAGATCACCACCGCGGGGGTTTCCCGGAATGCCGGGGTGTAGGTCACGCTCAGACCCCCGGTCCCGCTGGACACGCCATCGGTGCCTTCCACGCGATCCGGCATGTCGAGCACGAACTCCAACAGCGAGACGCGCGGCGTGGTGTCGGTGCGATCCGAGGTCATCGACACCCGGAAATTGAAATACCGCCCGAGATAGTCGCCGCCGGTCAGCGGCTTCCAATCCGTGCCACCGGTCGGATCGCTGTCCGAGAACGCCACTTCGACGGTCAGCCCCCACGAGTCCGGGTTCGACGGTGCCAGCGATGCCAGGTTGACCAGCACCGGCCAGTTCGCGATCACGTCATTCGGTGAGAACGCGCTCGCCTCGATATTGGGCGTGATGCGCACCGGATACTTGGCCCCGAGATCTACGGGCGTGTCCGATGTCCATGTGCCGGATGCCGGATAGTTCCCGCTCCCGTCTGGCAGGAGGCGAAGCTCGCCGGATACTACCTCGGTGTCGCTGAACGTGCCCGAGAAGGTCGGGCTGACTGTCTGGGTCGCGGCTGCGTTGGCGGCTTTCAGCTGCTGGCTGCTGATCGTGACCGATGCCGCCGTGGTGCTTTTCTGCCCGCCACGGTCGACCCACTTGATCATATAAGTCCCGGCGCGGGCAAAGGCGCTTTCGGTCAGCTTCGGATACGGCACCTTGCCGATCAGCGTCGAGGCGTTCCAGCTGCCCGAGGCGGCGCTGGTGTAGCGGATCTCGACATGGCTCATGTCCAGCGCGGTCGGATCGTCCCATTGCATCTGGACGAACCCCTCCGCCGGCACGACCTGCCAGCCGGTCACCGTGCTTGGCGGAACGTCGCTGATCGCTGCGGTAATCACCCCGCCATCGACCCAGCCCCGGAACTTGCCGAGATCGCCAACGGCGCGGACCTCGAGCCGGTAATCCTGCCCGGTTTCCAGAGGCCCGGTATAGATCGCTGGCGAGCCGGGGATCTGCATGTCGCCATAGGCCCATTCCGAGCCATCTTCACGCCGCCAGCGCAGCTGCAGGCTCGCCCCGACGCTGTCTTGCGAGGCAAACGGATCGAGAAACAGGGCCGCGCGGGCTTGCAGCGACCCGCCTCGCTCGATCTGGGCCGTGTTCTGATCGCTGACGATGGTGCGCACAACCGGGCGCGGCGGACCGAAATTCGGATTGCTGCGCGCCACGGTCACGATCGGCAGATATGGTGGGATTGTCCCACTATCCGCATCCAGAACCGCAGGGGCGGCCGGAACGCCGGTCAGGCGGGCCGATCCGTCCGGGTTCGGGTAGACGCCGGTGACCAGCACCTCCATCGTTTCCTGTGTGGCTTCCTCCACGACCACGAGATCGCCATTGGCAATGTCGGTATCGTTGATGGTGCCGGAAAACACCGTCCAGACCCCGGCGGATAGCTGGGCAAAGACCTCGTGGCGCGTCCCATCGTCCTGCCGAACCGTCAGCCTGTAATACTCGGTCCCGAGTTCGAAGCTCTCGTCGAGCGTCATCGTGTCGACAACACCGCCGCTGCTGGTGAAGGACTTGAGCCGCCCGGCCCCAACACCGATGCTCGGCACGTCATGGACCAGCTGCACCTTGTCGCCGCGCGTGACGCGCATCGCCTCCCAGTCGGAGTTCCACTCGAACTGCTCGGGACGCAGGATCGCTTGCGCGAGGTGATACCGGGCCAGGCGCCAGGCGTTGCCTTCGTCATTCTCGCTCTCGGTCACCACCACGCCCGGCAGGGGCAGCGTCTCGATCTCGGTCGCGGTCAGGGCGTTGTAACCGTCGGCATAGACCGTGATTTCATCCTCCTGCCATTCCAGCCGCTCGGACACGACCTTGCAGCGAAAGGCGTGGATCTCGCGCGGGAAGGTCACCGCCCCCTTGAAGCCCCACGAGTTGCGCGGGCTAAACACCTGCCGGATCGGCCCCTGCGCTCCGTCGAGGATCACCGAATATTTCAGGTCGGCCAGCGTTTTCTTGGCGCGGCCCGTGGCGCAGATCAGGTCCAGCACCTCGGCAAGCTGCGTTCCGGTGTCCACCACCGTGTCGCAGGTCCAGTGCGTTTCCTCGTCCGCCCAGGCTTTCAGCGCGTCGAGATCAATCCGGCTGTCGGGCACCGGGCGGCGCAGATGCGGCCCCTTGATCGCGTCGGCGAAGATCCACGCCGGATGGCGCACCCTCTGCGGTGCGGACCACGACGATCCATCCCAGACCGGCGCCATCTGGTGCGCGATCATGTTGAGCGTATCGACCTGCCCGTTCAGCTCGTCGCTGGCCTTGAGGCGAAACGCGATCTCGGCAATGCCGTCATGGCTGGGCAGCCCCCCGGAGCGGATCGAGCGAATACCGGACAGGTAGGAATCGTCGAGGATGTTGGTCTGGCCGAGCTGCACGCTGTTGCGGTTGACGCGGATTTCCCATTCGCCTTCGGACGGCAGCGCGATCTGCTTGGTGAACCGCAGGAGCGAAGTCGACGCCCCGCGAAACACCTCGCCGCCAGCGTCGATCCATGTGGTGTCGCCGACCTTGCGATATTCGAAGCTGAACCCGATCGCGCCGGGCAGGGTGTTGTTGTCGCGCAGGAACGCCAGGCCTTGTGGGAAGGTGATATCCACCGCGGCGGATCGCGTTGCCTCCCGCGTGGTGCGAATGATCGGCTCGTCCTTGTTCAGTTTGACGTTGTAGGGATCCTCGAAGATGTTGTCGGGCATCAGGGTCAGCGCTTCGGTCCCGGTGCGCCATGCCACCGTGATCCCCGACAGATCCGGCATCAGCGACAGCGTTTCCGTCTGGTCGACATTCAGGAACTCGATCTCGATACCTTCGAACTCGGTGATCGGTGTCGTGCCGATGCGAATGTCGGACAGCGCCACCGGCCCCCACCCCACGGCCACGCGACCGCGATAATAGATGTCCTGGCCGACCGTCTCGGTGTAACCGCGCGCCGATTTCGGCGGGAACAGGCGATAGCGGCCGAGAACCTTTGGATAGATGCCGTAGCGGTTCTCGGTGTTGCGAACGCCGGTCACCGAATAGTTCTGCGGCGTCTCGAACTGCGGTGTCTGCTTCTGGCTCGGCGGCGGGATCAGGGCCTGCACCAGAAGCGCGCCCACGATGGAGATCCCGGCCACGGCCAGCGAGAAGGCGAACGATCCAGCCGCGAGGCCGAATACCGATGTGGCGATGGCCGGGGCCGCCGCGCTCACCACGGCCGCCGCGATTGCACCGATGGCCGGGCCTTGCAGCGGATAGCCGATCTCGACGCGGGTGCCTTCCTTGGGGCGCACCCTGCCCCACATATCGGACGGAACAACCCAGTGATGCCCGTTGCGGATCACCACGGCCACCGGCAGGCCCATCCGTTCCGGCAGATCGTGCTGTGCAACGATCTCGGCCACCGTCATGCCGACATAGGCCTTGCGATAGCTGGCGCGCGTCTCGAGCGGATGGCGCTGCGCGACAGTGGTCAGTTCAGCCTGCATATCGGTAGATGCCCTCGACCCGACCGCGCCAGCGCGTCGATCGGAAGTTCTCGATTGTCGATGATCCCGCGTCCGCATCCGTGTGCAGCATTTCGCGGGCGTTGATGGCGTAGGCGACGTGCAACACGCGGCCCATCATTCGGATCAGCAGCGCGTCACCCTCTTGCGCGGTGTCGACCCGCGCCCAGCCGGGCTTGTGCGCGTCCACGACGCCGCTGCGATGCGCTTGCGTGGCGGTGCAGGCCGGATCGGGCAGAACGCGCCCCTGCCGGGCCTCTTGCAGCGCCAGGAACAGCCCGAGGCAGTCATAGGCAGGCCCCCGCCCCAGCTCGGCATAGGGCAGGCCGATCCACGCATCCGACCACATTTCTCAGAACAGGCCCGGCGCCGTCGATGGTGTCATTTCGAGGTAGCCGAACTGCTCCTCGAGGATCGGCTCGATCCCCATCGTTCCGCTGATCGTCTGCGCGTCGTATTCCGCCGCCTGGATTTCCAGATCGAGCGGACCGACCTCGATCGTGTCGGGCTGGCTGGCCAGCACCCAGACCACATAGGCCGAGATCGGTCCACGCACCTGCCGGAGTTGCACGATCAGCTCCTGGCTCACGTTGTCGGCGGTCCAGCGCAGGACCGGGATCCCCTGATCCTCGTCGTCGGGGAGCGAAACCTCGAAGGCGTAAGGGCTGTAGACCTCGCCGCCATGCGTGATCTCCTGCCAATCCGGCACGAACCGCAGATCCGTCGCCCAGTCGGTGTGCGACAGGCGCATGAGCGGCAACAGAACCTCGCCGCTTTCCTGCGCGTGGATCGCGTTCAGGAATACCGGGCTGAAAACCCTCATGGCAGGATCTCCAACTCGGCCGAGATGCGATAGGATCGGCCAGATGGACTGACTAAATAGCTTCCGACAAAACGAAATGTCTTGCTTGTGCAGTCAAGTGGATCGACTGCGGAAAAACTTAGTGAACCCATTGCTAGTGTCGTATCGAAAAACGTTTCGAACGTTACAAGCTGTGCTTTTGATAGAAACGGCGTGACCCCGGTAAAGTTCTTTGTCGCAGCAGTGAAACGACGCCTGACCTTTTGCGGCCCGGAGCTCATTTGAGTTCGGATGACTGCGTCAACCGGACCACTACGGGAAAGGTTTCCGTGTGCGACGAAGAATGGAACTGTGGAAGGCCAAGTTGCCATCATACCCCCCGTGGTCGAGGACGAAGACCAAAACGATCACGCATGGCTGCATCAAGACCTCCCGAACGCAAATTGTCGGCCTGTGCCTTGCGCAGGAAAACATCGACCCGACCATGCGACTGCTGGACTCTGGTTTCGCCATCACTGGCATTTTCGTGTATGTTCACGGTTAACTGCTGCTTTCCACCTCCGGATCTAGCACCGGACAGTTGACGAACATCAGAGGCATTGACGATCTGCCCGTCCGTGCGCGGCACAAACAGCTCGCGGCCATGCTCACCGACCTGGTAGGCTTGCCCTGCCCTCACCGGCCCACCTGTCGCGCGCCCGAAGATGCCACCAAAGATGCTGCCGAGGATCCCACCGCCGCCGGACGTGCCGAACACGCCAGCAAGCGGGCCATCTCCAAAGAGCGCCGCCTGCAAAGCGGCCTTCGCCAGGGCCTTGGCCAAATCCTCAAGAACACCGGACAGGCTTTCGCCCTCGATGATCGCGTCGAGAAACCCGTCTTTCAACTGGCTCTGCATGTCGTTCAGGAATTGGGTTTGTTCAGCCGCGCGTTCCTGTTCCTGCGTCAGCCGGCCAATTGCAGCGGCCTGCTGGTTGATCTCTTCGCGCAGCGTCAGGCCTGTTTCTGCCTGTTGGGCGTCCAGATCGAGGTTGCGGCGCTTGGCCTCGGCCAGCAGTTCCCACTTTGCCTGCAGCTCGGCCACACGGCCCTGAGTTTCGCCCAGAAGTTCGCGCTGTTGCTTCAGGCGTTCGATCTGCTCATCCGTGGCATCGAAGAAGCCAGGCTCGCCCTTCTTGCTGCGACCACCGCCCCCGCCGCGCGAGGAACTCGGATTTAGCGCGCGCACAGCTTCGCTGCGACGGCTGCTAAGAAGCACCTTGTCACGGGCTTGACTCACCTCGGCCTGCAACCCAGCCAGAGCCTGCTGACGCAACCCGGCGGGGCCCTGCATGGCGGCCTGAAACTCAGCACTCGATCTGATCTCAGCTTCACGTCGCGCCGCCGCTGCGTCGGCCTTGCTGCCTCCGCCTTCAAGTGCCGCGACCTCTGCCCGCAGACCTGCCAGATTGGCAGAACCGAGGTTGCTCACGAAGTCCAGCGCCGCCTGGGCGGCGCGGCTCACCTCGTTGGCAAGGTTGGATGCTTCAGCCGCCGCCGTAGCCGTCGCCGAACCGGCGTTTTCCGTGACGGCGAGATACGACAGCATGCCCTGCTCGGATTCAAGGATCTGGCGCAGGGTTTCCTCTTGCGCTTCGGTCAGCTCTCCAGTCGCATTGACGGCCTCGAAGTAGAGCTCTCGAACCTTGGTCAGGGCCTGCACTTGCTCTTCGTTCGTGTCAGCGTCTCGCAGACGCACCAGCGCAGCCAGAAATTCACCAGCAGCCTCATCTGACAGTTGCAGCTCTTCTTTCACTCGGCGGATCGCAGGCTGAACCCGATCGATGATCTCTTGTAACTGCTCGGCCTCAATGATCCGTGCGCGCAGCTCCGAGTCGCTGAGCGTCGAAATACCCTGCGCGTTCGTCGGCGTTCTGTTCAGCTCTGCCAATCTGGCTTGGGCTGAACTGTAGGATCGTGCGTATTGTTCAGTGACACCACCGAGCGTGCCGAATTGATCTGCGATGCCGATGCGCGCATCTCGCAGGGCACCCATCGTATCCAGCTTTTCCAGATCACGCTGAGCGTTGAATAGGCGACGGGCCTCATCGGCGAGGTCTCCGTATTCTTTCCGCAGGTCGCTGGTCGGGCGTGAGGCATTCTTGGCGGCTGCTTCATAGCGTTTGACCGATTTGCCAAGCTCTTCGACCGTTTTTTCCAGTTCTTCGGCGTTTTTACCGGCTGTAAGAAACTCCACGGCCAACGGCAGCAGCGCGCCCGCGACAGCACCTGCCGCGATCCCAAGCGTCCCGAAGCCGAGCGTCAAGTCCGGCAACTGAATTGCCAACGCCCGCAACGGATCGCCTGTTGCACTTGCCTGCTGTGCGACCTGGCTGAGCTGAAGGCTGACGTTTCGCATGCCGCCGCGCGCAAATCGATTGGCGGACTGGTCCACATTCCGAAATGACTGCGAGACCCGCGTGTTGGATTTGCGCCAGTTATTTTCCGTGCGCTTGGCCGATCGAAGAGTCTCAGCCTCCAACTTTGCGAGCTGCTTAAGGTAACGCTGTTCGGTGACGCCAATTTCGGCCAGAAGGCCGTCTTGCTCTTGTGCCATCAGAAACCCTTGATGCCCATTTCGCGCAAGCGGTGATCCTCGATATCCGAAGGCTCACCACTGTCCTTGTCCGTATCGCTGCGGAACCCTTCGGCGCATGCCGAGAATTCCCACGCGCTCATTTCGTTCACCTGTTGAGGTGTGAACCCCATCACTGCGCCGTTTCGGTAGATGTGGGAGAACCGCCATTTTCCGGGGCTGACGTTGTCACCCCCTCGCCCTCCCCCACCGGATCATCCTCCGGTGCGAAAAGTGCACTGGCCAAAACAGCGATGGCCGTAAGCTTCAGTCCAATCAGGTCGCCCTGATCGGCGATCCGTGTCACCAGCGGGCCAGCATCGCCATCAGGCATGCCGCCACCGATCAGACCAAGACGGATCGGCTCCAGCACATCATCAACATGCCAACGCCCCAGGCGAAGGCGGTTGAACACTTCCTCCGGCCCGGCATTGCAATTTTCCTGCAAGGCACGCAGCCTGCCGAGCGGAAGGGCGAACGGATGTTCGCCCCCCACCCAGCTCAAACGGACTGTGTCCATCAGGCCTTGGCCGTCCTGGTCGGCGTGCCATCGAACTGCAGCTCGATCGATGCGCTGACCTTTTGCCCTTTGGTGCGGGCGTTGTTCAGGCTCGCCAGGAGCGCCATTCCCGTCTCATACTCGGTTTCGCCACTCGCGGCGTTCAGATTGCCGAGCCTGGCATCCTTGGCCGCGCTGGAATAGAACCAGTCCATCATCGTGCCATGGCTTTCCTGCGCCCAGACACCGCTTGCCGAAACTGAGACTTCAATGCTGCGGACCTGCTTTTCGAGGCTCAGCGGCAGGGTTTCATCGGCGCAATCCGGCACCTCTGCGGTGTCGATATTTGACGTGCGGGTGATCTCGACATCGACCAGCCCGCACAGCTTCGCCCAGGTGGTGCCGCCGTCATCACTGACCTCCAGCACCAATTCAGAGAACTTTTGGGTAGTTGCCTTCGCCATGGGTAGGCTCCTTCTGTGGGATGAGGGACGCCATCACGGCGTTCCGGTCTCGGCCTTGCCCAAGGGCCAAGATATGGGCATGAACGGCTCAGCCGTCCGTTTTGTCCGGCGTTTCCACCGATTCCTTCTTTCGCGTCGGTGCGACGATCTCAGCCGCACCAGAGGCCACTGCCAGTTCGATGCACTCGCGCGGAAAGCTCTGTGGATCCGGCGAAGCCTTGATCGACCAAGCGACATTCCGGGTCTTCGAGCGAATTTCAGCGTCTCGATGGAAAATTGCCTTTGGCATGCTAATCCTCTTTGTTCAGATGACAGACTTCGAAAGGAACGATATGTCCGCAAAACTCATTGCACCGCTTGTTCTGGCTGCACTGCCATACAGCGCTATCGCGCAAAGCAACGCCGAAATCATTTCCAGTGGAAAGATCATCAGCTCGACTTCACTGACCGATTTCGAAGTTCCGAAACATGGCTCCGCCTCACCAACCGGTCTACGCGTGCACGAACTGTTCGTCATATATGACGGCAAGCTGTTCTTGTGCCACTTGACCGCAGACAAGGCGAAACGCGACTTCCCGCGCGCTACATGCTTCGGTGACAGGTAAAAACCCTATAGCTGGTTTGCCTTCTTTATCGCCCGCCGCAGGATGCCTTGAAGGCGGCTGCGAATGCTTTTCTTGTTGGCGCGGATGGTAGGCCAGAAATATGGCTGTGCCGTGATCCGCCCGACCTCTCGACCCGTTGTTTTTTGCACCCTCAAGTTTGTCCCAAATTCGAACCATGCAGCCACCGCAGGGAACCCCGCCGGATATTCACTGGTGGCCGCCGTCGCGAAGATCGTGATTTTCAGGGTCTCGTATCCCTGCTTCCCGACCGATCCGAGGGTCACTGATCCGCGCGGCGCATCGCCCCATGTCCACCCAATCTTGATCGTTTCCGGCAGCGGATTCAGAAGATCAATTTCCGCAACCACCTCATCGCCTATCCGTTCAAGACCCCTTGCGAGCCTCTCGTGGATGATCTTGGGCGCTTCGCGAAACTTCCGACGAAACTTGGCAACGCCCTGAACCATCAGGCTTCCTCGATATCCGCCGTGACCTGCACGACGCCATGTGTTGTCAGACCGTCCGGATCGTCGAACACCCGAACCAGCACGACACGGATCTGCACCAGCGCATTCACCGCCAGCGTCAGGTCCGCCTCGTGCAAAGCGGATTTAACCGCATCGACAAGATCAGAGCATTGATCTTGCTTGCCATGCTCACGCGACCAGCAATCGAGCTGGAGCGTATGGCTGCGCCCCGTGATGCACTCGGCATCGTCAGGCGTAATATCCACCGGCCCGAAGGTGATATCCGGATAGGTCCGGCTGGCCGCAGGCGGGGGCTTTGGATACACACGATCGCTCACGAGGGCCGAAACGCCAGCATCGGCCTTCAGCGTGGCCTCTACGAGCTGGCGGACCTCTTTCGTCGCGCTCATACCGCAACCCCGCTTTCGGCAGTGATCTCCAACCACGCCCGATCATCGGTCGGCACGATGGTTCGGATGTTGTAGACCGTCCCGTTGCGGGCATCCTTCAGCACCCAGTCCGTGGTGATCGTGTCCGCCTTCGATCCGCGCCGGATGGTGGCAACGATTGGTTGCTTCCCGTCCAGGCGGGCGGCCATGACAACCTCCGAGCCGCGCAGGTAGCGGAAGTGCGCCCGGCAGCTGTAGGCCCCTTCTGTCCAGCCGTCCTGCACGCCCTGTGCGTCATAGGACGGCGCGTCGAAGGTGATCGCATTATGGAGATCGCCAGCCCTCACGGTGCAACCCTTCGGTATGGCGCGATCAGCGCATTGAATGCGAACGGCAGTGTTTCAGCATCTCCCGTAATGCCCCTTTGTTCATACCAATGGGTCGCAAGCTGCATGATAGCGACACGCAAGGACCAGGGCACCGATTCCGGGGCTCCGTATCCAGCGGTGAACGTCACCGAAACCGGCAGTTCGCGATCGCTGTCGAGGCTCGGGCGGCTGAACGCATCCTTGAACACGATCTTGGATCCTCGCTCAGCATTCACGATCTCATAAAGACCGGCATCGAGGGTTTGCTCAGCCCCATCCGCACCGAAGTATTTGACCATCGCAGCCGAGACATCCGGAAACGGCAGGCTCAGGCTGGCCTTCCACATCTCATGGTCCTGTCGCCAAACCTGTTCGACCAGGCAACGGCCCAGAATGCCGGCATATCCGTCGCAGTAAGCCACAGCCGCATTGACCAGGGCTTCCATATGTTCGTCATCGTCGGAGAAGTCGACGGCACGAGCATGCTTCTTGATCTGGTCCAGCGAGACAGGACTCTGCGCTGGACCAGTTATGCGAACCGGCGGGACCATATCAGGCCTGATCGGCCTGCGGGTTGTCGTGGCCGTAGCCGAGCATGGCCGTCGCCGCGATCGGTGTGCCGGTGCCATGCGTGCCGGAGAAGGCAGCCAGCAGTTTCAGGTAGCGTTTGCCACCGACATAGCCAAAGCGATAGACGCCAGCCGTCGCATGCGCAGCGGTCAGAGCCTTCACGATGCCACCATCTGCGACAGAATCGATCCCAAGCACGTCATTCACGGTGACAGCCTCATAGGTCGAGTCGTCATCGGAATGCGTCAGCTTGAACTCGATCTTGTTCGTGCCGGAGAAGGTGATGCCACCGGCGCCAATGGCCAGGACGAATTCCGCCGCGTCATACCCCTGAAGGTCGATCGCGGGCGGGGTGTTGTCGGCGTCGAGGGTGGCCGCGGCAATCGCAACCAGAGCCTTCGTGCCAGAATGGAGGTCTTTCATGGAACTAACCCTTTCTGAGAGTTGATGGAGGCCGGGGCGGCCTATCACCGCCCCGGCCGATCAGGTCAAACCTTCACTCGCCCGATCAGGTCGAGATTTTCAGGTGCTTGATCGCTTCGAAGTTCTGCACCCCGCCGCCGACACGCTTCGTGGTGTAGAAGTGCACGTAGGGCTTGTTGGTAAACGGGTCGCGCAGAACACGGATGCCGAAGCGATCGATGATCAGGTAACCGCGCTTGAAGTTGCCGAAGGAAATCGGCAGCTTGCCAGCGGCAACGGAGTCCATGTTGTCATCGGTGCGGACAGGCTTGCCGAGGATCGTCGGAACCTCGGCGGTGCCAGCGGGCGGCGCCCAGATGAAGTTGCCGTCAGTGTCCTTGAACTTCCGCACCTTGCCCATGGTTGCATCCGACATCAGCCAGGTCGCGCCGTTGCGATACTGCTGCTTCAGGGCATAGTAGAGATCGATCAGGCAATCGGCCGGGCTGACAGACGTGGTCGGGGCCACGAAACCATCGGCCTTGCCGGATGCGATGAACCCGATCTTTCCCCAGGCGTAATTGGAATTGGCCACGGTATCGTAGGCCATCACACCGCGCGGCTTGTTCACACCATCGCCGGAGATGAAGGCCAGGCCTTCCTGTTCGGCAAACTCGGTGGACACTTCGTTGGCAAGCCATTGCGCAATATCCAGCCGGGCATCGTCCAGCGACTTCTGGGTCGCGGCGGGGTTGGCATAAAGCTCCTGGGTGTTGAAGATCAGCTCACGAAGGTTGGGCGTGGCCGTTTCCGGACGCGCTTCCTTCTCGCCAACCCAGCCAGAACCGGCACCCCCCATGCTCACCAGCTTCTTGTAGGTATCCGTGCCGATGGGCATCACGGTCGCGAGTTCGCGCATCGCAGAAACGGTGCCGACCACGCGGTCGATTTCCGAGGCCATTTCCTCGGGAACAAGATAGCCGCCATCCGGATCGCTGTCCGTGGACAGGGAGGCCTTGACCTCGAGTTCGTGCAGATCGGCATCGATCGCGCGATCACCGCGACGGAACCACGAATTGAACGCGGTCTGGTGTTCAGCCACGGCAGGATCGATCTGTCCGCCACCGTTGCCGCCGGTGCGCAGCGCCGCCATGGTCGCATTCACCTCATCGAGCGATGTCTGCAGCGAGCTGATTTCCGAGTTGATCCGATCGATCTTCTCGGAGCGAACAACGTCCTGCTGGCCCTTCTTCAGATCTTCGATTTCGGCGTTGCGCTCGGCCTTGAACTCTTCGAACGCGGCCTGCATCTGAGCCAGAATTTCCGCAGGGTTCGATGCGTCCGCACGAACCGCTACGATCCCGCGCGCTTTACGCGCCGGGTTGAGAAAGTGTTTGGTCATCTGGGTGCTCCTTTATGACCTCATTGCGGTGATGAGCTGCGCGGCGGCAGCCGTCCAATCGTCAGCGTCGTGCGTGACGGGAGGGGCAGCGTTCTGCGTGCCCCCCTTGATATCGCCCAGAAGCGCACGGCGTTCTGAGCGAGGCATGCCGGCCTTGGCCAGCAAGGTGTCCACCTTCTTGGTGGAATTCTGTGCGCGGTTCTTTTCCTCGCCTTCGGCGACGGCATCGGCTGGCAGGAGACCATCGGCAAGCCCGGCCTCGACGGCCTGCTCACCGTTGAACCATTTCTCCTGGTCCATCCATTCCGCGACCTTTGATTTCTCGACGCCGGATTGCGCGGCATAGACAGCCGCCATCGCATCGTCGAAGGGTTCAAGCACATCGGCGGCATCGCGCATGTCATGGCGGTTCCCGATCGCGATCACCCACGCATTGTGGATCATCAGGAACCCGGCACGGCCGATCTGGATGTCATCCCCGGCCATCGCGATAACCGAAGCCGCCGATGCCGCAAGGCCGAGGATACGCACGTTTACCTTCTGGCTGTGCTGGCGCAGCAGGTTGTAGATCGCGACACCTTCGAAGAAGTCGCCGCCCGGCGAATTGATGTCGACGAACACTTCCTGATCGCCAATCCGGCGCAACGCCGCCGCGACACGCTTCGATGTCACGCCCTCGCCCCAGATATCCTCGCCGATCACGTCGAGAATGGTGATCGTGTTCTCCGGTGCCTGGGCGGACTTGATGCCGGAACTCCAGCGGTCCAGGGCCTGCGGATCGGCCTCGAATGCGAATGTTTCGGGCATGCGCCCGGCCTTGATCTCAGGAAGGCTCTTTAGGGTCATTGCCGTCTCCGTTGTTGTCTTCGATTTGACCAGCTGTATTCGGCGGGTCGTAGTAGACATCGCCGTCATCGCGCGGGTTTTCGTCCTCTCGGGCGCGAACCTCGTTCGGGCTGTAGACACCCCACTGCAGCATCTTCACGTAGTGGTCGGTTCTGGTCTTGATGTCGCCGCGAACCAGGGCGCGGCGGTTGAACTTGGCGTAGATGCTCGGATCCGTGATCAGATCCTTGTTGATCGTTTCTTCCCAGGTCGTGAGGTAATCTTCGAGCGTGTAGGTGACGAAGCCGATCGATTGCTGTTCGATCCCGCTGCCCCAACTCGTGGTCTTTTCGGTGTCGCCAATCATGTGCGGCGGAACCCCGAAGAACATGGCGATATCGGAGCGCGAGAATTTTCGGCTTTCGATCCACTGGGCATCCTCGGATGTCATGGAAAGCGCCTCGGTCGACATTCCCTCTTCGAGGATCAGTGCCTTGCCTTCGCTCTCACCGCCCTGGCGATAAGCGTCGAGGCTGGCGCGCAGGAATTCCTGCCCTTCCTTGCCGAGCTTTTCGGGATGCTTCAGCACCATGCTCGGCCGCGCCGCATTCTTGAAGGTGGTCGAGCCATGCCGCTCCTGGGCCATGCTGAGACCGATGGTTTCGCGAGCGTAGGTGATCGCCGAAACGCCGAGAACACCGTCAAGTGTCAGGCCAACGAGATGGAAAACGTCCTTCTGATCGAGCCGAACCTCGCCACCGTCACGACGCCGATAGGTGTAACGCAGCGACAGATCGTCCAGCTGGTCGACCTTCATGCGGTCGGGGTGCAGCGGCAACAGGCCGATCACCCGGCCACGAGACCACACGATCTGGGCATAGGCATTGCCGCGCAGCAGGAGATGGGCCTGCAACATGCGCTTGAACTGAGACGGCGTCTGCCACGAATTTGGTTTGCGCCGGAGAACATTCCAAAGCGGCAGATCGGGACGGTTCTGGCGGACGTCATCGCTGACACGCTCCTTCACATCGATCGGAAGGTTCGCGGCAGGTCCGGAAATCAGCCGAACGCACGCATAGACTGCGGCGACACGCATCGCCGTATTGGCGTTCACCGGCATGCCGGCGGCGCTCGACATTGCCTGTGAACGGATCACATCAGCAAGTTCATCTGGCGTGGTGACCTGACGGCCGCCATCGTTCGGCTGAAACGCGGCCCGAGGACTGCGCAGCCAGTTCAGAAATCCCATGCGATATCCTTCACATCACCAAAGCGCCGCGTTCACGGTAAACTGACGGACCTGTCGCCACCGGATTCCAGCTCATCAGCATCACCGTGTTGAACAGCGCCATCAGCGGATCGATCTTGGCCGATCCGCTCTGCGCCTTGGTTACGATCACGGCGTTACCTCGGCTCTCGGTCTTCGCGTTCCCGACGCACCAGGTCATCAGCGGTTGGCCACAATGGAGCATCGATCCATTCTTCAGCTTCACCGGCGCGGTCTTGATCGCCGCGTTCAGCTTGTAGCCCTGGCTGATCGAGGCGATATCCTCGATCGAGAACCCGGCATCCACCAGCGCGTCGATGATCGAACCGACCCCTTCCGGGTCCATGCCGATCCCGTTTTGCTCCGGAAACAGACCGGCATCGCGGATCCGGCAGCACAGCTCCACGATCTCCGGGTTGGCCTCTTCCTCGATGTTGTCGACCAGCACCAGCTCACCGGCCTTTTCGAGGTCCAGCAACTCTGGCGCGATGGCCTTGCGCAGTTCCAGAACGTCCCGATCCGCCCAAGCCTTTGCCCATTGCAGCCATTGCTTGGTCTCGGCATGGCGCCCCATCACCCCAAACCCCAGAAGGTCATCGAGGCCGCCACCGTCAACACCGGCAACCACCACCTCGGACACAGCGAGGATGAGATCGAGGTCCATTTCCGGTCGTGCCGCCTTCAACCAATAGTCGGCGCCAACCCAACGACCGGAATTGAGACCGATCCCGATCTCGACATTCAGGTGCTGCGAGGCAAAGAGCGCCAGCGCTTCAGGGCCGTCCCGCTCCGCCGAGATATACTCGTCGCGCAGGTATTCGAGGCTGACCGAGCGATCGAGGTTCGGATTGACCAGACCCCATGTCGACTCGTCGCGCCACTCTTCCTCTTTCAGCATCGCCTCGGGCAGTTCGTAGAGCACCGCCAGCACCGGGCGGTCGAGCTTCCCGTCGCGCACATCCCGCGCCCTGGTCAATTCCTTGGCAAACTGGCCACTCGGACGTTCCTTCGATTGCGTCGTAATCTGCAGCATGAAGCCTTCCGGCCTCGATGACAGCCCGCCGCGCAGCTCAAGGAAGATGTCAGGGGCCTTGTGCTTGTGGCCCAGGACGTGGGTTTCATCGATCAGGATGTAAGTCGCCTTCGACCCGGTGATCACGTCACCGTCTGCCGACAGGATCTTGATCTCGGCTTCCGTTGTCTGGTGCGTGATCGTCTTCAGGTGCGTCTGCACCCGGAACAACCCGCTGAGCTGCTGATCCAGCGCGATGATGCCACGCGCCTGTTTGAACGCGATCTTGGCGATTTCCTGCGTCGGGGCGATCAGCAATAGCTCGGCCTGCGGTCGCTCATTCAGGATCGCCGCCGTCACGATGATCGCCGCCGCGATTGCCGACTTCCCGTTTTTCTTCGGGATCAGCAGGAAGAACTCGCGGATCGCGCGGCGCTTGGTCTCCGGGTCGTAGCTTCCGAAGATCGCGCGGACCAGGTCGAACACCCATTCCTCGCACACCTCGCCATATGTCGGCGTGCCGATCAGGTCCGGAACCTTCAGCCGCTTGAAAATCCGCAACGCCTTTTCGGCCACGGCGTCATAGAGCGGCAGGTCCGGAACCATCGACCGGCCGTTCAGCAGCCGATCCTGCCAATCCGGCAGCGCGGTATTCCATGCTGGATCCCGCTGGAACTCGATTGCGCCGTCCATCAGTGCGAATATCCCGGCTTCAACAGATCGTCCCAGTCATCGCTCGAATCCCCGCTCGCGATCTTTTCCGCCTGCCGGCGCTCGATCTCTTTCTTGCCGAGCTTTTCCGGACGGGGTTCCGACTGGATGTCGCGCAAGCGCGCCGCCTGAACCTTCTTGTCGTTCTTCTCGATCAGCTGATCGAGCAGACGTTGCGCGCCCACGTTCCCCTCTTTCGCCTGCTCGATGGTTTGCTCGATCCGCCAAGCGTCCAGCCGGTCGCGCTGGATGGCTCGACGCTTAAGCTCTGAAAAATAATACCTTTTCAGCGTCGGAACCGAACAGTGTATCGCGTTGGCGATCCGCTCATTGTTCCAACCAAGAGCCAGTAACGTCATGACTTTATTGCGTAATTTCTGCGTCGGCTGATGCGCAGGCCGACCCCTCTTTCCATTGGGCAGCCGAACGGGATCGCCGAACAGGTCGAATTCATCGTCAGCCAAGAAAAAATCTCCGAATGATGGGGGGGCGGGTCTAGGCGTTTGGGCTTTCCAGACTTTTGACCCGCCCCCCCCCTTCAGTGGGTGCCGCCCTTTTCGATGCTTTGCTTGTGCCGGTCGTGCCATGCCTTGCTGACCAGCTGCAGGTTCGAGTGATCGAAGAACCTGTCGATCTCGCCGCGCACCCAGAGGTCACGGGCCGGTATGATGTGGTCGACCACCGGGCTGTTGGGTGCGGGATACTTCCCGACCAACAGCTCTCCGGTCTGCTGGCACGTCATCTGATCGCGCTTGCGGATCGCCTTCACTGTCCGTTGCCAGCGCGCCGTCTTGTAGTTCTTGCGCCACGGCTCATCCCGGTCCCGCACCGCATCCCGTTGTGCCGGTTGCGATCGAGGCAGGCGTGACTTCGCAGCGCCCAGCCTGGACGGAAGGCCACGGCCTGCCAGCTTACCCATGATGATCTCCGAATGATCAGCCCAGATACGACAAAGGCCCAGCGGTGTGCCGGGCCATGTCATCTCATAGCTTACGCAGTTGCACTTGCGGTGGTCCTATTGGAAAGCCGCAAGGCTGGTTCAGGCGTTCTGTCCGGTGCATTTCCGAATTACTAACCGAATTGCGACGCAACGTGCCACAGCTGCCCGCTATCCGTCAAGAGCCCAGCTTCCGAACACGATCGACAGGAACGCTCACCTCTCGCTCACCCAGCAGCGGCACCACGAACCAGGCGAGCCCTGCATCGATGCGCGATACGTCGACAGACCAGCCTGCCAATGGCCCGTCCGTGACCTCGACCCTATCGCCCTTTCGGATGATCGCCCGCTCTTTGGCCTTCCGGCGCAGCGCCTCGATCCGGCCCGGAACGCGCTTCATATCCATGATCTTGGATTCCGGAACGTCCAGAGGTTCCCCGCCGAGCGTGATCACCTTGGTCAGCTTCCCTCGGGATGCTTCGAACAGGTGATGCCAGACCGGCCTGCGCTCGAACAGGGCGAACACATAGCCGGGCGCGACGGGGCGATCATACTTGACCTTGCGGCGCGGCCCGCTCGGCAACCGCCGCCAGCATTCCTCTGTCGGACAGAAGGCACCCTCTACGCCTTTGACCCTCAGCCATGCGATTGCGGCCAGTTCCTTCTGAGGTGCACAGCGCAGGATGTTCCACACCGGACGATCCAGAGGCTCGGCAAACATCGCCCTTTTGCTACCCTGCACCACATCCCCGATCCGAAGATCACCAAACCTGACACCATCTTTCTCGATGATCTGACCCTGTTTCATGCTGTCACCTCTGTATTTTGTTTACCCGATAGGAAGAAACACAAACTGTTGATTTCGAAGGAATGGGATGTCGGCTTGAACGGCCCGAGAGTGAGAATGTCGGCTTGAAACGCTCGAAAAGCGTCAAGAGACAACCCATTGTAAAGAAACGCAGAATGGGGCGGATCACGGCCCGAACGGCCTGAGCGGCCCGAGATGCCAACTAACGCGTAAGAGTAACATTTAACCCCAGACCCCGGAGTTACGCGCGCGCACGTATTACTTGGCATTTCAAGCCGCTCGGGCCGATCAAGCCGAAATCGCCTCACAAGCCTTTGATTTCGCACATATTCCCCCCGACCCCGTATTCGGGCACTCGGGCCGACACAGCGTTTTTCGAGCCGCTCAAGCGGCCTGAAAGTCCGAAGGAAGCTGAGGGGGTGCGGGGTGCGGGCGGCTGGCGCGGGATATGCCGCCCGCCGGGTCACGTGATTATATCCTCATCGCCGCCGGTTCGGCGGCTTTCGGAATAGGCCATCGGGTGGCCCTGCTTGTTGCGTGGAGCCTCATCGAACTCCGTCTTGAACAGGTCCTGGAACCTGATCCCGCGATAGCCGGTGACCTTCTGCTTGGCGGCCGTGTAGGCCAGCCCGGTCGCCGGATCCTTGTATCGGCCCGCCTGGGCCTTGAGCTTGAGCGACACGGTGCGTGCGCCCCACATGCCCTCGCCCTTGAGGTCGAGCCAGAGGTTGAACCCGTCCATCAGGTCTCGGGCGGTCATGAAGTCGGCCGGATCGCCGCTGACGATGCAACACTCGCGCAGGTAACTGCCGATAGGGTCGCTGTCGGTGCGATAGTCCTTTGTGGCCGCCAGAACCGCTTCAGGTTCCTGCAGACCGCCTTCCAGGTATTCCGTCAGGCCCTGCACCATCCAGTTCAGGATGCCGGAGCGTTCCGCGAAGAGCTTGTCGATCAGGTGTTCGTCGCGCTCATTCTCGGGGATCTGCTGATCGAAGGGCACCAGCAGGATGCGGCGCCAGATACCATCATCCGTGCCCCTGATATCGGGCTTGTGGTTGCCGCTGATCGTCAGCTTGAAGAATGGGTGCGCCTCGATGAAGTCGCCATGCAGCTTGCGCACCAGAAGCGGCTCACCGCCGGTCAGCTCCTTGATCAGGCCTTCCTGCAGGCGCTCACCCTCATCCGGCTCCGAGCTGCGCACCATGCGCGCCCCGATCAGCGGGAAGATGTCAGGCGTGGCATCGCCACCGCCCCTGCGGTTGCGCCCGGTGAAGGACTCGATCTTGGCCGCGTGGGAATAGTCTCCCATGATCCGGGCCATCAGGTCGACCAGGACGGATTTACCATTCGCCCCGGATCCGTAGAAGAATGCGAATTTCTGCACCGGCATGGCCGTCATCGACAGGCCGAACCAGCGCTGCAGGAAGGCCCTCATGGCCGGGTCAGGCTGCACCCGGCGCAGGAAGGCCTCGAACAAGGGGGCCTCGGCGTTCGGGTCATACTCGACCGGCATCATCTTGGTGATGTATTGCGGCGCGTTGCGGCCCGGAATGGTGACCTCGCGCGCATGTGGCACCAGCTCCATTTCGGCCTGCTTCGAAAACCCGGCATCGCCACCGCCCTCGACGGAGAAGCGCATCAGGCCGGATTCAGTGTTCACCGTTAGCGGATCGGCGTCCATATCATCGACATCCCGGCCGAGCTGCACGGTTGCCTCGACCAGCATGTTCTTGATCGCGCCGCTGTTGCCGCTCGACTTGGCCCACGAGATATGGCGCGCACGGGTCGATCCGCGCCCCCAGAGCTTGCCCACCAGCCCATCCAGCTCGGCGCGCATCTCCCTTTGCTTCTCGATATGCTCTTCCGGGCTCATACCGTCAGGGCAATCTTTCATCCGGCGCAGTTCGGCGCGCAGGTGATCGTGGCGGTCCTGGTTCCGCTGTTCCGACTCCGTCAGGCGAAGAAACGGGATCTCGGCCTCGATCATGTCCTGCAGCTTCTGCGCCAGAGCGCGCACGCGCAGTTCATCATCGTCAGCGCCCCAGCGTCGTTCATCCCAACAGTGCCAACCGATTCTCGGAAAGAAATGCGCCTGATCACCGAAGTAGAGCGCAAACCGCCGCCCGTTTCCGGTATCGTTCAGCGGCAATGCGGCCCCGGAGCTGTAATCCGGCCCATCGTCATCGCCATGTGGTGGCGGGCCATCGTCCATGCCGCCCATGCCCTGATCGGGGTGCGGGGTGGCCTCGGGCACGCTCAGATCGGGATCCGGCGCCACGTCTTCGGCCTGCGCGAAGCGTTCTCGAATATCGTCCGTGTGATCCGTCACGATCCGCCCTCCAGTTCCGGCCGGCGGCGGCGATGGGCATAGGTCAGGAATTCCGGGCGGTCATTCTCTGGCAGGCCGCACCAATCAAGAAACACGCGCTCGATATGGCTCTGGCGGGTGTCGGCAATCTCGCGCAGGCGCGTGTTCAACACGGCCGCGGCCTCACTGAAGGCATAGGCCTCGACCAGCTGAAGCACGACATGCTGCACCTCGCGATCCCGCGGGCAGGCCTCTGGCAGGGATACGTGGTTCATGCGGCGGCGCGTTCCTTCTGCCACTGTTTCAGGAGTGCGCGGATCGAGTCCGCAAGCAACTTGGTGAATGGCGACTCGCGAAACTCCGGCAACTGGCGCAGCTTGTGAACGCGCTCCTGAATGCCCCACAGGTCGTTATCGTCCAGAAATCTGGTCACGATCTCGGCTCGGGTGATGCCAAGCTCGGTCACCGCCCCGATCAATGGGTGCAACGTGCTAACGGCATAGAAATGCGCTTCTGCCCCATTCGCGGATCCGCGCAGCCCCTCAAGTGCCGCGATCAGATGCGCGCCATGGCCCGCCTCGATCACGCTTCGAACCAGGCCGATGCAATAGACCTCACCGGGCCGTTTGGCCTTGTGCGTCTTGTTGTAGGTCATCATCTTGCAGCCCGCGCGCGTAACAGCCGCCTCGCACTGCACCGCCCAAGGTTCCAGCGCGGTCAGTGCCGCGCGGTAAATCTGCAGGGCCGTCAGGGCCGTGATCGTGCCATTGACCCACGAGAACGCAGCCGCCTGTTCCTGTTCGGTCAGGTCGACCACCAGGGCAGGCACTTCGGACAGGCCGCACAGGGCGGCGGCATGGGCACGGTGCTGACCGTCGATGATGGCGAAGGTTTCCGCACCCGTGGCCGAAACCAGCAGCGGTGAGAACCGCCCCCAGTCGAAATTGTCGGCGATCTTGCGGATCGACTGCCAGCCACGTTTCTCGATCGGGCGCTGATAGGCCTCGTTGATGATCAGGGCCTCAATCGGCACCCACGAAAGCTCAGGGCGTTCAGAGTTGAAGAACACCTTGTTTCGCCGCTCTTCACCGCTCACATCAATCCTGCGATAGCTCATCTTCTGCCCCCTTCCCCATCAACACATCGTTCAGGTCCTGGCCCGCGCCCGCGTGGACGATCTGCGCCCGCAGCTCGGGAAAATGCGCCATCGCCCGGCGCAAGCCGCTCAGCATCTTGGCGCGGGTCGCTTTCGGATCGCTGTCGCCGTCCTGAACGAAGATCATGCGCTTCAAACCCGGCGGCGGAACGAAGGCATCGGAATCGCTCATGTCCGGCCTGCCGGAATGCCGCGTGCCCTGAACCCGCTCCATGCGCCCGGCCATGTTGCCCAGATCAACACCGGCCCAGAACGCCACGCCATCTGCGCCCGTCGCGACTTCAGCAGAAAGCGTGGTCTCGATCCCCTCGGCCACCACCAGCGTGTGAAACTGGCCCAGATCGCCAGACAGGCGGATCGCGCCGCCCTTCTTGGATCCGCGCACCATCTTTGCGGGCAGCGTTTCCTCCCCGACCACGATCTTGGCCTTGCCATGGGGCGGGTTCGGATCGATCCACGTCTGGTGAACGGCAGCAATCTCGCCCCGAGGCGACAGAACACCGGCGATCATGGCCGGGCCTCGATGGCGCACAGCCGTCTCGCCATCCATCTTTTTCAGGTATCCGTGGCTCGGAATGAACCGCAGCGCCAGCGGCATGACCGGCATCAGCTCTGGCGTGATCCCCCGCGCCGCCAGGTAGTCGCGCACAAGCGTTCCCTCGGCAGGCTGTGCAGCGGCCCAGATCCGGCGCGCGTCACGGATCGCCTGTTCACGATACCGCGCGGCTTCACGCTGGCGCTTTTCTTCGGCTTTTGCAGCGCGGCGGCGGCGCTCTTCCATCTGCTTCGCGTCCATCTGGGCCGGGCGCTCACCGCAGATCCATGACAGGGCATCGAGGAAGCCGAGGCCCAGAACTTCCTGAACCAACTTAACAACGTCACCCCCGCGCATATCGCACTGGCGGCACAGGAAGGCCCCCGTGCGCGTGTTGATGTTGAATCGATCCCGGCCACCGCAATGCGGGCACGGCCCGGACAGCTCCTGCCCGGCACGACGCAGCCCGACAATGCCGAGCCTGTCGACCATTTCCTGAGCCGGGATCAGCTTGGCCTCTGCCAGTCGGGGATCCTCGCGCACGGTCATGCCTCTATCCGCTCCCTTTCGGGCTGCTCTGCGATACGTTGGAGGATAGTCAGGCCGCGAGGTTTGCGGATGCGGTAGCGGAGAATTTTCCCCCAATGCCGCCATGAAAGGGCCTTTTCATTCACGCGGAATTCGTAGCGCCTCGTGCCTGATGGAAACTTGTATCCCACGCAGCATTCGATGCAGACATATTCCCCGACAGGGACCGGACACCCACGCCCGACATGCTCAATCCAAGGCCCCCATTCATCCTGCGTCATGCCGCGACCTCCCGCTTGCACTCGCGCCAGATTTCGATGCGATGCCCTGCCGTCAGGGCGTAGTAAACCTTAACTTCGCGCTGCAACCGCGCGAGGGCGTTGGCGATTTCGGTGGCACCGCTGGCAGCGACAAGCCACTCGGCCGAGGCCTTGACCGGCACCATGCGCTCCGGGCAGCCCTCACAGTCAGGAAGCAGATCGCGCAATTCCTGCCGCCACATCTGCAGATCACGGCCGGAAGGCATGGCCATCGCCACATGCGCACTGATCGCGACCAGCGCCTGGCTGGCAAGGCGGGTCCGTTTATCCATGACCGCAATCCCTCCGGCCTTGCCAGTCGAACTCGGGCTCAACCGTCGTCATATCGAAGCCCGGATCGTCTGACATGAACGTCTCCATCGACCAGCAGCCCATGAACCGATCCAGCTGATCGGCATGAAACGCCGGATCCGCGTCGACCCCGTCGATGAACTGCGCCACCGCCTCGCGTGCCGGCATATGCCCCTCGGGCAAGGCCACGGCGACACAGGCGAGCTTAAGCTTCATGCTCATGGTCAGGCGGCCAAGCCGGGCGTTGCGGGTCGCAAGATAGGTCTCGGTCGAGAATGCGGTCAGCGGGCATCGGCTCATGGCTTGGCCCCCGCGATCTCACCGCCGAGCGCGCCATAGCCACTCATATCGATCCAGTTGTCACCGTGTTGCGGGTTGCCCTTGATGCGCGCGATCTTGAACAGCGCCTGCAGAACAGCCACGTCATGCGCGCTCAGCTCGATGTCGAGATAGGCAGACCACAGCGCCGCCACCCGCTCGAAATTCTTTTCCGCCGAGCCGTGGACCGTGTCACGATCACCGGTGGTCATCTGGGCCGCGCGTTCAAGGATTTCGAGGCGGTTCAGCATGGCGCCACCTCATCGATCCGATCCGCCAGAGCGCGCAGTTGCGCGGCCATGTCCGGCGTCACGAAACCGGTGAACAGCGGGCGGCGATCCTTGGCGGTCTCGGCCTCGCCAGCAATAAGCGCGAAGGTCACGCCGTTCTCAGGATGGTTCGCGACCTCGAACGTGACGTGGGCCACCTCGAAAGCCTCGCGGGTGTAGGTCGTGGGATTCGGGTGGCGGCGGCGGGTCTTGACGGAATGCGCGCTCATGATGCCCACCATTTCGGCTTCATGCCACCGTCCCGGTTGGCCTTCTTGCGGCACTTGCAGCCGTGCTTGTCGGCGTCCTTGTTGACGCGGTTCACGGCCCCGATGATGCTGGACTTCGAGCCTCCCATGCACTCACCGATGGCGGCGCATGTCATGCCTTCCACGTCCTTCATGTGCAGGATGTTCAAAAGGCGAATATCGTCTTGTCTGGTGGGGGTCATTGGTGGCCTCCAATCGCCGCTTGACTCAGACGGGCCACACCTTGGCCTGGGTTGCGTAACCAGCCTTGGGGAGGGGACAGGCGATCCAAAGGCAGCCCGCCTGAGCAAAACGGCAAAAAGGCCCGGCGGGCCGCGATGGCACCGCCGGGACAAGGTGTTGAGGCGGATCGGTCGGCAGTGACCGTCCTACGAACAGGCGCGCGATAACCGCCACGCGCCAAGCGGATCAGGTTGGATGCAGCCGAGGGCCGCGCCGGGATATGAGCGCCGAACACCGTCATGCCTTGCGCTCGAACTTGTAGCCCTGGCCCTTGCTGTAGGTGCTGATCGTCCAGCCCACACGCATTAGGCGTTCGCGCATTTCGCTGACATAGCGCGCTGCATATTGTTCTTTGACACCGAGCAGCGCGCCCAGATCAGACGGGGAACACCCCGGACGGGACAGGATCGCATCGGCCAGCTGGACATGCTGCGGACGCTTCAAGACAGCCTTGGCGGCATCTAGGCCGGTGTCATAACCCGGCACCGGCTTCATATCCGCCTTGTCGACCGACTGCTTCTTCGGCGCTTTGGACTTCACGGATTCCGAGCGCAGCCGGTGCCAGCGGGTGATCAGTGCGGACTCGGCGATCTGCATCTTGTCCGACAGGGCCGCGATCTTGGCGTATTTGCCCTTGGTGTCGCGCAGCTTGTTGTCATCCGCTGCGGTCCAATCCTCTGGCAGGACGCGCAGCTTGGCGCGGCGCACGGTGGGCGAGACACGTTGCAGCATCAGTTCAGCCCCTTCTGATCGGAGGCGCGCAGCGCCAGCATGTCGCAATGGTCCAGATCGTCGATGGCCCGCTTTGCGGTTTCCACGATGTCGACCAGCTCGGCGCGGGCATCGGCACGCGATCCGCCATCATGCAGGGCCATCAGTGCCTCGACCCCCTCGCCGTTTTCGTGCACCAGGGCAC
This sequence comes from Roseovarius sp. PS-C2, assembly GCF_018862045.1. NCBI lineage: Bacteria > Pseudomonadati > Pseudomonadota > Alphaproteobacteria > Rhodobacterales > Roseobacteraceae > Roseovarius > Roseovarius sp. PS-C2. Next base: position 32,670 of record NZ_JAHKSQ010000016.1, read on the forward strand.
GGGCGTGCTGGAGCGCGGTCAGCGGGTCACGCTGAGGCTTACCTGCCTTACGCCCCTCGGCCATGGCATCCGTCACGCGGGTGCTTCCGGCGATCGACTGCAACGCGATCACGTCATTCACTGTCCACTGGCGGGATCCGTTCATCTTGCGCGACAGATCGGCGGTGTCGTAATCGTCACCGGCATTGCCTGTCGGGTGCCAGAAATCGGCCATTTCCTTGGCCGCGCTTTGCTGGGACGGGAAATACCGGGCCACCAGACCGCGCATCAGCGCATGGATGTTCGCACGCGGATCAGCCATTCAGCAGGCCCCCTTGCTTGACGCGCGGGGAAGCCGCACAGATCATGTCGGTGGCGGACGCTAACAGATCGCCCGCCACCATCCACACGCGACCCACGGAAAGGAAACCGCGCATGACCGAAAAATCCGCAACTGTAGGGCCTGACGGGTTTCTGTATCGACAGCCGAACCAACCCGTGAGCACGCTGATCAACAGCGCCAAGGCCTGCCTTATGAGTTTTCCCGACGCCGATCTCATTGTTCTTCGCCTTTACGAAGCAGGCGGCGAAGCCACGACGATAGGCGCCGAAATCCCGCCTGAAGAGCAGCACCAATTCCGAATGACCCCGAGCGCGGCACGCCGCCTCGCAAAAATGCTGCTTGATGGGGCTGACGAAATTGAAGGGCGCGGGCATCCTGTGCAGTGATCACATCTTCAAAGCCGATCACCCGGCCTATCGACGCGGGCACACCTTCCGTCAGTTCCTTGATCCTCGCCTCTGCGATGCGCTCGGCCTCATCCGGTTCGGTCATGTGCACGGTTCCCGCGATGATCACTCCGGGAATGTCAGGGCTGGTATCGGCCCGATGGCGCTCTTGAACCTTGGCCGCCTTCGCGACCTTCTGGCCGAGCCTGCTCAGGGCCTGCAATACCTTGTCTGCGGTCAGATCAGCCATGGTGGGCAACTCCATTGCTTTGCGGATATGCGCGCGTGCTGGCAGCGTAACGATATGGGACAGCACTCGACATCAGGCGGCATCCTCCGAGGCTTCGGATGCCCTCTTGAACGCAAACAGGTTCCGGTCGCATGGAATGCCACGCCTCGCGCATTCGGCCTCGATCACGTCGAACCAGCCGGGCGGAAACTTTCCGTTCGCCACGGCATTGCTGATCGCCGCTTTCGAAACATCGAGAGCGCGCTCAATTTCCTTGCGGCCAATTGCCGTGCAAATGTCGGATACGGTCATCATGCCGGCACGTTAGTACATATATTATGTACCCGCAATACTCAGAATCTATGTCCGTTCACATTTTCTGTACCCATGCAGATAATTCAGACATGACTTACGAGGACAAAACCAAGCTGGCGCGGACGGGAGATACGTCCAAAGAGGCTGCAGGCATCCGGCTTACCGCAGCGCGCAAATCTATTGGCCTCAGCCAGGCCGATCTCGGCAAGGCCGTGAAGGTCACCAAAGCGGCCATCAATAATGCTGAAAGCGCAATGTCATACCCAAGCCGCAACCTGATGATTTACCTCTACAGACAGCACCGGATTGATCTAAATTTCATGGTTTGTGGCGATTATGCTCAGCTTCCTGGAGACATACAGGATCGACTTTTCGAGAAACTTTCCGAGATAGAAAATACATCGGATCAAATGCCAGATTGAGGTCGATCCCTACGCGACGCAACAATCCTCCGATAGCAAACATAATCTTAGATGACATGGGGTGGTCTCAAATGTTCCGGGTGTGTTCCCCAAGCGTAAGCGCCGGGAACGCAGCGCGTCAATGTTGATAAGCGATGCGATCTGGGGATATCCCGATAAGGCCTTGAAGGACCGGCAAACAATACTGAAAATCCTCATACGAATGACATCAGGCACCACTTTTCGCGATACACATTGTACCAACCGGCACCGATCAGAAGGCGGGATCGAATCTTTGGCGGTAAATATTTAATGTACATTTATTGTTGACGGTACACTTATTATGTACGATTGTCGCCCCCATCGCACCCGATGGAGGCACCGATGCACGAATACCTCGCAGAACAATACGAACGGCAGATGCGCCCGCCGCCCCGGCCCCTGGTGCATTGGCTCCTGCTGGCGGTGATCGTCGCCGGTGTCGTGGCCATGACCGCCACGCTCACCGCCCATGTCGCCCACCGTGTCGCGCTGGAAACGGCCAACCCCGGCCACTGCTTTTCGACGGGGTGCTGAGACATGACCCGCCACTCACTCACCGAACACGCCGGGACTGTGAAACCTGACCCCGGCGCACTGACCGGGGGCGATCTGCTCGACGCCCCCGGTATTTTCCAACGCTTCCTGAGCTGGTTCGACAGCTGGCTGACCAACGGGCGCAAGACCCCGCTGGCGTTTTGGCTGGTCCTGTTCGCCCTGCCCGGCCTGCTGGTCTGGGTGAAGCTGATCGCGGGATTGGTGAAATGAGCGGAACCCCAGACATGTTCGACGGCGCTGTCCTGTTTCGGCGCATCCGCAATTGGGTGCCGTCTGGCATCGGTATGATGAGCACCCACAGCGTCTTCTATCAGATGGGCGGTCGCCCTTCGGTTGATCCCTACGGATGGTCTCAAGCCCGGATACAAAAAGCGCTCGATCAGCTGATGGACGAAGGCTCGATCACAGCTTCGATCGATCTTTGTGGCAAGCATTTCTACGTCACCGACGCCGGAATTGAGAAATACGAGGGGGAGCTTGCGTCATGATCGACAGATTGCGCCTTCTCATCGCCAAGCTGGCCTGCCCGGATACGCACCGCGTGATCGAGGCTCTGGATCTCGTGACCGACCCACGCACCGCCGCAAACGATCTGATCAGGGGCGGCGATGCCCTCGCCCGTGGCTGGGGGTGCTCACCCGAAATTCTCTACAACGGCGCGCGGATCATCCGCGAAATGGAAAGGAGTGGCAGATGACCTCCACCATCATCATTCATGCGACTGCCGCGGTCTTGGTGTTTCTATCTCTGTGCTCTGCCGCTGTTTTTGGCCTGATGGTCGAGAAAGACGCGCGCGACCGGTTCGGCGCATGGCTCTTGATCACAACGCTTTTGGCTGTGAGCGCCTTCATCTTGCAGGTGGTGGCATGACCGACAAAGGAACCACGTCATGAACAATCCGGCCAACATCACTCACGGACCGGACCTCGGCCCGCCGGGACTGAGCGAGGCGCGCAGCCGTCTTGCCAGCCCGGCGGACCACACTGATCTGGAACTGTTCGAAGCCGCTGGCGTGGTTCTCGCCCTGAGCGATGACCAGGCGGCGCGCGCAGATGCCCGGAAATGGATCGAGGCCCTGACACGGAAGGAAAGCGCGTGACTGACACCAGATTGCATAACGATTGCGACGGCGGGCAGTGCGTGGCGTGTGCTTCGGACGCACGGTCTGACCAGTATCTGATCGTAAAGCGAAACCTATACTACAGGCCAAATGCACACGGATACACTGGCATCAAAGAGGAAGCCGGGCGTTATACCTTGGCCGAGGTTGCTGTGCATTTTCCCAATATGGACAGCCCAAACCAAGATGGCATGACATATATCCATGAGGATGACGCGCCGGACTACTCGCCCGCCTGCTGTCACGACATACGGTCCAGACACCAAGAAAAGAAAGCGCGCGAGACCAAAGAAGCCCTGAAACTGGCCCTGCCCGTGATGCGCTCAGATCTTTGCTGCATGGTGGAAACCTGCTGCCGATCCGACATCGGCCCGGTGAATGACCACACTCCACCCCAGCCGCGCTCGATGGATGAAACCATGCTCCCCTACGCCAAGGCCTGCATTGCCGCGATCAACGCCGCAAATTCGCAGGTCGAAACCCCGGCAGATGGTCAGCCCGAGTGGCTGGACCAGGTGATTGCAGGGAGGATCAAGCTTTGAGTGAACGAATGAACAAGCTACTGGCCGCTGCGAGCCAAGCATCCGCCGCCACGACGGACATGATCGAGGACGTTCGTGACGGTAAGATTTCCCCGATGGGAAACATCGGATCGGGCGACACCCTCACTATCATGGCGGACAGCCTGCGCCTGCTGATCGAGGCGAGACAGGACAGCGTCTTCCGCGAAGATTCCGACGCCGACATTGATCAGCTTCATGGCGCTCTGGTTCGTTTTCTGGAGGATCGGGCATGACACGCCCGCTGCGCGTCCTGATAGCCTGTGAGACCAGCGGCATCGCCCGGCGGGCGTTTCTGGCGCTCGGGCATGACGTGTGGTCCTGCGATCTTCTGCCGGCCGAGGATGGCAGCAACCGGCATATCGTGTGCGACGTGCGCGACGGCATCCTGACAGAAGGATGGGACTTGCTGGCAGTGATGCACCCGCCCTGCACTCGCTTGTGTCGCTCCGGGCGGCGCTGGATGAGCGGCCCAGGCAAGTGGACCCCGCCCAAGCGACTGCCCAACGGACGCACATGGGACAGCATGAAAGCCGAGTTCGAGGAAGGCGTGAGCGTATTCACCACCTGCTGGACAGCGCCGATTGAGCGCGTGGCCATCGAGAACCCTGAAATGAACGACCTCGCCCGCGACAGGATGCCAGACGGCCTGCCAACTCCGCAGATGGTTCAGCCGTTCTGGTTCGGAGAGCCGGAATACAAGAACACCGGCTGGTATCTGCAGGGCCTGCCCGAGTTGACAGAAACCAACCGCCTGCCTGAGCCCGAGCGCGGAAGCGACGAATGGAAACGCTGGAACCGCGTCCACCGCCTGCCGCCCGGCCCGGAACGGACCCGCCTGCGCAACCGCTCATTCCCCGGAATGATGCAGGCCGCAGCCGAACAATGGGGTGGATATGCCCTCGAACAGGAGACCGCGGCATGACCAATCCCAAGCGCCAATACAATTTCGACAACATCAAGAGCAGCAAGACCCGCCAGATCGTCAGGGATGCGGCCAAGGTGGCAGAAGAATTGGAGGCTGGCGGGCTGCGTCGAATGGCAGACGTAGTGGATCGCCTGATCCGTTCCCGGCTCGCGTCGAATGCAACGAACGTAACGCTCGCGGCCGATCTTAGAGCGGCGCTACAGACACGGGGAGAGAACTGATGCGCACCTGGTTCAGCGAAACGCAATCCAAACCGGTCACCATCCGTGATGTGGACTATCCCTCATACGCGGCAGCTGCGCGCGCTCTGGGGGTTACTCGATGCACCATCTCGCGGCACGTCGCGAACGGCACGTTGGACAAGGCCGGGCTTGGTCGATTCCCCGATAAGGGAGACAGCCAATGACCGACGAAATCGAATGGCCGCGCGAAATCTGGCTGGCTGCACTCGATCAGCATCACAACGGACAAGCTCACGCGGTTCTCTCGGAGCATGCGACAGTGCCAAGGTGGGAAGGCGACAAGGAACGTGACCGTGAATTTCACAAGTATGTCGACGCCGACATCTACGACAGCGCCGAGAAATACCAAGCCGAACGCCTGCGCATCGCGCTTGAGCGGGCCGAGAAGGCCGAAAACGAACTCGCACTGGTGACCGCGCAGCTGGAGGCCGCACAGGAAGCGTTTCCGGCCCAGCCGGGACTGATGCGCCAGCGGATGGCAGAGCGGGCTGGAAGCCCACAGCAGGGTGCCGAGCAGCTGGGTGATACGCGCTGCCAGGAGTGTTGTTGCGAGAACGTAAACTGGTTCGCGCCGAATGATCTGTGGAACAGCGTCATGGGCGGGGCTGATGCGACAGACGATCCTGGCGGCGTTCTGTGCCCGACATGCTTTATCCGCAGGGCTGGTGGTGATGGCGCTTGGCGCGTGATGCCAGCCGAACCCGGCCAGACCAAGCGCGAAACTGAAACCTGACATGCCAGACGGCGGCACATATCCCTTTCCTCCGTTCAGGATGAAGGCGAAGATCGCCGCCTATTACTGTGGAATGTCGTTGAATTCCTTCCTTCGCGCGGTCGACGCAGGTGAACTCCCAAAGGGGCAGAAAGCCACTGGTGGCCGGTTCTGGTTGCGCGATGACCTCGAACAGGCAATGCTGGACCGCGATACCGTGACACCGGATTTCAGCACGCCCATATGACCGCCCGTCGCAAATACCTCTATTCCGACACAGATCGCCACGGCAATCGCCGCTGGTATTTCAGCCCGCCGGGATGGAGCAAGACACGCCTGCGCACAGCCGAGGGAACCCCGGAATTCCGCAAGGAATACGACGAGTTATTCAGCAAATGGGACGCTGGACACGACAAGCCGAACAAAGGGGCCGAGCGCGTCGACAGCGGATCTGTCGAATGGCTCCTGCGCCAGTATCAGGCCAGCGCCACATTCGCTCAGCTGGCAGAGAATACCCGGACACAGCGCGCGAACTTCTACAGGCGATTCTGCCGTGTCTACGGGCCGACGCCGGTTGCTGACCTGACACCAGCTGCACTCGCCCAAGTGCGCGATGGCTTCGGTGACAGGAGGTTCGCGGCCCGCAACTTCGTCAAGGCTATGCGCAGCGCTTTCTCTTGGGCCTGCGATGAGACAGTCGGATTGGCCCGCGCCAACCCTGCGGCCAGCGTGCGCCTGCCGAGCGGCAAGACACCGGGTCACAAGGCATGGACGCTCGATCACGTCCTGAAGTTCAAGGACCACTATCCGCAGGGGCACCGCGCCCGGATCGCCCTCGCCCTGCTTCTGTTCACCGTGCAGCGGATCTCCGACATCCGCACTATGGGCATCAAGGATGTGCGTGACGGATACCTGACGGTGCGCCACCGCAAGACCGGCAACCTGGTCGAGATCCCCATTCTCGGAATCCTGCGCGACGAGCTGGGCGACCGATACAAGGAAATGATCTGGTGGCAGTCCGAGCGCGGAGCGCCATACTCCGAGAAATCGGCATCGATGCGCTTCTCTGCTTTCGTGCGCGACGTGCCGGAACTGCCAGACGGCCTCACGGCGCACGGCCTGCGTAAATGCGTTCCCACCCTGCTGGCCGAGCTCGGCACGTCCGAGGATGTGATCATGTCCGTTCTTGGCGATGAAAGCGCAGACGAGGCTCGAGTCTACATCCAGACCGCCAAGCGCAAGCAACTCGCCACCGGCGGCCTGCGCGCGGCCGAGGCCGAGATCGCCAAGGTGTGGCGCGGTTGATCTAAGAGACTTTCATGGCGATCATCCACTTGCGCGAAAAAATGCTATCGTGTCTTAGTTTTAGGACATTTCGCCATTCGTCATCAAAGCACGGCACACCTATGAAAAAACCATCTCCTCCCCGCATCGTAGCACCATTTGATGAATATCCGAGGCAAGCAATGCTGGTAGCTCAGATGCTCGCCGGTTACGGCGAAATAGAATGGGAACTGTGCGATTGCCTGCGAGTCGCAATGTCCGAAAAGACCCGCAAATCAATTATGACAATGTTCTATGGGCTGAAAAATGAAGGGACCAGGATTGATTTGGCGGATGCTATCCTTCGACCTGAATTTGAAGCAATCGAGTTGGAGGCGCAGTATGGTGAAGCCCTTGGCGCTATTAGGTGGTGCAAGAGCGTCAGAAACCAATATGCGCACTGCAATTGGGGAACACATCCAGAAGGATTAACTTTCAGGAACATGGAAGAACAATCTCGTAAATTGTTCAAGGGGCCATCAAATCATCGCTTCCTTACCGAGGAGCTTCTAGAATTACAGGAGCAATATTTCCGTTATACGCGGGCATGTTTTGTGTATCTTCAGCATGCCCTTTATCCTCACAAGGGCTACGGCTGCCTTCCAACAACAATGCCGCCCAAAATGCATCAGCCGCTGAAGCGCATTCATCCATAAGAATCTGGCCGCGCTCTTGGAATATGCCAGCCTGAACAGTTCGACTGAAAGGTGGGAAAGTTTCCCGTTATGTTCTATGGGATTTGATAGGTTTTGGCCCTCCCCACTTTGACTTAACCCATTGAAATTGCACTGTCATAACGGACCCTCCGGGCCTACCA